>CAZRWU010000053.1:2855-17098 GCA_964603915.1 uncultured Rhodospirillaceae bacterium
CATCCCGGAAGAAATTCCAGGCGCGCTCGCTCATGAGCAACCCAACCCCCGCAACGAGCCGGGCCATAAGATAGCAGTGCGCGACGGCACCTTGCTGCGGCGCATCGTCATGTGCGACGAAATGGCGGTCAACAGCGCTCATCATCAAGCCGCCGGCGATGTGACGGAGGACATTATCGTCAATGCCGTCGCTCCCGATGGGGTGATTGAAGGCATCGAGGCGCCGGCGAAGCGGTTCTGCCTGGGCGTTCAGTGGCACCCGGAGTTCGAGATTTCCGAGGGCGACATACGGATCTTCGCCGCCTTCGTCGACGCGGCGCGCGCCACCTCATGACAACGAGCGGCGACAACGATGGCGGCGAGCGGATCGCCAAGGTCATGGCCCGCGTCGGGCTGTGCTCGCGCCGGGAAGCGGAACGCTGGATCATGCAGGGCAGAGTCGCGGTCAATGGCCAAACGCTGGACTCTCCGGCCCGCGCCGTCACCGATGGCGACATCATCACCGTTGACGGCAAGCCGCTGCCGCAACGGCCCCAGGTCCGGCTGTGGCGTTACCACAAGCCCGAGGGCTTGATGACGACTCATCGTGATCCGGAAGGTCGGCCCACAGTTTTCGAGAGGTTGCCAAAAGAGCTGGGACGGGTGATCTCCGTCGGCCGTCTCGACATTGCCTCGGAAGGTCTGTTGCTGCTGACGAATTCCGGCGCTCTGGCGCGAGGTCTTGAGCTTCCCGCTACCGGATGGACCCGACGCTACCGGGTTCGTGTCTTCGGCGCCATCAGCGACGAGGGCCTCGCCGCCCTCGCCAAGGGCGTCACCATCGGCGACGTTCGCTATGGCCCCATCCAGGCTCGAGTCGATACGTCAAGCAGCTCGAACAGCTGGCTGACGCTGTCCCTCAAGGAAGGCAAGAACCGCGAGGTCCGGCGTGTGCTCGAGCACCTCGGCCTGCAGGTCAACCGACTGATCCGCGTTGGTTATGGTCCCTTTCAGCTGGGCAACCTGGCGCGCGGCGACGTCGAAGAAGTGCCGCGCAAGGTGATGCGCGATCAGCTTGGCAAGGGCTTGTTGGGGTGAGGATCCTGGTTTGAGAATCATTGGCGGCAAGCACCGGGGGCGGTCCATCCGGGCGCCTCACGCGCCCGACCTGCGGCCGACCGCCGATCGCGTCCGTGAAGCGGTCTTCAACATTCTCGAGCACGGCATCGCATGGACGGGATTCGCCGGATCTGGCGCTCTCGACCTGTTCGCTGGCGCCGGCGCCCTGGGCCTCGAAGCGCTGTCTCGAGGAGCAAAGCGGGCTACGTTCATTGATCGTGATCCTGCCGCTCTGCTCGGCATCCGTCGCAATGCCGCCGCCTTGGGTGAGGCCCGATCGATCGTCCTGCTGAAGCTCGACGCCACTCGCCTGCCCCCACCCGCCCGGATCGTCGAGGCGCCATGCGCCATCGCCTTTCTCGATCCGCCTTATGAATCCGGGCTCGCCATTCCGGCCTTGCACGGCGCGGCTTCCCGCGGCTGGCTCGCAAGCGGCGCCGTCGCCGTGGTCGAAGTCGGCGCCCGCGAGCCGCTCGCGCCGCCGCCTGGCTACGACATCCTGGACGAACGCGCCTATGGCGCGGCGCGGGTCGTATTCATGCGCCTAGGGTGACCCTCGCCTACCCCTGAACCCAGGGCAACTCCTCGACTTTCCAGCCCGATACCGTCCCGCGGTGGCGCTGAGGATCGGAATCGCCCTCAAAGCCGCTATCGATATTGTAGCAGGTCCTATAGCCGCGGGCGGTCATGGCGATCGCCGCGGAACGCGAGCGCGCGCCGGAACGGCAAAGGAACACTAAAGGCGCATCACGATCCGCAACAGCCGTCTCGACATCGGCCGCGAAATCTGGGTTGAGCGCCATGTTCGGGAACAGGGCCCAGGAAACCAGGAGAGGCTGCTTGCCGACAGCGCTGAGATCGGGAATCCCGACATAGGCCCATTCGGCATCGGTGCGCACATCAATGAGAACGGAGTCGGGATCGCTCCTGAGAATTTCCCATGCCTGCGTCGGCGTGATATCTCCCGCGTATTGGCCTCCGCTCATCGCGCTCTTGCCCTTCAAGCCGTTAAATCTTCCTCATTGACGTCATGGATATGGGGAAACGCGGGAAGATGTCCAGACCGTTACGCGCCTCTCGACCGTCGGCCCTCCCGCGAGGCAACGACGTCCAGCATTTCGTCCAACGTGGTGAACTTCCGTCGTGGAGCCTGTCCGCCGCCGGCGGCGACTTCCGCCGCGTCGATCTTCTCCCAATCGGCGAAGCTCACGCCCTGAACGCCCCGCTTTGCAAGCAAGCGCTCCAGGCCCACCCGCCCCGGCTTCTCCTCCTTGAGCGCTGTTGGTTTCTTCTCCCGCTCTTGCACGAGGCCGACGTCGGCGAGGATCTGTTCGCTGCACGTAACGCCATCGGGGCGATTGGTGGCGATGACGCCGCTCGACCCCCGCTTGGCCCAGCCGACTGCATAGAGTCCGGGAGCGACCCGCCCCTCCACATTCGGGATCAGACCGCGATCCGAGTCGAACGGCACACCCGGGATCGGTATGACGCGATAGCCGATGGCGATAACGACAAGCCCGCAGCGGATGATTTCATACTGGCCGATACCGACCGCGCGTCCGTTGTCCACCCGCGAGCGCTCGAAGCGGACGCCTTTAACATAACGGTCTCCGAGGATCTCGCGCGGCAAGGCGTTGAAGCGAAAGTGCACGCGCTTTCGCTTCGTAGACGGCCCGGCTGCTGCGAACTGACGAAAAGTCGCCAGATTTCTTTCCTGGAGCCGTCCGCTCTTGCCGGTCGCCGGGCGGGCTTCGGCGGGAAGATCCGCCAAATCGACGACAGGCGCGGCGTCGGCAAGATCGCCCAGTTCCCGCAATTCGACATTCGTGAACTTTGCCTCGAGAGGTCCACGCCGGCCGACAAGGTAGACATCGGTCAGCGGCGAGGCGTAGATCGCATCCGCCGCATACGGAGCGATATCCGACGTGGCCATCTCGGCCGGAGTCTTGACGAGCACTCGCGCGACATCCAGCGCGACGTTGCCGTTACCGATGACGACAGCGGCAGCGGTATCGAAGTGTGGATTGAGGTCGCGGAAATCCGGATGGCCATTGTACCAGCCAACGAATACAGCCGATCCGTAGACGCCCTCCTTGTCCTCGCCGGGAATGCCGATGTAGCGATCGCCAAGCGACCCCACGGCGAGGACGACGGCATCGTAAAGCTCCTGCAATTCCGCGAGCTGGACATCCCGACCCAATTCGACATTGCCGAAATACGTAACGCTCTCGCGGCGCACGGTCTGCTCGAACTTGCGCGCGACATTCTTGGTCGTCTGATGGTCGGGCGCCACCCCGGCCCGAATCAACCCGTAGGGGGTGGGCAGTTTTTCTATGAAGTCGATTTGAACGCCGGGCAGTTTCTGAAGCAGCGCCTCGGCAGTATAAAATCCTGCGGGCCCGGCTCCGACGATGGCGACACTAACCGGCAACGGCAGCACCGCCGGCGCGCCGCTTCAGTCGGCGACGGTCCAGGTATGACCGCGGCGAAGCAGGGCATTGAGCGACGACGGGGTGGGTTGTTCCCCTCCTTCGCTCATCGGAGCCAACA
This sequence comes from uncultured Rhodospirillaceae bacterium, assembly GCA_964603915.1. Taxonomy (GTDB): domain Bacteria; phylum Pseudomonadota; class Alphaproteobacteria; order Rhodospirillales; family Defluviicoccaceae; genus REEP01. Next base: position 6,504 of record CAZRWU010000053.1, read on the forward strand.
CCATCTTCTCGAAGGGTTGCGCCGGACTACAGTAAATCACCCCCAGCGCAACCGGCATCATTGGCGGCGTCATTGCCGCCAGCATGGTCGCCAGGGTCCGGCTGGTTTCGTCGTGCACAAGAATATCGCTCTCGGCCACGCCGTTCTCGCCGATCGTCACGACTTCAAGGTCGAGCGTCCCCGGCTTCAGCCGTAAACCCTGCCTGCGCTCCCGTCCGAACACGAGCGGCTTGTTGTGCTCGACATAAATCTGGCGCTCGTGCGCAAACTCCTTGGCGGAGAAGTCGCCAAACACGTTGTCGTTGTAAACGATGCAGTTCTGGAAGATTTCGATAAACGACGCGCCGCGATGATCGCGCGCGCGCTTCATCACCTCGACCAACTGCTTTTGCGCCGTGTCGATTCCACGCGCGACAAACCGGGCGCCGGAGCCGAGAGCGAACAGCGCGGCAGACACCGGGCTCTCGAGAGATCCGGTCGGCGTCGACGGCGATCGCGTGCCGATACGGGAGGTTGGCGAATACTGGCCCTTGGTCAGCCCGTAGATTTCGTTGTTGAACAGAAGGATCTGCAAATCGACGTTGCGGCGGAGCGCATGCATCATGTGATTGCCGCCGATCGACAACCCGTCGCCGTCGCCCGTCACGACCCAGACGTCGAGCGCCGGGTTGGCGAGCTTCAAGCCGGTCGCGAAGGCCGGCGCGCGGCCGTGGATCGTATGGAAACCATAAGTGTTCATGTAGTAGGGAAAGCGCGATGAGCAGCCGATTCCCGAAACGAACACCGTCTCCTCCCGCTTGGCGCCGACGTCGGCCAACATTTTTTGAACAGCCTTGAGAATGGCGTAGTCGCCGCAGCCCGGACACCACCGCACTTCCTGATCGGAGGCGAAGTCTTGCGGCTTGAGGGGCGGAGATGGGGCAATGACGTTCATTTTCCGTCGAATCCTGTATCGTTAGAGGCGAGCCCGAATGGCGGCCTCGATCTCCCTGATCTTGAACGGCTGGCCCGCCACCTTGTTGAGGCCTTCGGCCGGAACGAGGTAGCGGCTGCGCAGTATCGTCAGCAGCTGACCGCAATTCATTTCCGGCACCAGGATGCGGTCGTATTTCGCGAGGAGATCTCCAAGATTGGCCGGCAGCGGCCACAGATAGCGCAAATGGATATGCGCGACGTCGATTCCTTCCTGACGCAGGAGCGTTACGGCGCGACCGATCGGACCGTACGTCGATCCCCAACCGACAACCGCGAGCGGTCCTCCTTCATTGCCGAGTTCCACTTCCTGCAGCGGGATATCGTTGGCGATTCCGGCGATTTTTGCGGCGCGAGCCTCCGTCATCCGCTGATGATTTTGCGGACTGTAGGAGATGTTCCCGCTGTCGTAGTCCTTCTCGATACCGCCGATCCGGTGTTCCAGACCGGGCGTCCCGGGGACCGCCCACGGCCGTGACAGCGTCGTTTCATCCCGCAGGTAAGGCTGAAAGCCTTCGGGATCGGTGCGATGCCGGACCGGGAACGGCTTGAGCGCGGCGACGTCCGGAATTCGCCATGGCTGCGCCGCGTTGGCGATATAGCCGTCGCTCAGCACGACCACCGGCGTCATGTACTTCGTCGCGATCCGCGTTGCCTCGATTGCGATGTCGAAGCAATCGCCCGGAGAGCACGCGGCAAGCACGACAAGCGGACTGTCGGCGTTGCGCCCGAATACGGCCTGATACAGGTCGGACTGCTCGGTCTTCGTCGGCAACCCGGTCGATGGGCCCGCGCGCTGCGTGTTGACGACGACAAGCGGCAGCTCGGTCGCGATGGCAAGACCGATCGCTTCCGTTTTCAAGGCCACGCCAGGACCGGAACTCGAGGTGACGCCGAGGGCGCCGCCATAAGAGGCGCCAATGGCGGCGCATACCGCTGCGATCTCGTCCTCGGCCTGAAGAGTGACGACGCCATAGCGGCGCAACGTCGACAACGTGTGCAGCAGCGGCGAGGCGGGAGTGATCGGGTAGGAACCGAACACCAGCTTCAATCCCGCAAGGCTGGCTCCCACCACAAGTCCGTACGCCATCGCCTCCCCGCCGGTGATCGAACGATAGAGACCCGGCGCAATCTCCGCCGGTTGAACGATGTATCCGCTTTCGCTATCGGACAACTCGGCCGTTTCGCCGAAGGCATGTCCGGCATTGAGGGCGGCAATGTTCGCGCCGGCGACCTCCGGCCGATTGCCGAACTTCTGGTGCAGCCAGTCGATCGTCGGTTGCCGATCGCGGTCGTACAACCAGTAGACCAGTCCCAGCGCCCACATGTTCTTGCAGCGAAGAGCATCCTTTTGTGACAAACCAAACGCGCGGACGGCATCGAGCGTCATCTGCGCAATGTCGATTTCCAAAGTCCGGAAGCCATCGAGCGTGCCGTCGTGCAGCGGGTTGCTCTCATACCCCGCCTTGCGCAGGTTCCTTTCGGTGAAAGCGCCGGTATCGACAATGACGAACCCACCGAGCTTGAGATCGCCCAGTTCCTCTTTGAGCGCGGCGGGATTCAACGCCACCAAAGTATCGGCGGCATCGCCCGCCGTCAGGATCCGTCGCGCGCCGAAGTTGATCTGAAACGCCGATACGCCATAGGTGGTGCCGGCAGGGGCGCGGATTTCGGCCGGAAAATCCGGGAAGGTGGCGAGGTCGTTACCGGCCAGGGCGGTCACATCGGCGAACCTGCCGCCCGTAACCTGGATACCGTCGCCAGAGTCGCCGGCGAACCGGACCACGGCGGACTCGACAATCCGACGCGGGGCGCGTCCGCTTGCCGAAAGGGTGGTTGCTGTGCTGCTCGAGCTTCTTGACATGACTGTGCGGAACACGCTCCTACTGACAGGGCTGTTTTTCTTCCCGGCATCCAGGCAACAGGCGAAGACGGCTGGTTCGGCCGAATTCTTCGAATGTGCCGCCGATATCGTAATATCGTTTGCATATTCCGCCGTGGCAATCGATCAATGCCATAAAAGCACGCATTCGCTATGCTTGAATTGTCGTTCGGCGTGTTGGTCCGATACGGGATCAGCATCGCCGCTTCCGCCATGCACCAAGATCTCCGGGACCGCCATGACCGATGCCATGCCCCACAATGAACGCACTCTCACCTTGCTGTCCGACCTGATCGACAGAGCAAAAACCCACGGCGCTGATGCCGCCGACGCCATTTTGGTCGAGAGTCGCGCGCTGTCGTTCACCTATCGGCTTGGCCGCCAGGAGCAGATCGAGCGCTCCGAAGCCAGCGACGTCGGTCTGCGCGTGTTCATCGGCAAGCGTCAGGCCATCGCGTCATCCTCGGATCTGACGCCAGCCGCCTTGGATGAACTCGCCGAGCGAGCCACCGCGATGGCCCGCGTCGTGCCGGAAGATCCGTACTGCGGACTTGCCGATCCCGACATGCTCGCCACCGATGTGTCAGATGTCGACAGTTGCGAGGCTGGCGAGCCGTCGATGGAAGCGCTTCTCGAGCGGGCCGCGGCCACCGAGGAGGCCGCCCTCGCCGTGACAGGCGTCACCAACTCGGAAGGCGCCAGCGCCTCCTGGGCCCTGAGCCGCGCGGCGATTGTCACCAGTACCGGCTTCGCCAAGACTCGCGCCCGATCCCAGCACAGCCTTTCCATCTCGGTGCTTGCCGGCGAAGGCACGCAAATGGAGCGTGATTACGACTACACCGCCGCAACCTTCGCCGAGGATTTGCGCGATCCGAGCGAGGTGGGGCGAACGGCGGCAGAGCGGGCCGTGCGCCGGCTTCATCCGCGAAAAGCCGGGTCCGCTCAGGTGCCGGTGATCTACGATCCACGTGCGGCGCGAAGCCTGGTTTCTCATCTCGGGTCGGCGGTCAACGGCGCAGCCGTGGCGCGGGGAACAACATTCCTGAAGGAAAAACTCGGACAAACGGTGTTCCCGGAGACGATCACGATCGTCGATGATCCGCTGCGCCGCCGCGGCCTGCGCTCACGGGCCTTCGACGGCGAAGGCGTGGCGACACGACGCATCGCCATCATTGACCGCGGTGTCCTCACCACCTGGGTTCTCGATCTGCGGTCGGCGCGCCAGCTTGGCCTCAGCACCACCGGCCACGCGACGAGAGGCACGTCCGCGCCACCCTCTCCCGGCACTTCCAACCTTTATATAGCGGCGGGAGATGCGACACCGGAAGCATTGACCGCCGATGTGAGGAGCGGCTTCTATGTCACCGAACTGATCGGCTTCGGGATCAACGGCGTCACCGGCGACTACAGCCGCGGCGCCAGCGGGTTCTGGATCGAGAACGGTGCGATCAGCTACCCGGTCAGCGAAGTCACGGTCGCGGGCAACCTCATCGACATGTTTGCGCATGTCACCGCCGCAAACGACCTCGAGTTTCGTTATGGCACGGATGCGCCGACCCTCCGCGTCGACGGAATGACGGTGGCCGGGGTTTGATCGGCCTCTTAATAAGGCGTGAGACAGGAGCAAGAGAGAGGGATCGTCATGCCCACCGCAGATGAGCGCGCGCGCAACGCCATCGTTGTTCTCACCGGAGCAGGCATCTCCAAGGAATCCGGTCTTGATACGTTCCGCGACGTTGACGGCATATGGACCAAGGTCCGACTGGAAGACGTGGCGACGCCGGAGGGCTTCGAACGCGATCCGGACCTCGTTCATAGCTTTTATAATGCCCGGCGGGTCCTCCTCAACGATCCCGCCATTGCCCCCAATGCCGGTCATCTCGCGCTCGCCCGGTTGGAGCGCGAATGGCCGGGGCCGGTGCTTCTTGTCACCCAGAACATCGACAACCTGCACGAACGCGCCGGCAGCCGTCATCTCCTGCATATGCATGGAGAACTGCAAAAAGTACGCTGCGAAGGATGTGGCGGCGTCTTCTCATGGTATGAGGATCTTGGCGTCGAGGATTTCTGTCCGGGGTGCATGGATCAGGGATGGCTCAGGCCGCACGTCGTCTGGTTCGGGGAAATGCCGCTGGGGATGGACCGTATCTATGCCGCTCTGGAGGCCTGCTCCTTGTTCATTTCGATCGGCACATCGGGCAATGTCTATCCGGCTGCCGGTTTCGTCAGCCATGTGCGCCGATTTACCGAAGCGCATACGGTCGAGTTGAACATGGAGCCTTCCGCGGGAGCGACGCTTTTTCATGAAACGATTTATGGACCGGCGACCGGCGTTGTGCCGGTGTATGTCGAGCGCATCCTGACCGAAGGCTGGTAGACGGCTATAAGCGTCTGCCTGAGGACGCCCGCGTCGGACGAGATCAAATACGGCTCGCCGCCGGATCTTGAGCAGCGGTCGTTGGCGGCAAGGAAGCGAACCGGCGAACCGCGATGATGACCTGCGGAGATGGCCCATCATGCGCTTAAAGACCCTGCAGTTTCTTGCAATCATGTTGACGGCGCTGGTGCTCGTTCCCACCGGAGCGCATTTCTTCGTACTACCCAACAAGATCGGATTGCCGCAGGAGGCCTACTTCACCGTCCAGGCGATCTACCGCGGTTGGGCGTTGTTCGGCCTAGTGCAGACGGCGGCCCTGGCGGCGAACCTTTCTCTGGCGATTGCGCTCCGGGATCAGCGCTGGCCCTTCTGGCTTGTCGTCAGCGCGTTCATCTTTATTGCGGGCAGTCTTGTGATTTTCTTCACCTGGACCTACCCCGCGAACCAAGCGACCGACAATTGGACCCTTGTTCCCCCGAATTGGCGCGAGCTGCGCGCGCAGTGGGAGTATTCCCATGCGGTGAACGCGGTGCTGACGTTTGCCGCACTCGGCGCGGTCACGCTGGCGGTGGTGCTGGCCAAGCCGACGCTGTCGACCAGTCCACGAAGCTGAAACCGCGCTTTGGCGATGGCGTTGACAACCTGCGGCGAACGCCAATAATGTTGAAGTTTTCGAAATCAGGGTCGGTGCCGAGCACCGACTCCTTTTGTTTTCAAGGAGCGCAAACCGTGTCGTCCACCGTCATGCAGACTTACCGGCGCTTTGACGTCGCTTTCGAGAAAGGCGAAGGACCTTACCTCTATGCGACCGACGGGCGGCGCTATCTGGACTTCGGTGGCGGGATTGCGGTCGTCGCCCTGGGCCATTGCCATCCCAACTTGGTCGAAGCTCTCACCAACCAAGCGACAAGGCTGTGGCACTGCTCGAACCTCTATCACATTCCGGAACAGGAACGGCTCGCCCGTCGCTTGGTCGACGCTTCGTTCGCCGATGCGGCGTTCTTTTGCAATTCCGGCGGCGAAGCGATGGAATGCGGCCTCAAGCTGGTCCGCAAGTATTTCGACGAACGCGGCGAGCCGCATCGCTACCGCGTCATTACCTGCTCGGGCGCCTTTCATGGCCGCACCCTCGCGACGATTGCCGCGGGAGGCTCGCCGAAATACCTGAACGGTTTCGATCCGGTGGTCGAGGGGTTCGATCGCGTCACCTTTGGCAACCTCAACGAGGTCCGAGCGGCGATTGGCGATGAAACCGCCGCTATTGTTGTCGAACCGATCCAGGGAGAAGGCGGGATACGGCCGGCGGATCTCGCATTCCTGCGCGGCCTTCGCGACGTCGCCGATGAATTCGGGCTGCTTTTATTTCTCGACGAAGTCCAGTGCGGCATGGGCCGGACGGGACGTTTGTTCGCTCACGAGTGGGCTGGCATTGCTCCCGACGTCATGGCCATCGCCAAGGGTCTCGGCGGCGGCTTTCCCGTTGGCGCCTGTCTTGCCTCCGGAAGCGCCGCGCAGGCGCTCAGCGCAGGCAGCCACGGCAGCACCTTCGGCGGCAATCCTCTTGCCATGGCGGTGGCCAACGCGGTTCTCGACGTCGTGCTGGGCGAAGGGTTTCTTGACCATGTGTGCGCCATCGGAGAGTCGCTCCGCAGCCGTCTGAATACGCTGGCTAGCCGCTATCCTGCGATCATCAGCGAGGTGCGTGGCGCTGGCCTGATGCTTGGCCTCAAGTGCGCGATCGACAATATGGTTCTGGTCGAACACCTTCTGGAGGAAGGCCTGCTTGCCGTTCCCGCCGCCGATAACGTCGTCCGATTGTTGCCGCCGCTGATCATCGAGGAACGCCACGCAGTGGAGGCGATCACGATGTTGGATTGCGCTTGTGCCCGTCTCGCCGACAAAGCGGCTTGAGGAATGAAGGCGCCCCGTCATTTTCTTGATCTCGATCAGTTCGATCGGGCGACGCTGCAAGGCATGCTCCAGACCGCCTCGGCATTCAAGCGCGCTGGCCTCGCCACACGCGAGGGCAAGCCGCTGGAGGGGCGGACTCTGGCGATGATCTTCGAAAAGCCGTCAACGCGAACCAGGGTCTCCTTCGAAGTCGCGATGCGGCAACTGGGTGGCGATGTGGTCATTCTGACCGAGGCCGACTCGCAGCTCAATCGAGGAGAAACCATGGCGGATACGGCACGCGTGCTGTCACGCTATGTCGACGTCATCATGATGCGCACCAGTCGGCCGGCCAATCTCCTCGAGCTTGCCGAACACGCCAGCATTCCGGTCATCAACGGCCTGACCGACGAGTCGCATCCCTGTCAGTTGATGGCCGACGTGATGACCTATGAGGAACATCGCGGCACGATCGCCGGCCGCACGGTCGCCTGGAGCGGTGACGCGAACAATGTTGCCCGCTCCTGGATTCATGCCGCCGTGCGTTTTGGCTTTCGGTTGCGCTTGGCCTGCCCGGAATCGTTGCTTCCCGACAAGGGCCTTTTGGAATGGGCCTGCAACGAAGGCGGCGAGGTGTCGTTTACGACGAGGCCAGAGGACGCCGTCGCCGACGCCGACCTCGTCGTGACCGATACCTGGGTATCGATGGGCTGCAGGAACGAGAAGAAGCGCCATAATCTGCTGGCGCCGTTCCGGGTCGACGAGGCGCTGATGGCCCGCGCGAAACCAGACGCCCTGTTCATGCATTGCCTGCCCGCTCACCGCGGCGAGGAGGTCACCGCCGGCGTCATCGACGGGCCGCAGTCGGTGGTCTGGGATGAGGCGGAGAACCGTCTTCATGCGCAAAAAGGGATTCTCGCATGGTGTTTGGCGTGTATGCGAGACGACGGAAGGGTCGAAGAACCGCCCGCCATGCACGCCGCGGGCGCGTAAAACCCGTGCTTGCTGACAGGTTGACAACGTCTACGGGTTGACGGCGGCGTTGCCGCGACAATCTTTCAGGTGATGCCTATATCACCAAAGTCGTCCCTCAGGGATTTCGTCCAGCCTTTTCAAATCGAGACGATCGGCGTGCGCGGACGTCTTGTTCGTCTGGGGCCGTCTGTCGATGCGGCGATGGCGCGGCATAATTATCCTGCGGCGGTGGCAAGTTTGTTGGCGGAAGCGTTGGCATTGACCGCCGTCCTCGCCAGCGGCCTGAAATACGATGGGGTTTTCACCTTGCAGATTCACGGCGATGGACCCGTGGGGCTGATGGTCGCCGACCTCACCAGCGACGGCGCGATGCGCGCTTACGCCCGCTTCGATGGTCAGCGTCTGGAAGAATTCGTCTCCGGTTCCGAAGCGCCGGTTCCGAAGCTCCTCGGCGCCGGCCATATGGCCTTCACGGTTGATCAGGGTCCCGATACAGAACGGTATCAGGGAATTACCTCGCTGGAAGGATCGACATTGACCGACTGCGCCCACACTTATTTTCGCCAGTCGGAACAGCTCGACACGGCAATTACTCTTTGTGCTTCCGATATGGCCACGCCCCATTGCGAGAGGCGCGCCGCGGCATTGATGATCCAGCGTTTGCCGATGCCGGGAATGGTTGACCCGGAAGCCGAGGATGACTGGCGCCGGGCGGTTATTTTGATGAGCAGCGCCTCGGTCGGCGAGATGCTGGAGCCGGCGTTGACGCCCGAGGCGCTGCTCTACCGCCTGTTTCACGAAGAGGGCGTACGCGTTTATCGGCAAAGACCTCTGCACCACCATTGCCGCTGTTCGCGCACTCGGGTCGAGCGGACGTTGAGGGCGTTTCCACGCATGGAAATCGAGGATATGGCGGAGAACGGCATCATTCGTGTCACCTGCGAATTCTGCAAGACGGAGTATATTCTAGACGAGCAGGCGCGGGACCGTCTTTTCGGCTGACCTCGCGCGCCCGCTTGATGGCTTGACGCGCCATCGGCACACTGCGGTGGCAAGCAATTCAGCCGCGGGCCTTATCATGATCCGATCTTTCGTCGCGATAACGATCATCGCGTTCTTCGCAGCTTCTGGCTGCGCGAGCGAGCGCGAGCCGTGGCCTCCTCCGCAGATTGCATTCGCCAGCGACCGACCGCTCGTTCTGAATGTCGCCTCGGTGGAGGTGGTATCGATCTTCCGGCCGTCGGATCAGCCGCCGCGCGTCGAGCAACGCTTCCCGGTCTCACCGGAAACCGCCTTGAAGCGCTGGCCCGCGGACCGGCTTCGTGCTGGAGGCCGCACGGGAACGGCGCGGTTCACCATCGCCGACGCCGCCGTCGTCAAGAGCGATCTCGCAACGACATCGGGCGTGCGCGGGACTTTCAAAAGGGAACAGGCGGAACGCTACGATGCCGCCGCTGCGGCGACGATCGAGATTTTCGACGACTATGGCAACAGGCTGGCCGCCGTCGAGACGCGAGCCGAGCGGACGCGGACGGTTGCGGAGTCGACGCGGCTTGACGAGATCGACCGCATTCGGTTCACCATGATCGAAACTCTGATGGCGGAGTTCGACCGGGAAATGGAGAAGGCGATACGCCAGCATCTCAACGCTTGGCTGCTGTGAAGACGACGGGCATGGCCCATCTTCGCGTCGTTGCGGCGCTGATTGTTGTTCTGGCCTCGCTGCTTGCTGGATGCTCGCCCCAGCGGACGATCGAGGCGGTGGGAGTGCTGAAGGAAGTCGCCGAGGTTCCCGCGCCGGACCCACGCCGTGAGCAGCCGGAGCGACGAGCGGTCACATTCGCGATCGAGGATCGCCAGCGCGAAGGCGACGTTTATGCCGTTCGCGCCCCACCGAAAGCGAGCATGATCCTCATTCCCGGCGTTGCTCCCGGCGGCAGAAATGATCCGCGACTCGTCGCTTTTGCCGGCGTTCTTGCACGCGCCCGCTTTGAGGTTTTCGTGCCTGAAGTCGAAGGTATGCGGCAATTCCAAGTCAGCGCCGCCGATTCTCGGGTCCTTGCCGACTCCATTCTTTACATGGCTGAGCGCCATCCGGAACGGCCGCTTGGGATCGTTGCGCTTTCTTTTGCGCTTGGTCCCTCCGTTCTGGCGCTTTTTGAGCCCGGCGTCGATTCTCATGCCGATTTCGTTCTCGCCATCGGCGGATACTACGACCTGGAGCAGGCTCTCATCTACTTCACCACGGGACACTACCGGTCCCGTCCGGATGAGCCCTGGCGTCATCGTCGGCTGAACGGTTGGGGCAAATGGGCATTTGTCCTCGCCAACGCCCACCACGTGGAGAATCAGCAGGATCGAGAGATTCTTCGGCGCTTGGCGGAGCGGAAAATCCAAAGCCCCCGTGAAAACTTCCGTATCGATGTTTCCGATCTGGCGGACAGGCTAGCCGCCTTTATTCATCGGGCTTGGCTTTCGGTCGGGCGCATATTGAAGATG
>CAZRWU010000054.1:0-17054 GCA_964603915.1 uncultured Rhodospirillaceae bacterium
GAATGCCGGCAAACAGCACCCATACGAACGGTCCGCCCACGATCGCCTGCATGATCGGGGGGTTCGCCGCCACGAGCATGGACACGATGCCGGTAAACGCGACGCCGAGCGCCATGTAATTGTAGACGCGCAGCATGTATTCCCGCAGGCCGACATCAATCCCGGCGGCTTCCACCCCTGCACGATTCATGGTCTCGGTGCGCAGTTGGAAGCGCCCTTCCCGTCCTAACGCCATTTCAGTCAACCTCCCGGCCGAAAATGAACAACGTCAGTAATATGGCACACCCGCAGTTCCGTTCAAGCACTACCGGTATGTTCGTCAAAATGACATAAAAAGTTTGCTCTTTAGAAGACAAGGCTTGATCTGTAGCTGCTGCTACTTCAGCCGCCTTGCGTTCCCGGGCGCTGCCGGACGCCTACTCGTTGCGCAGATGCGGCGCCGCCTTGTGAGCGAGAATCCTGAAGGTGCCGGCAAATCCGATGGCGGCCGTCACAAGGACGCACAGAACAACGATCGAAGCGGCGGTTCCCGGCAGGAAGACCCATTGCGTGCGCATGACGAACACGGTGATCGCCCATGCGCTCGCCGTGCCGATCGCCGCCGCGATGACGCCGGTGACAAGACCGATGAGGCTGTACTCGATAATGTACAAGCGGGCGAGACGCGATCGCGTCGCGCCCAGGACCTTGAACAAAACGGTTTCATACGTGCGCCGGCCCCGGTCGGCCGCCATTGCGCCGCCGAGAACGAAAAGCCCGGCCAGAACGGTGATCGAGCCGGCGGCGCGGACGCCGTCGCCGATCGCCGTGATGATGGCGTTGACGGCGTCGAGCGCGTCGCGGACCCGGACCGCCGTAATATTGACGAAACGCTCCGCGACCGCGCTTTCGACCGCGTCCTCGCGGCCGGCATCCGCGAAAACGGCGGCGACATGCGTGACCGGCGCGCCCGCCAGCGCCCCCGGCGACAGGATGATCGCGAAATCGAACGGGATCGCCTGCCAGTCGATTCGGCGCAAGGAGGCGATGGTCACCTCCAGCTCGCGGCCGAGAACGTTGAGCGTCAGCGGATCGCCGACATCGACCTCGAACCCCTGGGCCAGACCGGCGTCAAGCGACATCAGGGGCGGCCCATCGTACGCCTCGGGCCACCATGCGCCGGCCGCGATCTCGGCATGGTCGGGCGGCTCGGCAGCCGCGGTCAGCGCGCGGTCGCCCTGCACCGCCCATTGCGCTTCGGGGGCAACGTCGGCCTGTTCCACCGGCACTCCGTCGATCGCCACGATCCGTCCCCTGACCGCCGGAACCCGGCGCACCGCGGAGACGCCTTCGACGGCGGCGACGGCGGCATCGAACGCCTCGCTCTGGCCGTCCTGAATATCGATGAAGAACAGCGCCGGCGCCGATTCCGGAACGCGCTCTTGAATCTGCGCGCGCAGCGCCCCCTCGATCAACGTCACCGCGACGAGCACCGCCATCCCGACGCCGAGCGAGACCATCACCGTCGGCGTCGGCGCCCCCGGCCGATGCAGGTTCGTCAAGGCCATCGGCAGGGAAGAGCCGGGCAAGCGCGGCAGGCGGCGCGCCAGCGCCATGACCGCCGCGGCGCCGCCGCGCAGCAAAAGCAGCGTGGCGATCGCCCCGGCGACGAAGATCATCGCGAATTGCCGCTCGTTCGCGGTAACGATCGTCAAGACGGCCAGGGCCGTGGCCAACACCGCCACGGCCGCTATGTACGCCAGCCGCGGCCATGTCGCGAACGGCATGATGGCGGCGCGAAACAGATTGGCCGGCGGCACCTCGCGCGCCTGCGCGAGCGGCCACATCGCAAAGACGACGGCCGTCAACAGCCCGAACAGGCTGGCGCGGGCAAGCGGACCCGGATAAACGCCGACCTCGGCCTCGATCGGCAGCCGCCCTTCCAGCAGCCACAGGCCAAGCGCCGGCAGCGCCGCGCCGAGAACGAGGCCGATGACGATGCCGACAAGCGCGAGCGCGAGGATCTGAAGGAAATAGATCGCGAACACCAGCTGCCCCGGCGCGCCCAGGCACTTGAATGTCGCGATGGTGGCGGTCTTGCCGGTGAGGTAGGCGCGCACGGCGTTGCCGATCCCGATGCCGCCGACGAGCAGCGCGCTCAAGCCGACGAAGGTCAGGAACAGCGACATCCTCTCGACGAACCGCTCGACCCCGGGGGCCGCCGCCGAGACGTCGCGGATGCGCCAGCCGGCGTACGGAAATTCGGCCTGAACGGCGTCCACCCAGCTTTCCACCGCCGTCCCCGGCGGAAGCGTCACGCGGGTATGATAGCGAATGAGGCTGCCGGGCTGAACCAGGCCGGTGCCGGCCAAGGCGTCCGCCGCGATCATCAGGCGGGGCCCGAAATCGAACACGCTGGCGACCCGGTCCGGCTCGCTCTCGATCACGCCCCGAACATCGAACGTCGCATCGCCGACGCGGACGCGCCCGCCCGGCTCCAGCCCGAGCCTGCCCAGAAGGCCGGCGTCCGCGACCGCGCCCCAGCGTCCATCGCGTTGGCCGAGCGCTTCGCGGAGCGGCAGGTCAGGCGACAGCGCGACCGACCCGACCAGCGGATAGGCGTCGTCCACCGCCTTGAGTTCGATGAGAGCCGGCCGCGCCGCCGGCGGCGAGCCGCCGTCCGCCGGACGGGCCATCGCCCGCATTTCGACGACGCGCGAGAGGGAGCCCGAGCGCCGCTCCAGGTAGGCATCCTGTTCCGCCGTGTTCGGCTGGTGAACGAGCCGCAGGTCGATATCGCCGCCGAGCAGGGTCCGGGCGTCGGCCCGCAATCCCGCAACCACCGCCTCGCTGACGGAGCCGACCGCGGCGATCGCCGCGACGCCGATGGCGAGACAGGCGAGAAAAATGCGGAACTGCTTGCTGCCGCCGCGAAAATCCCTCCAGGCGAGGCGCCAGGCCAGCGGCAGAAATCTCAACTGACGCCTCGCACGACCGCGTCGGCTCTCGCCCCGGCGTCGTCTTCGTCCGAGATCAGGCCGTCCTGCATGCGCACGATGCGGTCGCAGCGCGCCGCCAGGGCATCTTCGTGCGTGACAAGGATGAGGGTGGTGCCGAGACGGCGGCGCAACGCAAACAGAACGTCCATGACCAGCCGGCCGGTAGCGCCATCCAGATTGCCGGTCGGCTCATCGGCGAGGAGGAGCGACGGCTCGACGGCGAAGGCGCGGGCCAGGGCGACTCGCTGCTGCTCGCCGCCCGACAGCTGTCCCGGGTAGTGCGAAAGCCGATGGCCGAGGCCGACCGCATCGAGATGCGCGCGCGCGCGCGACGCGGCGTCGCCGAAGCCGGCGAATTCCAGCGGCAGGGCGACATTCTCAAGCGCCGTCATCGTCGGCACGAGGTGGAAGTTTTGAAACACGATGCCGATATGACGGCCGCGAAAGCGCGCCAGCTCGTCCTCGCCAAGGCGAGTGATGTCGGCGCCGGCCACCTTCAGCGACCCGCGCGTCGCTCGCTCCAGGCCGGCGATCAACATCAACAGCGAGGTTTTTCCGGAACCGGAGGGACCGACCAGCCCCACCGCTTCGCCGGCCGCCACCTCGAGGTCCAGCCCACGGAGAATATTGACCTCGCCGGCCGCGCTTGCCAGCTTGAGGTGAACGTCATTGAGAACCACGGCAGGCGATGCCTGACCGCCGCCGTAGAGGGAATGGATCGTCTGTTTCGATGTCACGAGCGCAATTTCACCGCCGCCAAGTTCTTTCCCGATATGGAAAGACCATTCTAATTGTCAACGCGGCTCTTGGAGCGGCGCTGCGGACGGCAGCCGGCGGCGCGGCGCGGACGGGCGCGCTCCTCGGCGTGTTGCTTGCGCTCGCCATCGGCCCGGCGGGCGCTTCCGAGCCGACACGCCAACTTCTCGTCCTCGGCGACAGCCTCACCGCCGGCTACGGACTTCCCCGCGAACAGTCGTTTCCGGCGCAGCTCGAGCAGGCTCTGCGCGCCGCGGGTCACGACGTCGCCGTCGTCAACGCCGGCGTCTCCGGCGACACCACATCGGGCGGGCTGGCGCGGCTAACGTGGACGCTCGACGGCTTTCCCGGCGGCGAGCCCGACGCCGCGATCGTCGAGTTGGGCGCCAACGACGCGCTGCGCGGCCTCGACCCGGAGCCGATCTTCGCAAACCTCTCCGCCATCCTCGCCGAATTCGAACAGCGCCGCATTCCCGTGCTGCTGACGGGGATGCTGGCCCCGCCAAACCTCGGCAAGGAGTACGCGGAAGCCTTCAATGCGATCTATCCGCGACTCGCCGAGGAGCACGACGTGCTGTTTTATCCCTTTTTTCTTGAAGGCGTGGCTGGTACACCGCAGCTCAACCAAAGCGATGGCATACATCCCAATGCGCAAGGGGTTGCCCGCATCGTCGCGAACATTCTGCCCTCGGTGAAGGATTTACTTCGACAAGCACGACAAGCCGAACAGCTTGGTATCAGCGAACGTTAGATCGGACGGGGAGACACGGCGGTGCAGGTGAGGCCATTCACGGTTGCCCACGCAACGGCGGAAGACTGGGCGCACGCCGCGCAAGCCTGTACGGATTCTCTCGCCGCCGCCGTCGAGGGCTGCAATCTCGGATTCGTCTATATTTCGGATCATTTTGCCGACGATGTGAACAATATCGTCCACTACTTGCGCGACAGAACGGGGATCGAGTGCTGGGTCGGCAGCGTCGGCATCGGCATTTGCGCAGCCGAGCGGGGTTATTTCGATCAGCCGGCGCTGGCGGTGATGACGGCCGCGTTTCCCGACGACTCGTTCTGCGTGTTCCCGGCGATCAGCCAGGATATGCAGCAGATCTCGAGCGAACACCGCGACTGGATCAGGAGGGTGGCGCCGCGGTTCGGAATCGTTCACGGCGATCCCGACAACCCGAAGACGCCTCAGCTGATCAAGGAGTTGGCGTTGCACACCTCCGGCTTTCTGGTCGGCGGGCTGACGTCGTCGCGCAATGCCCATCATCAGATCGCCGGTCGGCTGACCGGCGGCGGTCTGTCCGGCATTCTGTTCGCTCCCGACGTCGCGGTGCAAACGGGCTTGACCCAGGGCTGCATTCCCATCGGGCCGAGCCACCTGATTTCGGCCTCCGTCGACAATGTCCTGATCGGCCTCGACGGGCGGCGGGCGCTGGATGTGTTCAAGGAAGACATCGGCGAATTGCTGGCGAAAGACCTCAGCCGCGTCGCCGGATACATTCACGCGGCGCTGCCGCTCCCCGGCTGCGACACGGGCGATTACATGGTGCGCAGTTTGATCGGCATCGATCCGGTCCACGGCTGGCTCGGGATCGGCGAGCGGGTCGAGCCGGGGGGGCGAATCATCTTCGTCAAGCGCGATCCGACGAGCGCCCGCGACGACCTCGCAACCATGCTCGACAAGGTCAGGAACAGAATGGACAAGCCCGCCCGGGGCGGTCTTTATTTCTCATGCGTCGCGCGCGGGCCCGACATGTTCGGCGCGGCGGACGCGGAGATGGCGATCATCCGCGACCGGCTGGGTCCCGTTCCGCTAGTGGGTTTCTACGGCGGCGGCGAAATTTGCAACGGCCGCCTTTACGGCTACACCGGCGTTCTTGTCCTGTTTGGGTAAAAGGGCCAACCGGTGAGCGCTTTCGTCTTGATCCCGGGCAAGCCGGGCTGGCATATCTTGCAGGCGCGTCGGTATCCCTCTCAACGTGGAGGACCGGTTGATCTTCCAGGCGCACCGCCCGTTGAACGGCCGGGACCCGACCGCGACGGAACAGCCGGGGAAGCGAGCGGCCCGCCCCTCTCGCGACGCGCCGCCACCGTGCAGCCGATGCGCTTCTCCGGACGACACAACGCCGCCGCCGGCGCCCTTGACCATGGAGGCTGACCATGTTCCGCCTGTTTGTCGGCATTCCCCTGCCTCCCGCAATTCGCGCGAGTCTCGCCGGCCTGTGCTCCGGCATTCCCGGCGCGAAGTGGGTGGCCCCGGAAAACATGCACATCACGCTGCGTTTCATCGGTCCGGTTGGCGGCGGCGAGGCCGAGGACATTCACGAGGGGCTCAGCCGGATCTTGACGCCGGCCTTCACGTTGACCCTGAGCGGCATCGGGTGCTTTGAATCCGGTCGCAAGGTTCACGCCTTGTGGGTCGGCATCGGCAGGGAGCCGCACCTTGTGCGTCTGGCGGACAAGGTGGAATCGGCCATCGTGCGCGCCGGCAGGGAGCCCGAGCGGCGCAAGTTCAAGCCGCATGTCACCCTCGCCCGGTTCAAGACCGGCGGCAGTCCGCGGATCGGCGCCTTCATCGAGAGCAACAATCCTTTCACCACGGAAGCATTCCCGGTCGATCATTTCACGCTGTTCCGGAGCTTTCTCGGTGGCGAGGGGGCGCACTACGAATCGCTGGCCGACTATCCCCTGCAGACGCCATCGGCGGCGCCGCTCGCTATCGCGGCCGCCGAATCCTGACGGGCGGCGCCTCGCGCATGGGCAACGCGAACCCTGAGCGACGGCCGGCCGGAAGTCTGCGCTCCTTTGCGCACAGGCGGCGATCCGCCCGCGTTCCATTTCGGCCTGGGAGTAGCCTGTCTTGACCGACGCCGACGCCGCCCCTCTCCGCCTCCACAGCGAAACCGTTCGCCCGGAGTGGATCGATTACAACGGCCACATGAATGTCGCCTATTACGTTCTGGTCTTCGATCACGCGACCGACGCCGTGCTCGATTACCTCGATCTCGGAGAAGATTACCGCGCCAGGACCGGCTGCTCGGTGTTCGTCGCCGAGGCGCACATCACGTATGACCGCGAGGTCAACGCCGGCGATCCGCTGCGGATCGCCAGTCGCGTCATCGCCTACGCGGGCAAGAAGTTCATTGTGTACCATGAAATGTTCCGCGGCGACGAAACCGACCTCATCGCCAGCAACGAGGTGCTGTGCGTGCATGTCGACATGGCGCAGCGCCGCTCGGCGCCGCTCGCCGAGACTGCGGCGCGGCGGCTGAAGCAGGTCGCCGAGGCTCATCGTCCACTGCCCCGGCCGACCCGGAGCGGGCGCGCCATCGCGATCGCGGCGCAACGCCCCGGCCGGGGAAAGAGCGAATCCAGCAAAGGGTAATTTCATAAAGAGCAAGGCAATGAACAGCGCGTGGCTCGCGGCGGCCAAGGACACGCGTCATGACGGACCGGGTTCGACCACAGCAAGGCTGGGAGGGCGTTAGTGGAGTATCGTCATTCCGCGGAGGTGGCCCGCGAATATGCCCATCTGGCGATCGCCATGATGGAAGAGCAGAAAATCGTTCCCCACCCGCACAATTTCGCCGTCTGGTACAATTACTTCGCCGGCACGGTGCCGGACCTCAAGAAGACCCTCGACGGCCTGTTGGACAACAACCAGGAAGTCACGGAAGATTGCAGCACGCGAGTCTACCGCAAGTACTGCGCCAGCGCCTACGACGTGCTTCCCCTGCACATCATGGCCGAGAAAATGGAAAGCGAGCTGGCCGCCTTGCTCGCCACCTTGGAGCAGGCCGGCAAAGGCGCGGCGCGCTATGGCCAGACGCTGCAAAACGCCAGCGGACAGATCGCGCGCGGCCCGTACGGCGACGACGTGAGGGAACTGATCGGGCGTCTCCTGATCGAGACCCGCTCGATGATCGACCAGAGCCGCAACGTCGAGAACAAACTGATCCAGTCGGGCACGCGAATCAGCGAGTTGACGCAGGAACTGGAGAGCGCGCGGCGCGAAGCGATGACCGACGCGCTGACGGGACTTGCCAACCGCAAGCTGTTCGATGCGATTCTCCGCCAAGCCAGCATGGATTCCTTCGAGACCGGCGAGCCCTTGAGCCTGCTGTTCGTCGATGTCGACCATTTCAAGACATTTAACGACACCTTCGGCCACCAGGTCGGCGATCAGGTGTTGAAGCTGCTGGCTTTGATGCTCAACAAGAATATCAGGGGCCAGGATACGGCGGCGCGTTACGGCGGGGAGGAATTCGCGCTCGTTCTTCCGCAGACGGCGTTGAGCGGCGCCACCTTGGTCGCGCAAAAGCTGTGCCGGCAGGTTGCCGCGAAAGCCGTTGTCCAGCGCCACAGAGGCGGAAAGATCGGCCAGATCACCGTGTCGATCGGCGTCGCCACCCTGCGGGTCGGCGAGTCGCTGCGCCATTTCATCGCGCGCGCCGATCAGGCCCTTTATCTCGCCAAGAAGAGAGGGCGCAATTGCGTGGCGACCGAACATGATCTCAAGGAGGGCGGTCTCGGCAACGGCGGCGTCGGCGGTTCACCGTGAAGGGAAGGCCGCGCCGCCTCGCATCGAAAACAACCCTGGGGTTGACGGGATCGCCTGGATCGCCTAGTTAGCATTGCAGAAGCCTTTCGCACGCTTTGGTTGATGGGGCGCGGCCTTGCGGAATCGCATCGCGCCGCCCAGCGACCGAGGCGGGGCGAGTCGGCAAGGGGAGTGGGCGTGGTGAGGCTGGGCGAACCCGATGCTGCGATTGCTCTCTCCGCGCCGTGACTCGTCCTTTCACGCCGGCTCCCCGTCGGACCCCGATTGGCTCGAGCGGCGCGGACTGCGGTGGCCGAACATGGCGCGCATTCGGATCAGCGACCGGCAGGCTTTCGCGATCGCCCTCGCCCCGGCCGTGCTTGCCCTGGCATGGCTGACGGCGAGCGGCGCGATCCCGGCCGCGCCGGCCGCGACGCTCGCCGCATGCGGCGCGATCGGAGCCGTGTGGTTCCTCAGACGCATGCAACCGGAACGCGCCGGCCGCGGAATCGCGGCGGCGCGACCCCGAGCGACGATTCCCCAGGAGATTCTCGAACGTCTGCCCGACGCCGTCATTCTGCTCAACCGGGGACGGGTGATCGTCAGCGCCAATGGCGTGGCGCGCGAACTGTTCGGCGTTAGCGGACCGGGCCGCGATCTCGCCCTTTCGCTGCGCCATCCGGCCGTTCTCGACGGCGTCGAGACGGTCTTCGCCGGCGCCGCCGAACTGACCGAGGAGATCGTCTTGCCGGTGCCGATCGCCCGGACCTTCACCATGCATATCAGCCGGATCGCCAACGCCAGCGATCCTGACGGGCCTTCGGCGATCATCGTGTTGCACGACGAGACGCGGGCGAAGCGGGCCGAGCAAAGCCGCGCCGACTTCGTCGCCAACGCCAGCCATGAATTGCGCTCACCCCTCTCGGCGTTGATCGGGTTCATCGAAACGCTGCGCGGGCCGGCGCGATCGGATGCCGAGGCGCGCGACCGTTTCCTGGAGATCATGCGCGGCGAGGCGTCGCGGATGGCCCGGTTGATCGAGGACTTGTTGTCGCTCTCGCGCGTCGAGATCAACGAACACGTTCCGCCGCGCACCCGGGTTGCGCTTGCCGATGTTCTCAAGGGGACGGCGGACGCCCTGGCCGTGCGCGCCGCCGAAAAGGATATGACCATTGCCGTCGACTGCCCCGACGATCTGCCGATGGTCGTCGGCGACCATGACCAGCTGAGTCAGGTGTTCCATAACCTCCTCGACAATGCGGTCAAATACGGCCGGCCCCGAACCGCCATCGAAGTCACTGCCCGCGCGATCGAATCCCTGCCGGGAACGGTCGTTCCCGGCGTAGCCGTCGCCGTCGCCGATCACGGCGAGGGGATCGACGAGGTCCACCTGCCGCGGATCACCGAACGCTTCTACCGCGCCGATGCGGGCCGCTCCCGCAAGATGGGCGGCACGGGCCTCGGACTGGCGATCGTCAAGCACATCGTCAGCCGGCATCGCGGCCAGCTCACGATCGTGAGTCGGCTCGGCGAGGGCAGCACCTTCACCGTCCACCTTCCCGGCCGGGAGCACGGCCCGGCCGCGCCTGTCACAAAACTGTAATCTGGCTGTCATAATTGTTGCGCCGAGCCCGCCTAAAGTGCCCGAAGAGCAAGCTGCGCGCCCACGGTGGCGCGCGAGAAAAGCTGTGCACATGGCGCAAGGCCAACTCGATCAGAGGAGAGGGATCATGAGAGTCAGAGTGATCGCGCTCGCCGCGGTGGCGGCGGTCGCGTCGGTCGGCATCGCGGAAGCGCGCGACCAGATCCGAATCGTCGGCTCATCGACAGTGTATCCGTTCACGACGACAGTCGCGGAGAATTTCGGCAAAACCACCAGCTTCAAGACGCCGGTGGTCGAAGGCACCGGGACCGGAGGCGGATTCAAGCTGTTCTGCGAGGGCGTGGGCGTCGACAAGGCGGACATCACCAACGCTTCCCGGGCGATCAAGAAATCCGAGTTGGAAAACTGCGAGAAAGCCGGGGTCACCAACGTCACGGAAGTCAAGATCGGCTACGACGGCATTGTCATCGCCCATTCCAAGGGCGCCGATCCGGTCGAGATGACGCTCGATCAGATTTATCTGGCGCTGGCCAAGTGCGTGCCCGCCGATGGCGGATCGGGGCAAGGCGGATGCCCGGCCGGCTTCCAGCCCAATCCCTATCAGACCTGGAATCAAATCGACGATTCGCTGCCGAATTACCGGATCGAAGTGCTCGGGCCGCCGCCGACTTCGGGAACGCGCGACGCCTTCCTCGAACTCGTCATGGAAGTGGGATGCGAGGAGTCCGACGCGGTCAAGGCGATCGAGGACAGCGACATGAGGAAAGCCGTGTGCCACGGCATCCGCGAGGATGGCGGGTACATCGACGCCGGCGAGAACGATGTGCTGATCGTCCGCAAGCTGCAGGCCAATCCCCAGGCGTTCGGTATCTTCGGTTTCAGCTTCCTCGAGCAGAACCAGGACACCATTCAGGGCGCGACGATCAACGGCGTGACGCCGAGCTACGACGTCATCGCTTCCGGCGAATACGCGGTTTCGCGGCCACTTTATCTTTATGTGAAGGGCGCTCATGTCGGCATCATTCCCGGCATGAAGGAATTTCTCGACGAATTGACAAGCGAGGAGGCGTGGGGTCCCTACGGCTATCTCGCCGACAAGGGCTTGATTGCGATGCCCGACGAGGAACGCGAACAATATCGCGAAGCGGCGACGAACCTCGAGAACAACGTCTCGATGTAACCGCGTCCCGTTTCGGGCGCCGCCGGAGGCATGACCGCGCCGTTCGACGCCTCCGGCGCCACCCGAGCCCGCCGTGCGCCGCCGCCCCGTCCCGCCGCGGCGCCTTGCAAGATCGGGACCCGGTCGAGCCTTAGGACCATGGCATGTCTTTGACAGTCCTTACGGGCGTTCTCCTGTTTCTCACCGTCATCGGTTTCTACCTGGGACGGTCGAGAGCGCTGCACGCGGTGTCGGGCAACGCCCGCAATCTGCATTCGCTGCCCGGCTATTACGGCTATTACGTCGCATTGTGGTGCGGGATTCCGGCGCTGCTCATTCTCGCCGCTTGGCTGATCTTCGAGCCTCTCATCGTGCAGTGGCTTCTGGTCTCCAGCCTGCCGGAGGCGAGCCGGGAACTCTCCGCGGCGCGGCTCGGCCTCCTGCTCAGCGACATCCGCAATCTCGCCGCCGGCGACGTCATCAGCCGCACCGTCGATCCGGAGCTGCGGGCGGCGGCCGAGTACTACCAAAGTCTGCGTCAGATAAGCAGGATCGCTCTCGCCGTCGCGGCGCTCGCCGCCGCCATCGCCGGGCTGACCTACGGCAGGAAGCTGATCCATCCCCGCCTGCGCGCCCGCAACAGAGTCGAGCAGGTCATCACCTTGTTCCTGATCGCCAGCTCCACCGTCGCGATCCTGACAACCCTCGGCATCGTCCTGTCGCTGGTCATCGAGGCGGGGCGGTTTTTTACCATGGTCTCGCCCTTCGAGTTCCTTTTTGGCCGCGAATGGAGCCCGCAGATGGCCCTCCGCGCGGATCAGGTGGGCGCGGCGGGACGCTTCGGCATTCTGCCGTTGCTGGTCGGCACGCTGCTGATCTCCTTCATTGCGATGTGCGTCGCGGCTCCGGTCGGCCTGCTTTCGGCGATCTATATGTCGGAATACGCTCACCCCCGGGTGCGTTCCGTGATCAAGCCGTTGCTGGAGATCCTCGCCGGCATTCCGACGGTGGTTTACGGGTTCTTCGCCGCGCTGACGGTCGCCCCCTGGCTGCGCAATACCGGAGCGGAACTTGGATTCTTCATCTCTTCCGAAAGCGCGCTGGCGGCGGGGCTGGTCATGGGCATCATGATCATCCCGTTCGTCTCCTCGCTGTCCGATGACGTCATCAGCGCGGTGCCGCGGTCCATGCGCGAAGGTTCGCTCGGTCTCGGCGCGACCCATTCGGAAACGATCAAGCGGGTCATTCTGCCGGCCGCGCTGCCGGGCATCGTCGGCGCGCTGCTGCTCGCCGTCTCGCGCGCGATCGGCGAGACGATGATCGTCGTCATGGCCGCCGGCCTCGTCGCCAACCTCACCGTCAATCCCCTCGAGGCGGTAACGACGGTGACGGTCCAGATCGTCACGCTGCTGATCGGCGATCAGGAATTCGACAGCCCGAAGACGCTGGCGGCATTCGCGCTCGGCCTCGTGCTGTTCTGCGTGACGCTGGCGCTCAACGTCATCGCTCTTCATGTGGTCAGAAAGTATCGGGAACAGTATGAGTAATCATGTTATCGAGAATGTTCTGCCCGCCGCCGACGTGACCTATCCGACTCGCGCCTCGACCGCTGTCGCCGCCAGCCTGAAGCGCCGCTATGCGGCGGAGCGCCGTTTTCGCGCCTACGGCGTCGCCGCCATCGCGCTCGCCGTCTCGGCCCTGGCGATCTTGTTCGTCAACATCATCGGCACCGGCCTGCCGGCGTTCCAGCAAACGATGATGCATCTGCCGGTGCGACTCGACGCGGCGGCGATCGATCCCGCCGGCGCGCGCGATCCCGACACCCTGAGCCGCGCCAACTACCGCTCGGTCATCGCCGAAGCCATGTTCGAGCTGTTTCCGGAGGTCACCGACCGCGCCGAGCGGCGGGCGTTGCTCGCCCTGGTCAGCCCCGGCGCCAGCTTCGCCATTCGCCAGCAGGTCATGGACAATCCCGAATTGATCGGCCGGCAGGTCGAAATGCTCGTCCCCGTCGCCGACGACTTCGATCAGCTCAGCAAGGGCCACATCAGCGCGGAAGCCGCCGAGAGCGAGCGACGGGTATCGGATCGGCAGATCGCCTGGTTCCGCGAGCTGGAACAGCGCGGCGCCGTCGAGACCGTGTTCAACTGGCGTTTCTTCACCAACGGCGATTCGCGCTCGCCGGAGCTGACCGGCATCCGCGGCACCCTCGCCGGCTCGTTCTGGACGATGCTGATCACCCTCGTTCTGTCGTTCCCGCTCGGCATCGGCGCGGCCATCTACCTCGAGGAATTCGCCCCCAAGAACCGGTGGACCGACCTGATCGAGGTCAACATCAACAACCTGGCGGCCGTTCCCTCGATCGTCTTCGGCCTGCTCGGGCTTGCCGTGTTTCTCGGCTTCTTCGGGCTGCCGCGCTCGGCGCCGCTCGTCGGCGGCATGGTCCTCTCGCTGATGACGCTGCCGACGATCATCATCGCCAGCCGCGCCGCCCTGAAAGCGGTGCCGCCGTCGATCCGGGAAGCCGCTCTTGGCGTCGGCGCGTCGAAGGTGCAAACCGTGTTCCATCACGTCGTGCCGCTGGCGATGCCGGGCATGCTGACCGGAACCATTATCGGCATGGCCCAGGCCCTGGGCGAAACGGCGCCGCTGCTGATGATCGGCATGGTCGCGTTCATTGTCGACATTCCGAGCGGTCCGCTCGATCCGGCGACGGTCATGCCGGTGCAGATTTTCCTGTGGTCCGACCTGCCCGAGCGGGCGTTCATCGAGCGCGCCTCGGCGGCGATCATGGTGCTTCTGTCGTTCTTGATCGCCATGAACCTTCTCGCCGTCGTCCTGCGCAGGCGCTTCGAAAACAAATGGTAAAGCCGGCGGATGGCCGGAAACAAAGCAGCAACGGAGAAGGGACAAAGCAATGATCGCGCGAGTTCAGGCCTCGGACCCCCGTCCGGCCGGCGTCGCCGACGCCATCGAGGCCAATCCCCTGCCGGTCACGCCGAACCGTGTCGCGACGTTCGTCACCGAGAACGTCTCGGTGTTCTATGGCGAAAAGCAGGCCCTCAACAACGTCAGCCTCGAGATCTACAAAAATCAGGTCACCTCGTTGATCGGGCCGTCCGGATGCGGAAAATCGACCTACCTGCGTTGTCTCAACCGCATGAACGACACCATCGACATCTGCCGGGTCACCGGCAAAATCTATCTCGACGGGCAGGACATCTACTCCCGCGACATGGACGTCGTGCATCTGCGCGCCCGCGTCGGCATGGTCTTTCAAAAGCCCAATCCGTTTCCCAAATCGATCTATGAGAACGTCGCCTATGGGCCGCGGATCCACGGCATCGCGCGGGGCAGACAGGAGCTGGACGAGATCGTCATCGGCAGCCTCGAGAAGGCCGGGCTGTTTCAGGAAGTCAAGGATCGTCTCCAAGAGCCTGGCACCAGCCTCTCGGGCGGGCAGCAGCAGCGCTTGTGCATCGCCCGGGCCATTGCGGTGCAGCCCGAGGTCATCTTGATGGACGAGCCGTGCTCCGCCCTCGATCCGATCGCCACGGCGAAGGTCGAGGAACTGATCGACGAACTCCGGACCAACTACACGATCGTGATCGTCACCCACTCGATGCAGCAGGCGGCCCGCGTGTCGCAGCGGACCGGCTTCTTTCACCTCGGCATCCTCGTCGAGACCGGCGAAACGGAGCAGATCTTCACCAATCCGCGCGAGACGCGGACCCAGGATTACATCACCGGCCGGTTCGGCTAAGGGTCCGAGCCCCCATGCCGACGTTCAAGTGGAGGAGCAGCATCCCGATGGCCACGGATCACACGGTCAAGTCGTTCGACGAGCAACTGAACCGCCTGCAGAACAAGATCGCCGAGATGAGCGGCCTCGCCGAGCATCAACTGGCGGAGGCGATCAGCGCGCTTGTCCAGCGGGACGGCGACAAGGCGGCCGTCGTGGCGGGCGGCGACAGCCGCATCGACGCGCTCGAGAGCGAGGTCGATCATCTCGCCGTTCTGCTGATCGCCTTGCGCCAGCCGATGGGCGACGATCTGCGCCAGGTCATCACCGCGCTGAAGAACGCCGCGATCATCGAGCGGATCGGCGATTACGCCAAGAACGTCGCCAAGCGGACCAGCGCGCTGGTCGAGATGCCGCCGATGCCGCCGGCGACGACGGTGGCGCGGCTCGGCAACCTCGCCCAGGCGATGATCAAGGACGTCCTCGACGCCTACCTCGAAAAAGACGCCGAGAAGGCCGAGATCGTGCGCCGCCGGGATAAGGAAATCGATGCCCTTTATACCAGCATCTTTCGCGAGTTGCTGACCTACATGATGGAGGATCCGCGCAACATCACCGCCTGCACGCACCTGATGTTCATCGCCAAGAATATCGAGCGCATCGGCGATCACGCGACCAACATCGCCGAGAATGTGATCTTTCTTGTCAAGGGCACGGTGCCGACCGATCAGCGTCCGAAGGACGACCAGTCCAGCTACACCATCGTCACCCCGGCCGCCGCCGACAGCAGCCGCCCATGACGATGATCAAGCCACGGATCCTCATTGTCGAGGACGAGGACGCGCAGGCGGAGGTGCTGCGCTACAACTTCGAGAGGGAAGGCTTCGATCCGACCGTGGCGCGCGACGGCGAGGAGGCGATTCTCTCCATCGATGAACAACTGCCCGATCTGATGATTCTCGACTGGATGCTGCCCGGCGCCTCCGGCCTCGCGGTGTGCCAGCGGCTGCGCAAGCGGCGCGACACGCGGACGCTTCCGGTCATCATCCTGACGGCGCGCGGCGAGGAGAACGACCGCATTCGCGGGCTGGAAAGCGGCGCCGACGATTACGTCGTCAAACCGTTTTCGCCGAGCGAGCTGGTCGCGCGGGTGCGCGCCGTTCTGCGCCGCTCGCGGCCGGCCCTGGCCGAGGAACGGCTGAGCCACGGCGGTCTTACCATGGACATGGCGACCTACCGGGTGACTCGCGGCGGCAAGCCGATTCGCCTCGGGCCGACCGAGTATCGCCTGCTGCAACTGTTTCTCGAGCGGCCCGACCGGGTGTTCAGCCGCGAGCAGCTTCTCGACCAGGTGTGGGGCCGTGACATCCACGTCGAGCTTCGCACCGTCGACGTCCACATCCGCCGCCTGCGCAAGGCGCTCAACGAGCACGGCGGCCACGACATGATCCGCACCGTGCGCGGCGCCGGCTACGCCCTCGACGGCGGCGAGCACTCGTGAGCCGCGAGAAGAACATTTGCGCATTTTTGCGCGGCGGCGCCGGCGGCGGCAGTGCTATATATCCGGCATGGCTTTCGATCCCTTCGATCTCGGCGCGCCGGTTCCTCCCCCCGCGCCGGCCGCGACGACGGAACGCCTGGACTACCTCAAGGCGCTGAACGCGACCCAGCGCCAGGCGGTCGAGGCGACAGAGGGTCCGGTGCTGGTCCTGGCCGGCGCCGGGACGGGCAAGACGCGCGTGCTGACGACCCGGCTCGCCCACATCGTCGCCCTCGGCAAGGCGCGGCCATGGCAGATCCTCGCCGTGACGTTCACCAACAAGGCGGCGCGGGAGATGCGCGAGCGGGTCGCCGCCCTGCTCGGCGGTCCGGTCGAGGGCTGGTGGGTCGGAACCTTTCATGCCTTGTGCGCCCGCATCCTGCGCGCCCATGCCGAGACGGTCGGACTCAAATCCAACTTCACCATTCTCGATACCGACGACCAGCTGCGGCTGATCAAGCAGCTTCTGGAAGCGCGCCGGATCGACCCCAAGCGGACTCCGCCGCGGGTGATCCTCGCCGCGATTCAACGCTGGAAGGATCGCGGCCTGACGCCGGATCGCGTCTCGCCGGCGGAAGGCGCGGAGGCCGCCGACGGCCATGCGCTGGCGATCTACGACGAGTATCAGGACCGGCTGAGAACGCTCAACGCCGCCGATTTCGGCGATCTTCTCCTCCATTGCCTGACCGTGTTCCGCGACGACGCGGCCGCGCTGGAGCGCTATCAGCGGCAGTTC
>CAZRWU010000055.1:0-16934 GCA_964603915.1 uncultured Rhodospirillaceae bacterium
CCGTCGCCGTCGAGTTCGGCGCGACGATCGTCAGGGTTGGCACCGCCATCTTTGGCCCCCGCCCCGCCCCCGGCTGACGGCGCCTTTTCCGCTCGTCGACTGAAGAGCGTCGATGTGACTGGCGAGCGCGATGCCGGCGTCGCCGCGATCCGGAACCAGAATGCAAGGCCCCGAAAGTGGCTCGGCTATCGCAAGCCTATCAATGCTGTCGGAGCCAATCTCGCTGTCGCCCTTGGAACGTCAACCCAGCCTCTCCCGGACAACGGGCAAAACCGCAGGAAGGAGGCAGGCGGCCAACGGATGAGCCGTCCGGGCAGACCTGTGCGTCTTCAGGGCAACCAAAACTCTCGTCTCTGCCGCTGCACCTTTCGGCGCGTTCCACATTGTAGAAAGTTCCCTCCTGGGGATGAATGGACAGTAAATTTTCGATAAAGAGATCGAAGGTTTCCTCGGGTACATTGAATCCCGCTTCGGCACAGGCAGACAAACCTCCTTCAATCGGAATAGGAAAGCCGGCTCTGGGGCTATAGACAAGGAATACATCGACGGTGCCGCTGGCGACGGCATGCCCGACAACCTGTCGGACTGTTCGTAAAGCGGCGTCATCCAAGGGACCGCCAATACTGCCAATGCCGATGTTGACCGCGCCACTTTGAGCAAAAGCCGGCGCACTGATCGTCAATAATGACGCGGCCAGAAAAGAGCATGCGTACTTCTTCATTTTCTTCTACTCCAGAATAGGGCGATCTTCGATTATTGCACGGAACGGCTATGACTGAAACAGGTCCGGCGACGGCGCGCGGGTATCTATCATCATTACTGGACGGTGGACTTCGCCCTGCTGGCGTGACCGGCCCCGCCGCGGGCGGCGGCAAGGCGGCGCGCTTTCCCCGCCCTGGCGCAAGCGCGCCGCCTGTGCTAGGCTGCGCCGGGAACGACGGGAGAAACCGGACGCGCCCCCACGGAAGTCTTCCACAAGCGGGCGCGGCGAAAGCGTCTCCGGCAGGGCAGGGCAAGAGGCATCAAGGCGGAAGCGTCGATGCAGGCTTGGCGACAACAGCGACCATGGACCGCCTTGCGTCGCATGCGCGAGACGGGCCTCTTTGCGGCGCTCGGCGTCTGCATGATGCTTGCGATGGCGCTCCTGCCGTCGGCGCACGCGCTCGCCATGACCCTGGGCGGCGCCGGCCACGGCGCGGTCGGCGTCGGCCTCTCGGGCGATGTTCGGATCGCGCCTGAGGACGCGATGGCTGTCCTCGCCCCTGCCTCTCAAGAGTCCCATCATGCCGCGCATCGGCACGGCGATGGCTGTTGCGAGGCCGGCGATTCGGCGCATGGCGCCGGCGCGGCGGCCGACGCCTGCATGACGGCTTGCTGTTCGGCCGTCGTGACCGACGCCGCCGACGCTCTCGGCGGCGGCGAGCCGACTCCGGTCGTCCTTCCCCTTCCCGTTCCGGCGTCGGCCGGCGGCGACGGCTCCCATCCTCCTCCCCGCTGCGATCGCGTGACCTGAACCGCCGCGCCCTGTCTTCGGCGACGCCGAGGACGGCGCGTTCGTCATGCGAACGAATGGAAGAGGAGGAAGGCCCCATGCGTGGCCATCGTTATGCGGTTTTCTTTGTGGCGGTGCTTGCCGCCGGCGCGACCGGCTGGGCGCTCGAACGCTATGTCTGGAAGGGCGAGAGTCCGTTGAGCCTCATGGTTTCCCCCGCCGATCGGCCCGCCGCCCGGCCTACCGACGGGGAGGACGGGCGCAAGATTCTCTACTGGGTCGCGCCGATGGATCCCAATTACCGGCGCGACGAGCCGGGCAAGTCGCCAATGGGGATGGACCTCATCCCCGTCTACGAGGGCGAGGAGCCCGAGGAGCCCGGCGTGGTCCGGGTCGACGCGGCCGCCGCGGCGGCGATCGGCGTCTCGTATGCGACCGCCGAGCGCGGCGACATCGCGCCCCAATTCCGCACCTTCGGCCGGGTCGCGTACGACGAGCGCCGCACCCGCCATGTCCACGTCCGCGCCGACGGCTGGGTCGACCGGCTCGAGGTCCGCCGCGAGGGCGAGACGGTGCGCGAGGGCGATCTCCTGTTCACGTACTTCGCGCCCGATCTGTCGATCGCGGCGATGGAGTACATGCGCGAACTCGGGCGCGGCGATCCGGCCGGAATCAACGCGACCCGCCTCAAGCTGCGCTCCCTCGGCGTCAGCGAGCGGCAGATCGCGGCGCTCAGGCCGGGCGCCGGCCCCGCCGACGCCATCGTCGAGAACATCGAGGTCTACGCCCCGCAGGACGGCGTCGTCGCGGAAATCGACATCGCCGAAGGGATGTTCATCACCCCGGAAATCCCCGTGGTGTCGCTGTCCGACCTGAGCCGCGTCTGGGTGCTGGCCGAGGTCATGGAGCGCGACACGCCGCGCGTGCGGGCCGGGATGGCGGCGACCATCGAGGGCGTCCGCGGCGCGTCGGCGTCGCGCAGCGGCGTCGTCGACACCGCCTTTCCGACGCTGAAGGAGGACACCCGGACCATCGAGCTGCGCCTCGAGGTCGACAACCCGGAGGGCGCCCTGCACCCGAACGCCCTCGTCAAGGTGGCGCTGCAAGCCGATCCGATGGAAGACGTCCTGACCGTGCCGGCCTCCGCCGTGATCCGGCTCGGCGACGGCGCGCGCGTCGTTCGGGTCGTCGACGACGGGCGCTTCATGCCGACGGCGGTCGCCATCGGGCCGCGCGTCGGCGACGCCATCGTCGTCGAGGACGGCCTGCGCGAAGGCGATCGCATCGTCGCCTCGGCGCACTTCCTGATCGATTCCGAAAGCAGCCTGCAAGACGGCCTGGGCCGCATCGCCGCTGGCCACGGCGCCCATTCCGGCATGGAGCATCACGGCATGGATCATGGACAGCCTGCTCCCGGCGACGATCCCGCCCCCGCTCCCGCCGACGCCGAAGGCGACGCCGAGCTGGTGTGGGCCGAGGGCAAGGTCGTCGCCGTCGAGGCCGAGCGGCGGGTGGTGACGCTCGATCACGCCCCGGTGCCCGCGCTCGGCTGGCCGGCGATGGTGATGGACTTCCGCGTCGCCGCGGACGTTGCGATCGAGGATCTCGGCGTCGGCGACGAGATCGCCTTCGGCTTCGTTCAGACCCCGGAGGGCCGCTACGAAATCCACGCGGTGCGGAACGGCGAGCATCGCCGATGATCGCCGCCGTCATCGCGTGGTCGACCCGCAACCGCGGGACCGTGCTGCTGCTCGGTCTCGCGCTCGCGGCGTGGGGCCTGTGGTCGCTGCTGCGCACGCCGATCGACGCCATTCCCGACCTCTCGGACGTGCAGGTCATCGTCAAGTCGACCTATCCCGGCCAGGCGCCGCAGATCGTCGAGGATCAGATCACCTTCCCGATCTCGACGGCGATGCTGTCGGTGCCGCGCGCGACCACCGTGCGCGGGTACTCGTTCTTCAACGACTCCTTCGTCTACGTCCTGTTCGAGGAAGGCACCGATCTCTACTGGGCGCGCTCGCGGGTCCAGGAACAGCTCGCCCGCATCGCCGGGGATCTTCCCGCCGGCGCCAGCGTCGCCATGGGGCCGGACGCGACCGGCGTCGGCTGGATCTTCCAGTACGCGCTCGTCGACCGCACCGGCGCGCGCGACGCCGGCGAGTTGCGCGCCCTCCAGGACTGGTTTCTCCGCCTGGAGCTGCTCGGCGCCCCCGGCGTCGCCGAGGTCGCCACCATCGGCGGCATGGTGCGCCAGTATCAGGTCGTCGCCGACCCCGACCTGCTGCGCGGCTACGGCCTGACGCTGATGGACCTGGAGGAGGCCATCCGCCGCGCCAACGCCGAGACCGGCGGCTCGGTCATCGAGATGGCCGAGGCCGAATACATGGTGCGCGCCGGCGGCTACATCGCCTCGCTCGACGACCTGCGGGCGGCGCCGCTGCGCGCCACGGCGCGGGGCACGCCGGTGCGGCTCGGCGATGTCGCCGAGGTCCGCCACGGTCCCGCCCTGCGCCGCGGCGTCGGCGAGTTCAACGGCGAGGGCGAGGCGGTCGGCGGCGTCATCGTCATGCGCTGGGGCGAGAACGCGCGCGCCGTCATCGCCCGGGTCAAGGAGCGCCTCGATGCGTTGCAGGCGGGCCTGCCCGAGGGCGTCGAGATCGTTCCCACCTACGACCGCTCCGGCATCATCGACCGCGCCGTCGCCCACCTCCAGCAGAAGCTGAGCGAGGAGATGATCGTGGTGATCCTGGTGATCGCCGTGTTCCTGTTGCACCTGCGCTCGTCCCTGGTCGTCCTCGTCAGCCTGCCGCTCGGCGTCTTGGTGGCGTTCGCGGTCATGCACGCCCAGGGCATCAACGCCAACATCATGTCGCTCGGCGGCATCGCCATCGCCATCGGCGCCATGGTCGACGCCGCCATCGTCATGATCGAGAGCCTGCACCGCAAGCTGGAGCACGGCGCGCCCAAGGGCGAGGCGCGCTGGCGGCTGGTCACCGAGGCGGCGAGCGAGGTCGGCCCGGCGCTGTTCTTCTCGCTGCTCATCATCACCGTCAGCTTCCTTCCGGTGTTCGCCCTCGAAGCCCAGGAAGGCCGCCTGTTCAAGCCGCTCGCCTTCACCAAGACCTACGCGATGGCGGCGGCGGCGATCCTCTCGGTCACCCTGGTGCCGGTGCTGATGGGCTACTTCGTGCGCGGCCGGATCGTCGCCGACCGCAAGAACCCGCTCAACCGGGCGCTGATGGCGCTCTACCGCCCGGCGATCGGCGCCACCATCGCCTGGCCGCGGCTCATCGTCGCCGTCGCCGTCGTCGTCGCGCTGAGCACGCTCTACCCGGCGCGTCATTTGGGGAGCGAGTTCATGCCGGATCTCGACGAGGGCGATTTCCTCTACATGCCGACGCTGTTCCCGTCCGTGTCCATCGGCAAGGTCGGCGAGGTGCTGCAGCAGATGAACCGCCAGATCATGACGGTGCCCGAGGTCAAGACGGCGCACGCCAAGGCGGGGCGGGCCGAGACGGCGACCGACCCGGCGCCGCTCGGAATGATCGAGACCGTGGTGCAATTGAAGCCGCGCTCGGAATGGCGGCCGGGCGCGACCATGGAGACGATCCGCGCCGAACTCGACCGGGCGGTGCGGTTCCCCGGCGTCACCAACGTGTGGATCATGCCGATCAAGAACCGCATCGACATGCTCGCCTCTGGCGTCCGCTCCGATCTCGGCATCCGCGTCACCGGCCCCGATCTCGACGGCATCGCCGCGCTCGGCGCCGAGATCGAGGGGGTGGTCGGGCGGATTCCGGGTACCGCCTCGGCCTTCGCCGAGCGCGTCGTCGGCGATCGCTTCATCGACATCGATATCGACCGCGCCGCCGCGGCGTGCTACGGCCTCAACATTGCGGACATTCACGAAGTCGTGCGCACCGCCGTCGGCGGCATGGACGTCACCGAGACCATCGAGGGCCGCGCCCGCTTCCCGGTCAACCTGCGCTACCCGTGGCACGTCCGCAACTCGCCGGAAGCGTTGTCGGCGCTGCCCATCGTCACCCCCGCCGGCGCCCAGATCGCCCTCGGCGACGTCGCCGCCGTGACCCTGGCGGAGGGTCCCGGCATGATCCGCACCGAGAACGCCCGGCTCGCCGGCTGGGTCCACGTCAGCATCGCCGGCCGCGACCTCGGCGGCTACGTCGAGGAGGCGCGCGCCGCCATCGCCGAGCAGGTGGCGTTGCCGCCCGGCTTCGCCATCGAGTACGCCGGGCGGTTCGAGTTCCTCGAGCGCGCCCGCGAGCGCCTCGGCGCCATCATCCCGGCGACCCTCGCCATCATCGCCTTCCTTTTGTTCCTGGCGTTCCGGCGCGCCGCCGACGTCTTGATGGTCGCCGCCTCCCTGCCGGTCGCCCTCGCCGGCGGCGCCTGGCTGATCTACCTTCTCGGCTTCAACATCTCGGTCGCCGTCATCGTCGGCTTCATCGCCCTCGCCGGCGTCGCCGTGGAAACGGCGATCATCATGCTGGTCTATCTCAACCTCGCCCTGGAGCGGCATCGACAGATCGCCGAGCGGGAAGGGCGGGCGCTCACCCGCGCCGACCTCGAGGCGGCGGTCGAGGAGGGCGCGGTGCTGCGCCTGCGGCCGAAGATGATGACCGTGATCACCATTTTCGCCGGGCTGATGCCGCTGATGATCGGCGTGGGGACCGGCGCGGAAGTGATGCAGCGGATCGCCGCGCCGATGATCGGCGGCATGGTGACGGCGACCCTCTTGACGCTGTTCGTCATCCCGGCGGTGTTCCTGCTGTGGCGCCGGCGGGGACTGCCCCACAAGGAGGGCGCGGCGCGATGAGCGCGTTGCGCGGCGCAGCGGCGGGAGTTACAGCTAGGGCTCGGCTCGCGCCCAGCGGAAAGAATCCGTGATGGTCAATCCCGATCCGTCCGCGCATGCAAAGTCCGGCCGGCGCAAGCGAAGGCGGCGCACGCCGCCCGGCGCGCCGCCGGGGACGCTGGCGGCGGACCCGAACGCGCCAAAGCCGCGAATCCAGCTCGTCACCTACGGCCCGGGCGGCTTCTCGCAACGGACCCTCGCCTCGCTCGACGCTCTCCGGGCGGCGCCGCCGGACGGCCACGTGGTTCAGTGGCTCAACGTCGACGGCCTCGGCGACGCCGAGACGGTGCGCCGGATCGGCGCGCGGTTCGGCCTCCACCCCCTGGCGCTGGAGGACATCGTCGACGTTCACCAGCGGCCCAAGGTCGAGGCCTACGACGACCATCTTTTCATCGTCACCCGCATGCCGGTCCTCAACGGCGCGGGCGAGGGGTCGGTTGGACGATTGGAGACGGAGCAGGTGGCGATCTGCCTCGGCCGCGATTTCGTCGTCACCTTCCAGGAAGAACAGGAGAGCGACCCCTTCGAGCCGGTGCGGCGGCGTCTGCGCGGCGCGACCCGCCAGATCCACGAGCGCGGCGCCGACTATCTCGCCTACGCCCTCATCGACGCCGCCATCGACTCGTTCTTTCCGTTGCTGGAGTCCTACGGCGAGCGGGTGGAGGCGCTCGAGGGCGAGGTGGTGGCGCGGCCCGACGCCACGCAGATGGCCCGCATCCACGACCTGAAGCGGGACCTGCTGACGGCGCGACGCGCCATCTGGCCCCAGCGCGAGCTGCTGAGCGCCTTGGTCCGCGACGAATCGCCGTTCGTCGGCCCGCAGACGCGGATCTATCTGCGCGACTGCTACGACCACGCCATCCAGTTGATCGACATGATCGAGACCGATCGCGAAATCGCCGCGGCGCTCGTCGATATCCATCTCTCCAGCGTCAGCTACCGCCTCAACGAGGTGATGAAGGTGCTGACCATCATCGCCACCGTTTTCATTCCGCTCACCTTCATCGTCGGCGTCTACGGCATGAACTTCGATCCCGACGCCGGGCCGTGGAACATGCCGGAGCTGCGCTGGCCCTACGGTTATCCGGCGACGCTGCTGGCGATGGCCGGCATCGCCGGCGGCCTGATGGGGTGGTTCTGGCGGCGCGGCTGGATCGGCAGGGGCGGGCGGCCTCGTCCCGAGCGGCAGTCGGACTCCGGATGATGACGCCGCGAACGACGATCCCGCCGCCAATAAAGAAGCGCGCGCCGGAACCAAGGCCGGCCCGGAGTGTTTCCGCGCGTGGGAGGCGACGATCCACGCGGGATACGCAATCGGGAGGACAACACCATGCATCACCGCGAAATGATCAGCTCTCACCCGGACGTGCAAGGCGGCGCCGCCGAGGCGCTCCTGGTCTGCATCGAGGAATGCTATTCCTGCGCCCAGACCTGTACGTCGTGCGCCGACGCGTGCCTGGCGGAAAAGATGGTCGACCAGCTCAAGCAGTGCATCCGCCTCAACCTCGACTGCGCCGACATCTGCGCCGCCACCGGGGCGATGGCCTCGCGCCGGACTGGCTCGAACGAACAGGTTCTGCGCCAGGCGATCGAGGCCTGCGCCGTCGCCTGCAAGGTTTGTGGCGACGAATGCGAGAAGCACGGCCAGCACCATGAACACTGCCGGATCTGCGCGCAGGCCTGCCGGCGCTGCGAGCAGGCGTGCCGCGAGGCGGTCAAGGTCGTCGGCTGATCCTCAAGGGCGGTCGCCGTCCCGGACGGCGCTCGGCGCGGCCGCCGCATCCGCGCCGTCCGCTTTTCCCCTGCTTTCCGTTGAGAGCCGTTGAAGAGGTGTTTAATTGTCCAATCCATGATGAACATGCCCGTGGACGCGCCGGTCAGGGTTGCCTTGCGGCGGGAACAAACCGCCCGGTTGGCCGAAACCTTCGGCCTGCTCGCCGATCCGACGCGGCTTGGCATCGTCGTCGCCTGCATGGGGGAGGCGATCAGCAGCGGCGCCATCGCCGCGCGCCTCGATCTGTCCGCGTCGCTGGTCAGCCATCACCTTCGCCTGCTCAAGGCGGCGCGGATGCTGCGGGCGGAGCGGCGCGGCAAGCAAGTTTTCTACACCCTTGCCGACGCCTGCGTGCGCGATGTGCTCGCCGCCATGGCCGAGCATCTGTTCGGCCACCAGAGCGCAGGATCGGCCGGCGGCGGGATCGACGCGATCCGCTGATAGCGCGCCGCGCGGGCGCGGCGGGATGGCGCCCGGAGGGCGGCGGCGATTGCGCTTGCCTTGGCCCGCGCCTTTATGGTTTCCCTTGAATGTGAGAGGGGTCTTGGGGAAGAGGGAGCGGGGCGTGGAGTTGGCAAGCACCGGCA
This sequence comes from uncultured Rhodospirillaceae bacterium, assembly GCA_964603915.1. GTDB lineage: Bacteria > Pseudomonadota > Alphaproteobacteria > Rhodospirillales > Defluviicoccaceae > REEP01. The sequence continues at coordinate 8,730 of CAZRWU010000055.1, forward strand.
TTGCCGGCTTGGACATCATTCTTGACGGCGGCCTGCCGCCCGGCCGAATGCACCTGATCGAAGGACCGCCCGGCGTCGGCAAGACGACGCTCGGGTTGCAGTTCGTCCTGGAGGGCGTGCGCCGCGGCGAGCGCTGTCTCTACGTTACGTTCGGCGAAAGCGAGAGCGAGCTGGAGGATGTCGCCGCGTCGCACGGCTGGTCGCTGGAAGGGCTCGCGGTTCACGACCATCCGGCGGAGATCGCCGGCGCCCTGACCGAGCCGCAGACGGTGTTCCATCCCGCCGAAGTCGAGCTGACCGACGCCGCCCGCGCCTTGGAGGCAAGCGTCGAGCGGGTCCGGCCACAACGGGCGGTGCTCGACGGGCTTTCCGAACTGCGGCTCTTGTCCGGCGATCCGCTCAATTTCCGGCATCAACTGATGCTCCTGAAGCGCCTGTTCACGGAAGGCGGGTGCACCCTTCTGCTGCTGCACGACCGGGACGAGCTCTCGCAGCGCGCCGGCCTGCGCACCATCGCCCACGGCATCATCCAGATCGATCAGGTAACGCCGGATTTCGGCCCGCAAAGCCGCCGCCTGCAGGTGTTGAAGATGCGCGGCCAAGCGTATCACAGCGGCTATCACGACTGCCGCATCGTCACCGGCGGCATGGAGATCTATCCTCGCCTCGTCGCCGCCGAACATCGCCAAGACGTGGCCCCGGAAGTCGCGTCGAGCGGCGTCGCGGCGCTCGACGCCCTGCTCGGCGGCGGCCTCAGCCGGGGAACGAGCTGCATTCTGGTCGGGCCCGCCGGGGTGGGGAAATCAACCTTCGCCGCGCAGTTCGCCGCGGCGGCGGCCGACCGCGGCGAGGCGGCGACAATCTATCTGTTCGAGGAGAGCGTCAACACCTTCCTGATCCGCGCCGACGGCCTCGGGCTGCCGATACGCGCGCATCTCGCCGGCGGCCGCATCGGCATCCGTCCTGTAGACCTCCACGAATTCATGCTCGGCGAGTTCATTGCCCTGGTCAGGGAGGATGTGGCGCGCGGGGCAAGGCTGGTCGTCATCGACAGCCTCACCGGCTACATCAAGGCGATGACGCAAGAACCGGTCCTCATGCTGAGCGAATTGTTCAGCTTCCTCGGCCAACAGGGCGTGGTGACGCTGCTCGTGATCGGCGAGCACGGCCTCGGCTTCGCCAACCTGGCGGCGGGCGCCGATCTCAGCTATCTCGGCGACGCCGTGCTGATGTTCCGCTACTACGAGCTCGCCGGAGAAGTGCGCAAGGCGGTCTCCGTGTTCAAGAAGCGCACCGGGCCGCACGAGACCACGCTGCGCGATTTCCGCCTCGGCGCCTCGGGGATCGTCATCGGCGAGCCGCTGACCCGGTTCGGCGGCGCCCTGGCGGGAATGCCGCTGCGGGAAGGCGAGCCGCGCGGAGAGGAATGAGGTGAACGCGGCGCTGCGCCGGATCGACGCGCGAATCCCGATCTACGCGCCGACGGGACGGGACGCCGCGCTGATCCGCGATGTCCTCGACAGCGCCTACCTGTTCCCCGCGCTCTGCCGCCACATCGGCGAATTCTGCGCGATGATCGGCGAGGGCGCGGGAGCCGCGATCGTCGCCGAGGAAGCCCTCGACGGCGCCGTCTTCGCGCCTTTGCAACGCGCCCTCGCCGCTCAGCCGGCGTGGTCGGATCTGCCGGTGATCATTTTGAGGGCCGCGCGGCGCAGGGCGGGACCCTACGACCTGCTGCCCAACGCCGTCTACCTGGATCGGCCGCTGCGCAAGGCGGCGCTGATCGCCGCCGTTCGCGTCGCCCTGCGCGCGCGCCAGCGCCAATACGAGATCCGCGCCTACGTGCGCGAGCGCGACGAGAACGCGCGCGCCCTCAAGGAGAGCGAAGCGCGCTTCCGCGGCACGTTCGACAACGCCGCGGTCGGGATGGCCCATGTCGGCGCGGACGGCTCCTGGCTGCGCGTCAATCAGCGCCTGTGCGATCTCGTCGGCTACTCCCGCGAGGAGCTGCTGTCCGGCGGCTTCCAGAACATCACCCATCCCGACGATCTCGCCCACGATCTGCGTTTGTTCGACTTGCTCATGCGCGGCAAGATCGACCGCTACCGCATCGAGAAGCGGTATTTCCACAAGGACGGCCGCGTCATTTGGATCGACCTGACGACGGCGCTCCAGCGCGACGAGCACGGCAAGCCGCTCTATTGCATCGCCGTCATCGTCGACATCACGAAAAGGAAAGCGGCCGAGGCGGAGTTCAAGGAGAGCGAGGCGACGCAGCGGCGGCTGACCGCGGAAGTCGATCACCGCGCCAAGAACCTGCTCGCCGTGGTTCAGGCGATGGCGCGGCTCTCGGCGCGTTACGCCGCCTCGCCCGAGGGATTTCTCGACGCCTTCCAGGAGCGGATCCGGGCGCTCGCCCTCACCCACAACGCCTTGAGCGAAACGCGCTGGCAGGGCGCCTCGCTGCGCCAGATCGTCGGCGCCGAGATCGGCGCGTTCGACAGCGAGGGCCGGGTGACGCTGACCGGCGAGGATGTGATGCTGAAGGCCAAGACCGCCCAGGACCTGACGATGGCGCTGCACGAGCTGGCCACCAACGCGACCAAGTACGGCGCCCTGTCGACGCCGCAGGGACGCCTCGCAATCGCATGGCGGCCCGCCGACTCCGGCGGCCTGATCCTCGACTGGCGCGAGAGCGGCGGCCCGCCCGTCCGCCAGCCCTCGCGCACGGGTTTCGGCAGCCTCGTGATCGGCAACGCGGCGGGATACGACGGCTCGGTCGACTACCGCTTCGATCCCGAGGGCGTCCGCTGCCGGATCGAGCTGCCCGCCGACGCCCTCGTCGGCGATGACGGCGGACGTCAGTCGGCCGATCCGCTCTGGAGCTGGACGTAGTTCTCCATGCCGATCCGCTCGATCAGCGCGAACTGCGTCTCCAGCCAGTCGACGTGCTCCTCTTCGCTGTCGAGGATTTCCCGCAGCAGGCGGCGCGTTCCGTAATCGCCGACGCTCTCGCAGCGGGCGATGCCCGAGCGCAGGTCCGGCATCGCCAGCCGTTCGAGCTTGAGATCGCCGTCGAGAACTTCCCTGACGTCCTCGCCAATGAACAGCTTGCCGAGGTCCTGGAGGTTGGGCAGACCCTCGAGAAACAGGATGCGCTCGATCAGCCGGTCGGCGTGGCGCATCTCGTCGAGCGATTCCTTGTATTCGTAGTCGGCCAGCTTGGCGACGCCCCAGCTTTTCAGCATCCGCGCGTGGAGAAAATACTGATTGATCGCGGTCAGTTCGTTCTTGAGGACGGTGTTGAGGATGTCGATGACCTGAGCGTCGCCCTTCATGGCTCTCCCTTTCACTGTTTTCTTCGCTTGCGTGGATTTTCCGGCGCGCGGCCGCGTTGGCGGCGACCATGCGCGATTTCCGCGGCGCGGTCCATTCCCGAATGCCCCGGTCGAGACCGCCGGAGCGGGCCGGCGCTCACCACCAGCGCCGCGCCGGCGGCGCGCGCGAATCGAGACGCCGGATGCCGTGACGCCGCGCCAGCTCCCGGGCTTCCTCGCGCTCGCGCCCGCTCGGCCGGCGGTCCAGCTCGGGATAGGCGGCGGCGCGATGGCATGGCCGGTACTGGTCCATCAGGTTGACGTAGGTGTCGCGGGAGACCGCCTCGGCGAGGAAGGCGAGCACGGTTTCGGTTCCGGCGAGGCCGCCCGGCAGGATCAGGTGGCGAACGAGAAGGCCGCGCCGCGCCAGGCCGTCCTCGCCGACGACGAGATCGCCGACCTGACGGTGCATCTCGCGCACCGCCGCCTGATTGTGGCGGACATAGTCGCGGACGCGGGAGTAGGTTCGCGCGTGCGCCGCGTCGCCGTATTTCATGTCCGGCATGTAGATGTCGACGACGCCGTCGAGCAGGGCGAGCGCAGCGAGGCTGTCGTAGCCGCCGGTGTTGTAGACGAGCGGCAGGCGCAGGCCGCGTTCGGCGGCGATGGCGACGGCGGCGAGGATCGGCGCGACGAAATGACTGGGGCTCACCAGATTGATGTTGTGGCAGCCCATCGCCTGGAGCTGGAGCATGATCGCGGCCAGTCGCCGCGCGCTCACCGCCTCGCCGTCGCCGCGCCAGGCGATCTCCCAGTTCTGACAGAAGACGCAGCGCAGGTTGCAACCGGAAAAGAAGATCGTGCCCGATCCGGCCCAGCCGCTGAGGCAGTCCTCCTCGCCGTGGTGCGGCCCGAAGGCGTGGACGACGGCCTCGGCGCCCATCCGGCAGGCGACGCCGCGAACGCCCGCGATCCGGTCGGCGTGGCAGGCGCGGGCGCACAGATCGCAATCGGCGAGTCGCCGTTCGGCGGCGCGGGCGCGCTCCGCCAATGCGCCGCTCGCGAGGAGCGCGACGTAGGCGGGCGAAAAATCGGCCGCGCCCCCGTTGCCCGTTGCCCGCGCCTTGTCATGAGTCATGGTCATGTCCCGCGAGATCGTCGATAAAGCGCCGACCGCTCGGCGGCGGCGTCGTTCGCTCGGCGCGCCGGCGGCGCTGGCGAGCCGTTTCTCCACTTCACGATTTGGTGCGGCGGCAAAAGGATGTGAAGGAGGTGTTCGATGAGTTTTACCGGCGGAGAACCGCTCAATCCGTTTAACGCACCCGGGCGTGTGGCGCGGCGGGATGCCGCATCGCCGCGCCGCGCCGCACGGCCGCGCCGCGTCCTTGGCCGTTCGCTGCTCCCGTTGTTGCTATTGCTGCTGCCTTTGTGCGGCGCCGTCCTGCCGTTCGCGCCGCCCGCCGCCGCCCAGACCGACCTGCTGCCGGCGCAACCCTCCGCTCCGGCCGAGGCGCCGGCCGAGGAGTCGGCGCCGGGGCCCGTCGATCCCGGCCTCGATCCCGAGGAGGACGAGGAGATCGCGCGCCGCCTGCGCACGATCTACAGCACGATCGAGGGCCTCGAGCCGGTCGACGTGCGCGTCGCCGCCGGCGTCGTCGTCCTGACCGGCGAGGTCAGCACCCAGGCGCAACGGGAGCAGGCGGTCCGCCTCGCCCGCAACGTCCGCGGCGTCGCCGAGGTCGAGAACCGCATCGCCATCGCCCAGGACCTCGAGGGCCGCCTCACCCCGGCCCTGAAACGGCTTCAGGAGACCTGGAACGGCGTCATCCGCCTGCTGCCGGTCCTCCTCGTCGGCCTCGCGATCATGGTCCTGGCCTTCGTCATCGGCCGCTGGCTGGCGGCGCGGCATTCGCTCTACCAGCGTCTGGCGGCCAACGACTTCATGGCCAGCCTGCTCGCCCAGGTCGTCCAGGGCGCCGTCCTGATCGCCGGCGCGGTGCTGACGCTGCTGTTGCTCGACGCCACCGGCCTCGTCAACACCCTGCTCGGCGCGGCCGGAATCGTCGGCCTCGCCCTCGGCTTCGCCTTGCGCGACACCGTCGAGAACTACATCGCCAGCATCCTGCTCAGCGTCCGCCGCCCCTTCGATCCGGCCGACTACGTCAAGATCGACAATCACGAAGGCGTCGTCGCCCGACTGACCGCCCGCGCCACCGTCCTCCTCACGCTCGAGGGCAACCAGGTCCGCATCCCCAACGCCTCCGTGTTCAAGGGCGTGATCGTCAATTTCACCGCCCATCCGCAGCGCCGCTTCACCTTCCGGCTCGGCGTCGCCCCGGACGAGGACCTCGGCCGGGCCCAGCGCACCGCGATCAACGCGCTCGCCGGCGTCGACGGCGTCCTGATCGATCCGCCGCCGACCGCTCTTTACGAGAACGTCGGCGACTCCACCCTGACCCTCGTCGTCGCCGGCTGGATGGACCAGACCACCCATGACTTCCTGCGCGTGCGCAGCGAGGCGATCCGGGTCGTGATGACGAAGATGGGCGAGGCCAAGGTCGATCTTCCCGAGCCGACTCTACGGCTGCGCCCGTTTCCCGGGTCGGCCGAGGCGGGCGAGGAAACGCCGGCGCCCAGTCCCGAATCGCCGCCCGGAATCGCCACGACGCCCGATCGGTCTCTCAATCAGGCGGTCCAGCGCGAGCGCAGCGGTCGCTCGGACCTGCTCGACCAGTCGGGGAAGCATGAATAGCCGCCCCGCCCGTCCGCAATGACGCCGCGCGCCCGCGACGACCATGCCCCCGCCATGATCGAAAACTGCAACAATTGAAACACGGATGCGGCGGGCGGCGACATCGTACTGAAACGGACGCTCGCTATGATCGGCCACGATCGCCCGGGCGGCCGGTCGCGTTGCGATCCCGCGCCGGTCGCGATGCAACTGCTTTCGGAGGATGTCCGCCATGCTCTACCACGCGTCGATTTCGGCCTACGAGCCGGCCCGGGTGGCGGCCGCTCTCGCCCGCCTCTGGGGCGGCGAGGCCCATCCGTTTCCGCCTGTGGCGGGCGCCCATGTCGCCCTGGCCGGCGACGACCGCGGCACGCTGATCGAGGTCCATCCGTTCGGCATCGAGATGATGCCGGGCGTGAACGAGGTCGCCTATGCGCGGGGCGGCCAGACGCCGGCGCATTCGACCACGCATCTCGCCATCGGCACCGACCTCGACGAGGCCGAGGTGGCGGCCATCGCGCGCGAGGAAGGGTGGCGGGCGCTGCGCTGCGATCGCGGCCCGTTCGAGGTGATCGAGTTGTGGCTGGAGAACCGGATTCTCGTCGAGGTCCTGACGCCGGACATGCAACGGCGCTACGTCTCGGCCATCACCCTCGCCAACTGGCGGACATTCGTCGCCGAGCACGCCGCGCGCACGCCCGCCGAAACCGCCCTCGTCGATTGAGGTCGCCGGCGCGGCCGTTCTTCGCGCGGAAAACCGCGCCGCGGGTGGCGCGCGGCGGACAAGGCGGTTACATTTCCCGGCATTGATGACACAGCATCGCCCGGCCGGAGGATGGCGCCGGCGGGCGGACGACGATCGTCGGGGAGTCCATCATGATCAACTTTGCTCGCGCCAAGCAGTTCGCGCGCGATCTCTACCAGGAGATCAACAACGACAATGTCTTCAACGGCGCCGCCGCGCTCGGCTTCTACCTGACGCTGGCGATCTTCCCGGCGCTCATCGTCCTGATGAGCGTCATCCCCTACCTGCCGATCCAGCAGGTCGACCAGGCGATCATGGACCTCATGGCGCAGGCGCTGCCGCCCGAGGCCGCCGGCGTGGTGCAAGGGGTGGTCAACGAGGTCACCCGCGAGCAGCGCGGCGGCCTGTTGTCGTTCGGCATCCTCGCGACGGTGTGGGCGGCGTCCACCGGCATGTACGCGATCATGCAGCAGCTCAACATCACCTACGACGTCAAGGAGGCCCGCAACTTCGTCCACGCCCGGGCGACGGCGCTGGGCCTGAGCGTGCTCTTCGGCCTTCTCGTCGTCGGCGCGTTCTCCCTCGTCGTGCTCGGCGGCGTCATGGAGGACTGGCTCGGCGACCGGCTCGGCTTCACCCCCGCGCTGGTCACCGCCTTCGCCGTGTTCCGCTGGCTCGTCATCGTCCTGGCGCTGCTGCTCGGCTTCGCGCTGATCTATTACCTTGGGCCGAACGTCGAACAGAAGTTCACGTTCATCACCCCGGGCAGCGTGCTCGGCGTCGCCGTGCTGATCGTCGCCTCGCTCGGCTTCTCCTTCTACACCAGCAACTTCGGCGACTACGACGCGACCTACGGCAGCATCGGCGCGGTCATCATCCTGATGCTGTGGCTGTACATCGCCGGGCTGGCGATCCTTCTCGGCTCGGAGATCAACGCCCTGTTCGAGCATTACAGTTCGGATGGCAAGCGCAAGGGCGAGAAGAAGGAAGGCGACCGGCAGGGCGACCCCGAGCCCGACGCCCTGCCGTCGCGGTGAGGAGGGACGCGCCGCGCCTTGCGGCCGTCTCTCGATTTGCTACACTCCAGCTGCTCGATGTCAGGGCTCGACTGCAGCTGCGGCTTGCGGCCGTCTCTCGATTTGCTACACTCGGCGCCGGTGACGGACACGCCAGGACATCGCTGCGGCTTGCGGCCGTCTCTCGATTTGCTACACTGCGGTGATGGCGGTAACGACGCCGGTGCGCGCTGCGGCTTGCGGCCGTCTCTCGATTTGCTACACTACGCCTCATTCAGCACGAACCGCGGCTTATGCTGCGGCTTGCGGCCGTCTCTCGATTTGCTACACTGAAATCCTCACGCTCGACGAACGGCGCGGTGCTACAGCTTGCGGGCGTCGCTCGAGTTAATACTG
>CAZRWU010000056.1:0-16527 GCA_964603915.1 uncultured Rhodospirillaceae bacterium
CGACGTTGTGGGCGGCGCCGGTGGTGCCGGGGTCGAACTGGATGTAGTCGGCGTGGTCGTAGTCGGCTCGGCCGGTTCCCTGACGGTAGAAGTCGGTCAGGAAGTTGTTCTCGATCAGTAGGTTATCGGATTTTCCGAAGAACAAACCATCGAATCTCATGTCGTCGATGAGATTGTTCCTGACAACCATATTGTTGCCGAAGAAAAGCGCCCCACGCGCGAAGTGATGAATATGATTGTCGGCGACTTCGACGTTGCTGCTGTTCTGCCAGACCATAATTCCACGCCCGACATCCAGCCAGTCCTTTGTGCCGGTGTGGCCGATGATCTCGGAATTGACGATTTTCACATGATGTGAATTGCGGATGTCGATCGCGGTTTCGTTGTTCACCGTTACCCGGCCGTATTCGACGGTGATGGCGTCGAGGATAAGATGGGTGGAATCCTTGAGGGTGATGTGCCGGAAACGGGCGCCGCCGGCGTCGTCCGCCGACCTGATCGTCACGGGGCTGTCGAACTTCAGGTTGTCCAGACTGACCCATCCGTAATCGCCGCTCTTGAGCAGGATGGTGTCGCCGCCCTTGGCGGAAGCAAGGGCGGCGCGCAGTTCGGATGCCGATGCGACATGTTTGGTGGTGGCCATCTTCAGGTTCTCCATTAACCCAAACGGGTAAAAGATCCCCCCACCAAAGGTTGTATAGGCTATAAACATCTTGATCAATAATTTTGTAAATTAACATGAATACACTCATAAATTGGATACGATGGCGATCGCGCCAAGGCGACCGGCTTGCGCCGCGATGTTCGCGATGAGAGGGAGAACAGGAAAGACCATGGGCCTTCCACGCTCTTGACGACCCCTGCACCCATCATGCAAGGCGCGCCGACGCCGACGCCGACGCCGACGCCGACGCCGCCGCGGGCGCGCGGCGTAATTTCAGTTGAGCGTCAGGCGCTTATGGCGGATCGCGCCGATGTGCTGTCGGCGGAAAACTTAAGCCGGCCTCGGCGCGGTTGATCGCGCCCGCGCTGTCCGCCGTTCAGCGTTCTCGTCATGGTTGCTCCCTCCCTGGCTTGTGCCGTGAGAGCGCGGCGGCTACAAAGGAAGGGCGCATTGCGAAGAACGCATTCCATTGCGGATGCCGCCGGCTTATGTGGAAGCCGGCGTGCGGTTCCAGACCCGTTCCGGCAAGGATGAAGCGGCGAGCGGCGCTGCAAGGGACGCGACGGATGAGAGTGAACGAGGATCATGATCGTTGCGGCCGGCGTACGGCCGCCGCCGAGATGTCCTCTTGTAAAGCCTTCTTTCTTTGAGCGTGTCTCGTCATGACGAACGCAGACGGCGCATCGGAACCAAGCGGCATGGACCTTTCCATCATCATCGTCAACTGGAACACCGAGAAGCTGCTTCGCGACTGCCTGACCAGCGTCATCGCCGGCCGGCCCGCGCTGAACCTGGAGATTTTCGTCGTCGACAACGGCTCCAGCGACGGATCCCCCGAGATGGTCGAGCGGGAATTTCCCAACGTCATCCTGATCAAGAACGCCGACAACCGCGGTTTCGCCGCGGCCAACAATCAGGCGATGCGCCGCGCCCGCGGCAAGTACATCTTGCTGCTCAACTCCGACACCGTCGTGCATGGCGATGTCCTCGCCAATGCCGTGGCCTACATGGAGCGCCATGAGGACGTTGCGGTTCTCGGATGCCGCGTTCTCAACGCCGACGGCTCGCTGCAACCGAGCTGCGGCAACTTTCCCGGCCTGCTCAATCTCATCGTTCTTTTCAGCGGATTGTGGAAGCTGCGCGCGCCGACGTTTTTCGCGCGCAGCCAGCTCCGTCCCTTGCGGGGAGACGGCGCCGAGGACGTCGATTACGTCAGCGGCTGCTTCATGTGTCTGCGCGGCAGCGCCCTTGGCGAGGTCGGCCTGTTGGACGAGAAGTTCTTCTTCTTCGGAGAAGAGGTCGACTGGTGCCGCCGGTTCAAGAAGAAAGGCTACGCCGTTCGCGCCGCGCCCGTCGGCGCCATCACCCATCTCGGCTCGGCGTCGGCGCGCAAGCTCAACCACAAGCGGGACTTGATGCTGAGCTCGGGCATCGTGTTGCTGCATCGCAAGCACCGCGGCGTCGTCGCCGCGTCGCTCGCCTGGGCGATCCTGTTCGGCTTCAACATCAGTCGGGCCGCATTCTGGTCGCTGCGTCAACTCGCCGCCCCCGATCCGGCGACGCGGGCGCGGCGGGATCATTTTCGCGCCGTCGTCAAGAACTTTCATCGCGCCTGGCCGTCGCGGGAAGGAGGCAGCCTTGTCGTCCGCTGAGCGCCTGAAGGTTCTCATCGTCTCGCCGCATTGCGACGCCGACGATGTCGGCGAGGCCTGGGATTCCTATCACTGGATCGTCCGCCTCGCCGATGTCTGCGACGTGACGCTGGTGACGTTGCGGGTGCGCGGCCGGGTTCCGCCCTCGCAGCAGCTGCCGGCGGCGGAGGTGATCGAATGGGAGCGGCCCCCCTACACGTGGCCGTCGGAGCGGGTCAGCAGCCTGATCAAACCCTGGTATGTTCCCTTCTACCTGCGGGCGCGGCGATGGATCGGCGCCGCCCGGGCCGCGGGCCGCCGCTTCGACCTGATCCATCAGTTGATGCCCCTGGCGATTCGCTATCCGAGTCCCGGGGTCGGCATGGGCTTGCCGTTCATGATCGGCCCGCTCGCCGGCAGCCTGCCGACGCCCCCGGCGTTCGCCGCGGAATGCGCGACGGCGCCGCTGTTTACCCGGCTGCGCGCCCTCGACGGCTTCCGGCTGCGCTACGATCCGTTACTGCGGCGCACCTACAGCCAGGCCGACCTCGTGCTCGGCTCGTCGCCCTACGTCGGCGAGCTTTTGTCCGTCGTTCCGTTGAAACGCTTCGAGGTGCTGTGCGAGGTCGCCATTGACGGCGTCGTCGCCAAAAAGCCGGAGAGCCCGTCTCCTTCGGGCCGGCTTCGCCTTCTCTACGTCGGCCGCGCCGTGCGCACCAAGGGATTGCGCGACGCGGTGCGCGCCCTGGCGCGGCTGCCGGACCTGCCGGACGTCACGCTCGACGCCGTCGGCGAGGGCGAGGATCTGGCGCACTGCCGCCGCGAAGCCGAACAGCTCGGCGTCGCCCGGCGCATCACGTTCTGGGGCCGGTTGCCGCCCGATGCCGTCGATCGCCATTACGAGAATGCCGACGTCTTTCTCTTCCCGAGTTTTCGCGAGCCGACCGGGATCGTCATTTTCGAGGCGATGCGGCACGGTCTCGCCATCATCACCACCGATCGCGGCGGTCCTGGCCATCTCGTCGATGACGCCTCCGGCATTCGCGTTCCGGTGACGACGCCGGACCGGTTCGCCGACGATCTCGCCGCCGCCATCAGGCTGCTGGCGCGCGACAAGGCCCGTCTTGCCGCGCTCGGCGACGGCGCTCGGCAACGGGTTCAGGACATCGGCTCGTGGCCCAACAAGATCGGCGCGATGATGGGCTTCTACCGGGAGCTTGCCGCCGGCGCCGCGCGGTAACAATATCCCCGTCGCTTGACGAACATCTCGATTAAGAAACGGCAAAGGAGCGATCGTCCGCCCTCCTTCCGCGCGCCTTACTCTCGCCGGAAACAGGCGCGAGAACCGGACGTCGGCGTGAGACGCGCCTTGACGGCCGTGTTCGGCGGAAAGCGGCGGCGCCCTCTTAGTCTTTCGAGGTATGAGCGGTTGTAATTGTGAACATCTGGACGCCAAATCTCGGGTTGGACACAACACAAAACAGGCGGCGATTTTCGAGCGCGGGAATGACTGCTCGTTTAAGTTTTGGGGATATGGCTATCGACAACCTTTTTATCAGACCGTATTATCGCCGGCAGCTTCATCGCCCCGGCGGCGCAGGCGCGCCCGGGCGTCTCGAGCCATCATACCCATTGAGCCAACGACGATGACGCAGCAACGGCCCAAGCTCTTGACCGACGCCATTAGGGAAGTCCGCTCGGGACTTCCGTTGCTGGCGGTGTTCAGTTTTTTCATCAACATTCTTGTGCTCACCTCGCCCATCTACATGATGCAGACTTACGATCGGGTTCTGGCGAGCGGCCACGTCGAGACCCTTGTCGTCATGACGGTGATCGCCGGTATCGCGGTGCTGGTCCTTGGCGTTCTGGAGATAGTGCGCGGCCGCCTGCTCGGCCGGATCGGCCGCTGGCTGGAGCAACGGTTGGCCCCGGAACTGATCGCCTCGAGCATGCGCAGCGCGCTCTACGGCTTGACGCCGAATGCCCAGGCGCTGCGCGATCTCGCGGTGGTCAAGGGATTCTTTAGCGGCACGGGCATCAATTCGGTTTTCGATTCGCCATGGACGCCGATCTTTCTCATCGTCATCTGGCTGATGCACCCGCTCCTGGGGGTTGTCGCCCTCGCCTCCGCCCTGGTTCTCCTCGCCATCGCCGTGCTCAACGAATACGTCTCGCGGCGGCCGGTCAAGGAAGGACAGCGGCTGTCCATCGCCAACGCCCAAAAGGCGGACTCGGCGCTGCGCAACGCCGATGTCTTCCACGCCATGGGCATGCTGCCCGGCTTCCTGTCGACATGGATGCAGCGCAACGGCGCCGCTCTCGATCTGCAACTGACGGCGAGCGACCGCAACGCGGCGCTGGTCGGGTTTTCCAAGTTTTTCCGCATCTTCGTGCAGATCCTTATTCTCGGCGCCGGCGCCTACCTCGTTCTCGCCAACGAGCTCACGCCCGGCGGCATGATCGCCGCCTCCATCCTTCTCGGGCGGGCGCTGGCTCCGGTCGAACAGGGCATCGGTTCGTGGAAAGCCTTCCTGGCGGCGCGCGACGCCTGGGACCGGCTCAGGCGTTTGCTCGAGAGCCTGCCGCCGCCGCCCGAGACGATGCCGTTGCCGCCGCCCAAGGGACAGATCGCCTGCGAGCAGCTGACGTTCGTGCAGCGCGGCCGCGACCAGCCGATTCTCGCCGGCATCACCTTCGCCCTGGAGCCCGGCGAAGCTCTCGGCATCATCGGTCCCTCCGCGGCCGGCAAGTCGACCTTGTGCAAGCTGCTCGTCGGCACGTGGCAGCCGGCGCGTGGCCATGTCCGCCTCGACGGCGCCGACATCTTTCGCTGGCCGTCCGAGCAGCTCGGCCCCTACATCGGTTATCTACCCCAGGACGTCGAGCTGTTTGGCGGCACGATCATGGAGAATATCGCCCGCCTGCGCCGCGACGCCGACCCCAAGGCGGTGGTCGCGGCGGCCCGCGCCGCCGGCGTTCACGAGATCATCCTGCGCCTGCCGCAGGGCTACGAGACCGACATCGGCGATGGCGGCTGCATGCTCTCGGGCGGCCAGCGTCAGCGCATCGGCCTGGCGCGCGCCCTTTACGGCGAGCCGCGCCTGATCGTCCTCGACGAGCCCAACGCCAGCCTCGACAGCGAAGGCGAGAACGCCCTGATCGCGGCGATCCATAACGCCAAGCAATGGGGCGCCACCGTGGTCCTGGTCGCGCACGCGCCGAAGATCCTCTCGCCGGTCGACAAGCTGCTCTTGCTCCACGACGGGCAAATGCGCCTGTTCGGGCCGCGCGACGAGGTTCTGGCAAAGCTCGGCGCGGTGCCCGCGCCGCCCGAGGCGCGGCCGCGCATCGTCGCCCAGCAAGGCGGGGTGCCGGCCAAGGCCAAGACCCCCGCCGAGGAATAGACGGCGGCAGCAAACACCTCATATCGCGATATTTGAGTCATGACCAACGATCTTCAGCCGCATCGCCCACAACTTCCGCAATCATCGGCCCCTCTTACGCTATCGCTGCCGCCGGTGGAGCCGCTGCGCAAGTCCTTGCGCGGCAGCGGCCTCTTCGGCATGGCGATCGTCGCCCTCTTCTTCGTCGTCGGCGGCGGCTGGGCGGCGACCATGCCGCTCGCCGGCGCGACCATCGCCTCCGGCGTCGTCAGCCCGGAGGGCAGCCGGCGCACGGTGCAGCATCTCGAAGGCGGCATCATCGGCGAGATCCGCGTGCGCGAGGGCGACCCGGTCCGCACCGGCGACATCCTCCTCGTTCTCAAGGACGCCGGCGCGCAGGCAGCCGCCGACACCCTGACCAGCCGGCTCGTCAGCCTCGCCGCCAAGGAGGCGCGCCTGCAGGCCGAGCGCACCGAGGCCGAGACCATCTCCTGGGATCATCCGGCGCTCGCCAACCGCGCCGATCCCGACATCGCCCTCGCCCTCGTCCAGCAGATCAACGAACTCGCCACCCGGCGGGCGAGCAACGCCAGCCGCAGGGCGATTCTCGGCCAGCAGGTCGCCCAGCTCGCCGATCAGATCAAGGGATACGAAAAGCAGCTGGAGAGCATCCGCCGGCAGAACGCGCTCATCGCCGAAGAGCTGCGCGACGTCGAGGGCCTCTACCGGCAGGGCTACGAGCGCAAGGCGCGGATGCTGGCGTTGCAGCGCGCCGAAGCCGAGCTGCTGGGCACGGAAGGCGACCTTCTCGCCCGCGTCGCCGCCGCTCGCGAGGCGATCGGCGAAGCCGAGCTGAAAATCGCCAACCTCAAGATCGAGCGCCTGGAGCAGGTCGATCAGGAACTGACGGAAACGCAGGCGGCGCGCCTCGAGGTCGAAAAGCAGATCCAGGAGAGTCTCGACCGGCTCGCCCGCACCGCCATCGTCGCGCCCGCCGACGGCGTCGTCATGGATCTGCGCTTCAAGACGCCGGGCGGCGTCGTTCGCGCCGGCGATCCCGTCCTCGACATCGTGCCGGAGCACGACGAGCTGATCATCGAGGCGCAGGTTTCGCCCCGCGACATCGACACCGTGCACGCCGGCCAGTCGGCGTACGTGATGTTCCCGTCCTTCCCGCAGCGCAACCTGCACCGCATTCCCGCCAATATCGCGCAGGTCTCGGCCGACGCCTTCCATGACGAGCGGAGCGGACAGAGCTACTTCTCGGCGCGGGTCAAGGTCGATCCCGCGGTGCTCGCCGCCGAAGCGCCGGACATCCGCCTTTCCCCGGGCCTGCCGGCCGAGGTCTACATCCGCACCGCCGAGCGGACGTTGCTGGAATACCTTGCCCAGCCGATTCTGCAGGTCGCCGAGCGCACCTTCCGCGAGCAGTGAGCCTTACCGGGTTGCCGAGGGGCGCTCGCCAGCGGGAAACGCGCCGATAATGCCGGCAAGGCCGAATTGTTCGGCGCCGGCGCTGGCGATGAGACGGTAGGGGCAGCCGATCCGCCGCGGCGCCGAGAGTCGCCGCTTGAGAAGAACGTTGGCGAGGGCCACCGCCTCGTCGCGGCTGCGAAAACCGCGCATCGCTGTCGATCCGGCCGCGCCGACCCGACCCCAGCGAACGGACAGGCACCAGTCGCCAAGAAGATCGCGCCCGAGCGCGAGACGGTAGTCGCGCCAGCAATTGCGGCGCGGACTTTCGGCCCGCAGCGCGATTTCCAGATCGTTGATCACCGCCTCGTCCCCGACTGTCAAAACTCCCGACCTCAAAAATACTGGCAGTGATCGGCGGCCATCGCCTTCTCGCGCAGGAACCAGCCGGGATCGACGATCGCCGCGACTTCCGGCAGCAGGCTCTCGGCATCGACGGCGAAGGTCGACGCCGCGAACTGGCAGCCATAGAGACTGACATTGCCGGTAGCGGCGAGCAACTTGAGAAAGTCGCGGATTTCAAGCGGGTCCCCTTCCGCCGCCAAGCGGCGCCGCAGCCACTCGGCATCCGCCGCGTGGCGCCCCTCGATCGTGACCGCTTTCGCCCCCTCCTCGGTGAGGACGCGCACCGCCCAGAGGACGAACAGCATATCGACCTTCACCCCGTCGCGCGCTTGCGTATAGGCGAAGGTCAATGGCGTCAGAAGCTTGTCGAAGGCGTCGTCGCGCACGACGATGGCGAGTCTGTGCAGGGCGCGGGAGTCTTGTGTCGTTCCTTGCGTCGTCATGGTCGCGGCCTCACAACGGCAAGAACGCGTGCAAGCCCAGCACCGCATGATAGGCCGGCGCGCCCCGATCCCAGCTCGGCAGGGCGCGCGCGATCCGATCGCACAGGGCGTGCGAGGCGCCGCCGAAGCCCTCTCCCTGGTGTTCGGACCGAGGCGCCCGGGCGCGCGGCGCCGCGTCGATCGCGCCGTCCTCACACACGGGAGCGCCGAGACCCCGGCGCTGTTCGATGAGAGAGCCGATCGCCTCGATGTGCCTGCGCTCGCGGTGCGTCGCCGGCAGGCATAAGGCCATGCGGTGACAGGTGCGCGCGATGGCGATGGCGTCGGGATCGGCAGCCAGCACATGCAGATAGGCCTTGAGCACGTGCGCCATGGTGAACTGCGGGCTTGCCGCGATCGCGGCGTCGACCGTGGCGATCGGATCGCCGCTGCGGCGCTGAAGCTGGCGCAGCGCCGTTTCGTAAAGGGAAAGGCTGATCTCATCGGCTCCGGAGAGGGTCAGACCGAATGCATCCTGGACGGCCATGTGCGTCGATCTCCTTGGCGCAACACGCGCTGCAACGAACGGGACGGCGCCCCCAATCGGCGCTCCGCCGTCATCGCCGCTCGGCTGCCGAGATTACAGAAATCGATGGTCCGCGACCATTTCCAAGCCGCCGGAATTCTTGATCGAGCCGCCGGCGCCAGCGCATCGAAGGAACGAGTGGCGGCGCGTTCGGATGTTGTTGCCGCCGTGGCGAAGGGAGGACCCGCGAGCCGCCAACGGTACGGGGCGGGAATGAACGACAGAGGGCAAGGCCGCGTTCAACCGCGCTTTCAAGAGGACGCGCGACGAAGCCGCGGCGCCACGCCGCCGGAGCCAAGATAAGGCGGGGGCCGACCAATGGCCGGCCCCACCACCCTGCCCTTCCGCCCTGCCCTTCCGTCCGGAGCGATGCGCGCGCGCGGCCGCAAGGGACGGATTGAAGGGATAACCTTTAAGTTTTAAGGACGCTCCCTGCCCTTGCCGACCGTCGCGTCCTCAACCTCGACATCCGTGCGGCGCACGGTGTCGCGCACGACCTCCTCGCGCTCCCGGACATCCTTGCCGACGACGACCTCCTCGACGACCCGGGCTTCCTTGGAGACGACGGGCTCCTCGCGAACCTCCTCCACTTCGATATCGGTCTCGCGGAAGGCGGTCTCGGCTTCGGTCCCGCTGAGCGGCCTGTCGACGGTCCGCCGCTCGACCCTCACCTCCTCCTCGCGGAGCCGCACCGATTCTTCGACCGGCCGCTCCTCGACGAAGGTGTGAATGCGCACATGACCCCGCTTGGTGCGCTTGTCGACGTGGACTTCCTCTTCGACGACCGGGATGGCCGTCTCTTCCTCGGCGCGCGCCGCCGAGACGGCCTCTCCGGCCGCCAGCCGTTCCTCGCCGTAGGCAGGCGTGTCGGCTGCCGTTCCGGTTTCGAGGGTGGCGTAGCGTTGCCGTTCGGTCGCGACTTCATCGCTGGTATAGGGGGCGGCGCTGGCCTCGTAGCCCGTCCAGCCCTCGGCGCGCCATGCCGCCGAGCGCGATTCGTAGTCGACGAACTGACGCCGCTCCATGATCGCGGCCGCCTCGTCGGCCTCGGCGTCGTTGGCGCGAACCAGCACGAGGCTGCCGCCGCGGCGCGTCCCTTCGGCGTAGACCTCGGCCTCGTCGCGCGGAACGCCGAGGTCGATGAGGTTGTCGAGAAGGTTCCCGCTCAATCCGGCACGGCCGAGCGGGCCTTCGCTGGCGCTGTAGCCGGTCGCGCCGGCGCCGCCTTGGGTCGTCGCGTGGG
The DNA here is from genome assembly GCA_964603915.1 of uncultured Rhodospirillaceae bacterium. Taxonomy (GTDB): domain Bacteria; phylum Pseudomonadota; class Alphaproteobacteria; order Rhodospirillales; family Defluviicoccaceae; genus REEP01. Next base: position 9,748 of record CAZRWU010000056.1, read on the forward strand.
AAACCACGCTGATCTCGCTCTCGGCGATACCAGCGTCGCGCAATTCGCTCACGACTTCGCGGGCGACCGCTTCGTCGTCATAAAGGGCAACGGCAATCTTCGTCATAATGATGTCCTCCTCCTTGTACCGCTCTTGTCGCGGTTGGGTTTGTTGCAATACTGACAGTCATGGCGCGGGTTCGGGCTCGTCGCGACCGCCAGCCGCGACATGCGATCCGCCATCCGCGCCGCCCGGCAACCGCTCGACGCGAACCTCCTCGCGGCGGACCACGAGATGCTGGGGCTCGCGCTCCTCTTCGCAGCGCCAGGTCAACCGCACCTCCTCACGCAGGCGGAGGCGCTTTTCGACCACCAAGACTTCTTCGACTACGGGAACGACAAGCGTCTGGCCCTCGTGGCGAATCGGCGGAGCCTCGTCGACCCACCGATCGATCGCGACCCGTTCGACATCGACCCGTTCCTGAAGGATCGGCTCGTTGATCGTCTGCTCTTCCCGATGGACGATCTTGCGCACGCGAACCCGGCCCGTCGTAGTCCGCTCGGTGCGGACCCGAACCTCCTCGGCGACCACCGGAATGGTCATCTCGCCGTCATCGGCCGTCGGCCGGGCGGCCCTCGTCTCCGGCGGATGCTGTCCTTCTTCCTCGCCGCCATCGCCCAAAAGATCGGCGAATCGGGCGGCAAGACGATAGCTGTCGTCCTCGTGCCGGGTGATCAGGGCCGGGGGCACCAGCACCGCCTCGCCGCTGTCGAGGACGGCGATAAGAGGCGCGGCTTCGGCGTCTGGCAGCGCCAGGCGGGCGCAAACGCCGTCACGGTCGATCAAGCGGGCATTCTCGGCGGCGGCCATGCCATCCGTCCTTACGGCGTCGGCGTATCGCCGGTCATGAGCCACCAGATCAGTAAGATGATGACGATGGCGGCGATGACGGCGGCGACGATCGTCGTCGTGGACATGCCTGTCTTGCCTGTGCGGGACTCGTACACCCCGACCTTTTGGTCGGAGTCGCGAGTTTTGGTGTTGCGCGAGTCGTCCATTCGAGACCTCCGGTTCAATTTAAGCCGGCATCAGTCGATGCCGGGACGTCAGTTCGAAGCAATCAACGAAACGATGTTCGCTTGAGAACGAGTGACTCCCGGAAGGGTTCCATCCGCATCGAAAAACAACAGGCGTTTGTGCAGAACCCGGAGAACGCCGTCGGGGACGTTCAACGGCGCGGCGGCGGACGCTTTTGCCGTGCGGAACGCGGCGCGGGAGCGGAGGGAAAGGTGGCAACGCCAAGGCCCCCTGCTTGACGAAACCTGGAAGAACAGGCGGGCGAGCGAAAATGGCAACGCGGGGAGACGCCGGGGCGGAAGCGCGAATCTGCGGCGAAAAAGAGAAAGCAAGCCAGCGCGCAACGCCCGGTGAAGCAGGTAGCAAGCAGGTAGCTAAGGGATAGCGCAAAGTAGAGAGAGCAAGGGGGTAGAAAGAAGATAGCCGAAAATACGCATGAAAAGCATGCCGTCATGCGCGCAGGCGCCGATCCGGGCGGCCATGCCGCAAAAATAAGTTCAACAACAACAATAGCTTGTGCCAAAGCGCGGCGGATCGCGGCGCGGGCCGGGGAAGGCGCGTCCGCCCGCGCCGCGAACCAGCGCGGGCGGACGCGCCGCATGACGACGAATTGGACCGCGCGCGCGCCGAATAGCGCTGGCGGAAGCGGCGCTCCTGTGCTAGCGGCTAGCTACGGGATAGCACTAAGCGGTATCCATTGCTAGCCCATAGCTATCCGCTAACCGACATGTCGAGGAGGGCCGTCTTGCCGACAATCGCACTGGTCAATCCCAAGGGAGGCGCCGGCAAGACGACCGTCGCCCTGGTCCTCGGCACCGCCCTTGCCGACCGGGGCGCCTCGGTTACGCTGGTCGACGCCGATCCCAATCAGCCCCTGACGGCGTGGGCCAACCTGGGCGCGGTGCCGGCCGGCCTCGATGTCGTCACCGACGTCAACGAGGATACCATCATCGACACCATCGAGGCGGCGGCGGCGCGCAGCGCCTTCGTCATCGTCGATCTCGAGGGCACCGCCTCGGTGATGGTCAACTACGCGATCAGCCGGGCCGACCTCGCCCTCATTCCGCTGCAGGGCTCGCAGCTCGACGCCTCGCAGGCGACCCGCGCGATCAAGCTGATCCGCAAGGTCAACCGCGGCTTCAACGCCTGCGTCGACTACGCCCTGGTGTTCACCCGGACGAGCAAGGCGATCCGGCCGCGGACCTTCAGACACATCGAGAGCGAACTCCACCAGCACGACATTCCCGTCCTCGCCACCCACCTTTTCGAGCGCGAGGCCTACAAGGCGCTGTTCTCGGTCGGCGGCACCCTCAAGACGCTGACGCCGAAGGAGGCCTCGAACCTCGATGCCGCGCGCGCCAACGCGGCGAGCCTGGTCAAGGACGTCGTCGAGCGGATACGCCGCAAGCGGGAGGCCGCCTGACATGACCTCGCAGGAACGCGCCCGCCTCGGTCTCGACGACGACGACGAGGATCTCGATCTGTCCCAGTTCGCGCCCAAGGAGGCGCCGGCGAAACCGCGCGGCCCGGCAATGGCCAAGGCGGGGTTGCGCGCGCTTGCCGAGGACGAGGGATTCGTCTCGCGGCAGGCGGGAATCCGCCGCCGCCGCCGCCGCCGCAGCGGCCGCAACGAACAGATCAACATCAAGACGACGGCGGAGTTCGCCGACCGCTTCTACGCGCTCGCCGAGAAGCACGACTGGATGTGCGCGGTGGTCTTCGAGAAGGCGATCGCCGCGCTTGAGCACGAGGTCGGCGACGAGGAGGGCGCGGCGCGGGGGTCCGCGGCCGAGCGTTGAGCATTCGCGCCGCTTCTTCGCCGCGGCTCCCGGCCGGCGCTACCAGATAGCTATCCGCTAGCCGACGCGAGGGACGATCCGGCGCGGGCGGTTTCAGACGACGCTGAAGGCGCGATAGCGGCTGCGGCCGGTGCGCTCCGCGATGCATCCGGCGCGCGCCAGCTCGTCGATCAGCAAGGTGGCGCCGCGCAGGCTGAGGCCGAGATGGCGGGCGGCCATCGGCGCCGAGATCACCGGATAGCGCAGGGCGAGGGCGGCGAGGGCGGCGAGGCGGGAGGAAGAACGGCGGCCGGCGAGGGGGCGGGCGAGGGCGGTCTTCGCCCGCTCGAGGCGCTGGTGGACCTCAAGGCCCTGCGCCGCGGCAAGGGCGATCGCCTCCAGGAGCGCGGCGATCGTCTCATCGAACGGCGCCCCGCGCCGCGGCCGGGGCCACGCCTTCTGCAGGCCGGTGGCCAACGCGAGGGCATGATGCCGGGTCGCGCCGCGGGCGCGCAGCGCCACCGGGATCAGCAGGCGGGCGAGGGCGCCGCCGCCGCGCCGCACCGGCGGATCCGCCGACCACGCCTGGAAGGCGATCGCCGCCGCCGGCAGGGCGGGCAGGGGCTTCAGAGCGGCGAGAAGACGCAGCCAAGCGGCGATGCGATCGGCCGCCTCGCGTTCGTCCTCGCCGTCAGGCGCGCCTTCATCATCAATGGCGTCGTCATTGGCGGTCGCTTCGCCTGCGTGCCGCCGGCGGCGGCGGTGCAGCGCCGCGATGCCGCCGACGGAAAGAACGTCGTCCGGCGCGCGGCGGTAAAGGGCGCGGCGCGCCAGCAGGACGGCGCGGGCCTTGAACAGCGCCGGGGTCGGCAGCGAGACGGCGGTATCGGCGTCGTGGAGAACAAGATCCTCGAGCGCGACCGCGGCGCCGTCGAGCCAGGCGGAAGCGGCGGCCTCGGCAAGGTCGGCGCGGAGCCGCCATGCATCGCCGAGGCCGCTCATCGCCAGGCTCTGGTCGAGCCGGACGAGGCTGTTCTCGGCGCGCTCCCAGGCGTTCGCGATGGCGTCCCACGGGACCCGCTCTGGCACAAGATACATGTATCCAATTATAGAAAATTATCTTTGTAACGGAAGCGAAATCGGGTTTGCATTTCGTTATGGGGTTGTCCAACGTCGTTCGTCCTTCACTCCCGATCAGTCCAGGTTATCGGGACTCACAAAGCGCGGGGATCATGACGTCTCGAATCCCAGATCTTCCCGTGGCCAAGGCCGCATGACCCCCAGTTCGTTCCAGTCCCGGTCGGCGAGGTGGAAGTCGAGTGTCGCGCCACCTTTGTCGATCGCCCGGTACAGATATTTCCACTGGCCCCTGACGCGGATGTAGGTCTCGTCGGCCCGCCACAAGAAACTGATCCGGTTCTGGTACCATAGCGTCCGCTTCTCCAGCTCCGGGGCGTAGCGCTCCACCCAGCGGTACAGCGTGGTGTGGTCGACGGCGACGCCGCGTTTGCTCATCATCTCCTCGAGATCTCGGTAGCTGATGCCGTAGCGGCAGTACCGGCGCACGCACAAGAGGATCAGCTCGCCGGCAAAGTGCCGCCATTTGAACTCGCCGCGCATCGCTCACCTCCGTCGATCTTGCTGCGGCGACGAAGATCCTCACCCTGCAGATTTTTGCAACAGAGCCCCCTAAAGTGCCTGCTCCGGTTTGCATAACCGGAGCAGACCGAGATCATTATTGCAAGGCGGCGCAGATATCGGTTGTCTTTCCGCTCACGTCTTGCACGGTAAAGACTCCCTCGGTGTCGACCGTGAAGACAAGACGCCCTGCAATGAGCGTTGTCGAGGGCCCGGGCGGGAAGTCGCTCGGGAAAAGAATGAGGACGTTGTGTCCCGTCAATTTGTCCGTTTCTGACCCATCCGGGTTATACGTTATATGTGATACTGCCCCGTTAGATTTCGTCGAGAAGGTTTTGCCGGTCTCGACATTCGTGAAACGCAACGCAGAGCCTGTACCGGCTTCGAGGCTGCGTACGACCTGATCGTTTTCGCCTGTGAACTCCTTAAAGTGTCGGTTGCCCCCCCAACCTTCAATTTTGAGGTCGAATGTACACGCCATGCCGGCCGGAAGGTCCACCGTGAAGTCCGGAGGACTGGCTGCGTTGGCCGGGCTTCCGTAACTCAGTAGGGCCGCCATCATGCATGCTAATAGATAACGGATCTTCAATGTGTTCTCACCGTTCATGGTCTTCTCCAAGCTAAAGCAGAGGCTTAGACCCAATACCATTCACTTTAGATCCAATAGATCAATATGCTGGGTGTTAGCTGACATCTATCCTCTGTATGTTGTGCTCCTGGTGCCTTAAGTGAACGGTGGTGGGCTTAGCCCGCATTTCTCACCGGGGTAAATGCATCGGTCCCAGGAATCTGGGAAGGTTCTTCTGCGAAAAAGGCTTCCCAGGTTTCGGTGCGGGGTCCGATGTAAACACAGTGTATCTTTGATCAGCGAGAATTCGAAGGGTTTGCTGGCCGGCGGGTAGTGGCGGCATTCGACGGCGGTGCGCTCTTGCTCCGGGAAGCAGACCGGGCGATCAGACTGATCGATCGGGTGGCGACCTGCTTCAAGGACCGGCGCCGGCCGGATCGCTGCCCGGCGGCCAGGACGATGACGCGGCTTGCGCGCCGCGGCCCCGCTCGCGTTTAGTGGAGGGCGGCTGGGCGACCATCCGCGCGACCTTGCGACCCGCGCCGGGCTGACGAAGGCGAGGGCCGCAGGGCGGCGGACGAGGCTGTCGAAGCCGTCGATGAAACGCCGCACGGCAAGCAGGAGGCAGGATCATGAGCAACAACATCGCGGGTAAAGTCGTCGTCATCACCGGCGCGAGCAGCGGACTGGGCGAGGCGACCGCCCGGCTTCTCGTCGCCCAGGGGGCGAGCGTCGCGCTCGGCGCGCGGCGCGTCGACCGCCTCCGATCGTTGGCCGACGAACTGACCGCCGGCGGCGGCAAGGCGCTCGCCGTGGCGACGGACGTCGTCCATCGCGACCAGGTTCGCCGTCTCGTCGACACGGCGGTTCAGACCTACGGGCGCATCGACGTCATGATCAACAACGCCGGGCTGATGCCGCAGGCGCCGCTCGAGCGCCTCAGGGTCGACGACTGGGACCGGATGATCGACGTGAACATCAAGGGCGTGCTCTACGGCATCGCGGCGGCGCTGCCGCATATGACGCGGCAAAAATCCGGACACATCGTCAACGTCTCCTCCGTGGCCGGCCACAAGGTCGGGCCCGGCTACGTGGTCTACGCGGCGACCAAGCATGCGGTGCGGGTCCTTTCCGAGGGACTGCGCCAGGAAGTGAAGCCGCACAACATCCGCACGACGGTGATCTCGCCGGGCGCGGTCGCCTCGGAGCTGCCGGACAGCGTGACCGAGCCGGACGTCGCCGAGAAAATCCGCAAGTTCTACGCCAACGTCGCCATTCCCGCCGACTCGTTCGCGCGGGCGATCGCCTTCGCGATCGGCCAGCCGGAGGACGTGGACGTCAACGAGATCGTGTTCCGGCCGACGCGCCAGGAGCTGTAGGCTCCCCCCGACTCCCCCCGACTCCCTACGAATCCGCGGCGTGACGACGGCGGAGGGCGGCTCGAACCGCCCGATGCCGGCGGCGCGGAGAAGGGCGGCTGCGCCTTGAAAGTAAATCTCAATATCAAGCGGCGTGTGGCGGAGTACAGTCCACAAAACGAATGCCCGCCGCGGCGCCGTTTGCTCGCTCGTCAAGTCCGCGCCGTCTCTCGGTTCAGCCGGTATTGCTCCCGGTGTGGATATTACACCCCCCAAATGCGTTTTTTGCAATGCCCCCACACAACTACGCATTTTTGCATATCCGCCTACTAGGACTGTGTCATAAAAGCGGTTGAAGAAGTCGGGCCTATGCCCATGTAA
>CAZRWU010000057.1:0-16229 GCA_964603915.1 uncultured Rhodospirillaceae bacterium
GGCGTGTTCCGCCGCGCGGCAGGGGACGCACGCCGTCGGCGATGCGCCGCCACAGGTCGGCGTCGGCGAGCCGGAACGGGTTGTCGTCGTCCTTATCCGTCGCCATCGCCGCCGATCACCATGATGTGCAGCCGGCGCGGCCCGTGCGCGCCGAGCAGCAGTGTCTGTTCGATGTCGGCGGTGCGCGAGGGGCCGGTGATCCAGTTGATCACCCGCGGCAGGGCGATGCCGACGCCGATCTCGCCGCGCAGCAGCATGAAGGCGTCTTCGTAGGTGCCGACGATGCGCGCGGCGGCGACGGCGACGAGATGGTCGCCGGGAAGGAAGTTGAGCGCTGTCGGCGACTCCGGCCCGGAGAGCAGCATCAGCGTGCCGGTCTCGGCGATGCCGGCGAAGGCGACGCTGACGCCGACTTGGTCATCCGCCGCCGCCGCGCCGGTTTCGACTTGCAAGCCGGCGATGTCGCCCCACGGCAGCGCCGCCAGCTGCGCATCGCCGGCGGCGCGAATGCGCAAGGGCAGATCGTGCGCGCCGAGGTAGGCGGCGACGGCGGCGGGAACGGCGCTCCAGTCCTCCAGGCGTTCGGCGGTCGCGTTGACCCGCTCGGCCTCGGCGATGAACAGGGCGATGCGCTCCGCCGCGTCGCCCTGGCCGCGCGCCGGCACGACGTTGGCCCGCGGAAAGCGCAGCCGCCGCTCCAGCGCCGCCCGCGCCTCGACGGGCAGGCGGCCGCGGCCAGGAGCCTCGCGGATGTCGGCGAGGATGCGGGCGCGACCGCTCAAGGAGGGCTCGCCGGTCATGACCGCGCCCCTTTCCGCTTCGACCACAGCGCCTGGAAGGTGCCGCCTTGCGGCGCCGGCAGATCGCGGGCGCGGGTCCAGCCGCCGGCCATCGGCAATTTTCGGAACCGCCCTCGCCGCCGACCCATCAGCCCGAGCATGCCGACGCCGATGCGCGTCGCCAGGCGATACAGCGCCGGGCGGCGGGCGAGGAACGCCCAGCTTTTCAACCCCCGCCGCATCGGGCCCGATCCCTTGCCGGCGGCGAACTGCCGCTCGCGCAACTGGCGGAGCATCCGCGGCAGCGGGATGCGCACCGGGCAGACCTCCTCGCAGCGGCCGCACAGGCTCGAGGCGTTGGGCAGGTGGCCGGCTTCGTCGATGCCGATGAGGTTGGGAATGAGCACCGCCCCCATCGGCCCGGAGTAGACCCAGCCGTAGGCGTGGCCGCCGACGGCGCCGTAGATCGGGCAGTGGTTGATGCACGCGCCGCAGCGGATGCAGCGCAGCATTTCGCGGAACGGGCCGCCGAGCATGCGGCTGCGGCCGTTGTCGAGAAGGATGACGTGAAACGCCTCCGGCCCGTCGAGATCGCCCTCGCGGCGCGGACCGGTGGTGAACGTCGTGTAGACGGAGAGGTCCTGGCCGGTCGCCGAGCGCGCCAGCACGCGCAACAGGGTGGCGGCGTCCTCGAAGGTCGGCACGATCTTCTCGATGCTGGCGATGACGATCTGGGCGCGCGGCAGCGTCTGGGTCAGGTCGGCGTTGCCCTCGTTGGTGACGAGCACCACCGTGCCGCTCTCGGCGATCAGCATGTTGGCCCCGGTGATGCCGAGGGAGGCGGCGAGGAACTCCTTGCGCAGCACCTCGCGCGCCTCGGCGAGCAGCACCGGCGGCTCTTCCAACGGCCGGTCCGCCGGCAGGTGGGCGTGGCGCTTGCGGAACGCATCGGCGACCTGATCCTTGGAAAGATGGATCGCCGGCGCGATGATGTGGCTCGGCGCTTCGTGGCGGAGCTGGATGATGTACTCGCCGAGATCGGTTTCGACCGGGCGGAAGCCCGCCGCCTCGAGGCACTCGTTGACGCCGATCTCCTCGCCGATCATCGACTTGGCCTTGGTGATGCCGGTCGCGCCTTCCTCCCGGCAGATGCGGACCAGCGTCTCGCGCGCCGACGCGGCGTCGGGGCACCAGTGGACGTGGCCGCCGCGCTCGACGACCTTGTCCTCGAAGCGCCTGAGGTAGAAGTCGAGATTTTCGAGGACATGATTCTTGATCGCCTTGGCGTCGTCGCGCAGCGCGTCGAACTCCGGCAGGCGGTCCATGGCGAGCCGGCGCTTGACCGGAAAGCCGTCGGGAAAGCGGGCCAGCGCCGCCTGCAGCTTGGGATCGGCGATGGCGCGGTGGGCGTTCTCCACGAACGATCGAGCTGTCGACTCCACGGTCGCTGATCTCCTCCACCACTGAAAGCCGGCGCTTCGCCGGTCAGGTTTTGTCGGCCGTTTTGCGCTCGGGGCCGGCGCCGAGCGGCGCGGTCTCCGCGGTCATGCCGGCCAGGACCTCCGCGACGTGCCGAACCTCGACGTTCTCGCCGCGGCGGTAGAGGCGGCCGGCCATGTTCATCAGGCAGCCGAGATCGCCGCCGAGAAGCAGGCCGGCGCCGGTCGCCTTGATATCGTCGACCTTGACGTCGACCATCTTCTCCGAAATCTCCGGGTACTTCACGCAGAACAGGCCGCCGAAGCCGCAGCACGTCTCGCCGGTTTTCATCTCCTTGAGCTCGAGGCCAGCGATGCCGGCGAGCAGGGCGCGCGGCTGGCGGTGGATCTTCAGCTCGCGCAGGCCGGAGCAGGAGTCGTGATAGGTCGCGACGGCCGGATGGTGGCCGGCGATCGGCCCGACTTTCAGGACATCGGCGAGGAACGTCGTCAGCTCGCAGGTCCGCGCCGCGAGATCGCGCGCCCGCCGCGCCATCTTGGGGTCGTCCTTGAACAGTTCCGGATAATGCATGGCGATGGTGCCGGCGCACGAGCCGGACGGAACGACGACGTACTCGAAGCCCTCGAAGGCGCGGATGACGGTGCGGGCGATGGCGGCGGCGTCGCGGGAGTCGCCGGAGTTATAGGCCGGCTGGCCGCAGCACGTCTGCGCCGCCGGCACCGCGACCTCGCAGCCGGCGTCGCGGAGCAGCTTGACCGCGGCGAAACCGACCGATGGCCGCATCAGATCGACGAGGCAGGTCACGAACAGGGCGACGTGATGCCGGGGCGTGTCCATGTTCAGACAATGGCGGTTGCGCGCGCGGATCGCAAGCGCCCCGTGGAGGGCCGGTACGCGATCGCGCCGCCACGGATGGGACTGCTACCCTCTGCCGCGGTACGGCGGCACGCCCTGATCCGGCACCCACACGGCTTGCGGCGCGGGTCCGGTCTGATAGAATACGTCGATCGGGATGCCGCCGCGCGGATACCAGTACCCGCCGATCCGCAGCCATTCGGGCGCCAGCAGATCGACCAGCCGCTTGCCGATCGCGACGGTGCAATCCTCGTGGAAGGCGCGGTGGTTGCGGAAGGAGGCGAGGTAGAGTTTCAGCGACTTGCTTTCGACGAGCCACTTGCGCGGCACATAGTCGATGACGAGGTGGGCGAAATCCGGCTGCCCCGTCACCGGGCAAAGCGTGGTGAACTCCGGCGCGGTGAAGCGAACGCAGTACGCCGTCCCGTCGTGCGGATTGGCGATCCTTTCGAGTTTCGCCGCATCGGGACTCGCCGGCGGCGGCGTGCTTTTGCCGAGTTGGGTGAGAACGGCGCCGGTGTCGGTCTGCTGTGTCATTGTCATTTGTTCGCTCGGCCGTCCCGCCGGCCGCGCCTGCGCCGCGCGCGCCCAGCCCCGACGGCGTCAGTAGCGGGCCGGGATGACGTGGCCGGCGCCCAGGCCCTCCCGCGCGTCCTTCGGCCGCGGCTGCGCCTTGGGCATCTTCGGCAGGTCCGGGCCGACCTTCTCATAGGGGATCTGGCTCAGCATATGGTGGATGAGGTTGAGGCGCGCCCGCCGCTTGTCGTCGGCCGGGACCACGTACCACGGCGCCTCGGGGATGTCCGTCACCTCCAGCATGCGCTGGTAGGCGATCGTGTAGTCCCACCAGCGGCGCACCGACTCGGTATCCATCGGGCTCAGCTTCCAGTGCTTGACCGGGTCGGTGAGCCGCGCCTCGAAGCGGCGGCGCTGTTCGTCCTGGCTGACGTGGAGGAAGTACTTCAAGAAGATGATCCCATTGCGGACGATCTCGCGCTCGAAGCTCGGGGCGAGCCTGAGGAAGGCTTCGGTTTGCTCCTCGGTGCAAAAGCCCATCACCCGCTCGACCCCGGCCCGGTTGTACCATGACCGGTCGAACAGGATGATTTCGCCCGCCGCCGGGAAATGCGCGATGTAGCGCTGGATGTAGAGCTGGGTCCTCTCGCGATCCGACGGCGCCGGCAGCGCGACGTGGTGGAAGACCCGGGGGCTCGTCCGCGCCGTGATCCGGCTGATGACGCCGCCCTTGCCGGCGGTGTCGCGACCCTCGAAGACGACGATGGCGCGCGCGCCGCTGGCGATCGCCCACGCCTGCAGCCGCGTCAGCTCGACCTGAAGCGCGTAAAGTTCTCTCTCAAAATCCTTGCGCGACAACCTGGCCGATTGCGCCGCCGGCTCGTCCGGCGCCGCGTTCTCGTTTTTGTTGTTCTTCTCCTTGTTCTTCTTCCTGTCCTTGTCCTTGCGTTGCTTCTTCGCCATTTTGCCGCCGCCTTTTTTCGGTATCGCCAACGACGCCAGTGTGGCGAGGAAACGACGGCCGGACAAGAAGAAGTCGCGGCTCTGGAAGCGCGCGCCGCGCCGCCGGAGACGAGCTGCGGTCGCTCCGTTCGCCGCGCACCGGGTCAAAGGCCGGAGGCATCCTTACGACAGCGGCACGAGAGCGGCCTTGTACCCAACATCCTACAGACACAAAGGTGCAACACTTCTCCCAGATGAGGAATGCTCTATGTTGACACACGGTTTTTATTGTGCGTTATGATCGTTCTTCCGAGGATACGCTAAAAACTTGCCATGAAGTTTGAGGAACCGGTTGTGTTGTGCTTAATACAGGTAGGAGCAATTTCCACGTTTAATCTAGCAGTTTGATAAATATCATTATGAAATGTCCTTAGAAATCAGCACCCACATTCAACGGACAACAGGGGGAGTAAATGGCTTCTTACCAAGATTTTCTCGATGACTTAGGTCAGCGCGAAAGCAGTGGCGATTATAAAATTGTAAATACGCTCGGTTATTTGGGAAAGTATCAATTTGGTGAGGCGGCACTGGTAGATTTAGGGTACTATAAAGGCGATAAAACAAACAACGGAGACGAGCAGGATTGGATAGGCGGTTGGACAAAAAAGGATGGAATAACAAGCGAAAAAGATTTCTTGAGCTCAGTGACTGCTCAAGAAAATGCTATTCGTGAATGGCTTGATCTTCAATGGGACTACATCAAGGAATTTTCTCTTGAACCGTATGTCGGGCGAGAGATTAAAGGTCAGGATATTACCATATCGGGCATGTTGGCTGGATCTCATCTTGGAGGCATAACAAACCTCGCCGAATATTTAGAAAGCAGAGGCAAAGTAGAATTTGTCGATGCTTATGGGACAAGCATAGCCGATTACATAGCTGAATTTGCTTCCTATGACACGCCCTTCACGGTTGGAGGAGAAGATTTCTTAAACGCTTGAAGAACGTTCCGGCGTTACGGGCTTGTATCGCCGGGTTTTCCTCCGGTTGAGGCGCGTTCGGCAAAGAGGGCGGTGGTTCCGGGAACCGTCGCCCCGCGTCTCGTGACCATCCTGCCTTTCCTCGCGCCGCCGCCTGAGCGGTAGAAGTTGCTGCCCTGGCCAATCCTCTCGCGCTTGGCCAACCCCTCCCGTTCTTTCCCACCCCACCATCGCACATCCGCGACGCGCGATTGCGCAGGGGAGTGCGGTAGGGCCTGGGCATGAGACTTCACTGCTCTCCTTGCGCTTCCTCCGCGCTCGGCGGCTTTATGCGTTCCCCTTTGCCATGTAACGGCAATTGAAGCGAACCGCGGGCCGGAAACATCGCCATACGATTTCGGGGATTCCCTGAGGCGCTTCTATTTCGCCATCGCCCAGAAGATCTTGCGCATTCATATCGCACTACGCCTAAGCATTGTTCGACAGAGCGACACCTTTATCCCGGACGCCGAGGGTAATGCGGCGTGACACCAAGTCGCCACAAAATTCTCTTCGCCGTCTCCAAAATATTTAGAGCTGGTCTCTTAAAGGAAAACCGGCAAATCTAGCACCCATAACGGGTATATGATTCGGCTTGTCACAACATATGGGAAAAATGGTGTTGCTGATCTTCGACAGAATTATTATGTTGCGCCGCATGCTCGGCTTGATAACGCATCCGGCGCAGCGTTACTTGGTGGCCAATTGGGTTACTGATCCAGGACATAAAAAACATATAGAACGAAAGCGGCTTTGTTGTGCGGCAAGCGCGGTTCTGGATAGGGAAGAATTTTTATGGCCATCGAGATCGGAATGCCGGCGTCAATCGACTTGATCGGGCCGCTCTCCAACCGTGCCCTCGATACCGGCACGACGATCCTCAACACCATCCCTGAGGCTTGAAACCGTTCCGACAAGAAAGTCATAAAAGCAGAAAGCCGTAGAAATCGTGGCGATCGGGCGAATTGTGCGTCCTGTTTCGCCCTGCATGAATGATTACTCGCCTGACAAACCCTAGAATTGGATGTGCCGTCAGTGAATCCCCGTCATCCTATATTTTTCGATCCCTTCGGCAAACGGGCGCGGCGCGCGACCTTCGCTTTGATCATTTTTTTTATTTTGACCTTCGGGGGCTTAGGTACAGCCGGGATGGTCGGCATGCTGGTGCCGCCTTCTCTCGGGGGCATTCTCGAGAGCGCGGGAGCCGAAGTGGCGCAGAAGATCGTGACAACGTTTCGCTCCGCCGGCCGCGATCAGTTCCCGATCAATCCGTTACGGAACAGGCAGCTTCCGCCGGAAGCGGCCTCCGTGCGCAGGCTTGCCTTCATGTCCAACGAGCCCAGCGCGGCGGCGTCGCTGCGGCGCAACGCCAAGTCCCTCGACGGGATATTTCCTGAATGGGTCGCTCTCAGCCGCCACGACGGTCTTGTCGGCGTCAACGTCGAGCAGGACGATTTTGCGACCGCCGAATGGGTGCGCGCCAATGCGCCGCACCTTTCCATCATGCCGCAACTGATCACGCGGCTTTCCAGCGCCGAGACCGCGCGCGCCTTTGCCCACCCCGAGACGCGCGCCCGGATCGCCTCGGAGCTTCTTGCGCTCGTCGACCGCCATGGCTTCGACGGGCTCGTTTTGGACCTGGATGCGCTTTCCGCTTCCGGCAGCCGGTCCCTCGCCCTGTTTCTGCAAGAACTCGGCGATCCGCTGCGACGAGCGGGCCGCAGCCTGATCCTGTCGGCGCGGCTGGATGGCGACTGGCGCGATGTGCAGCCGCTTGCGCCGTTTGTCGACCATATCGTGGTGCAGGCGCACAACCAGAACCGGTCATGGACCGATTCCGGCCCGCCGGCCAGTCAGGGGTGGTTCGAGAGCCAGGTCGCGACGGCGCTGTCCTTCCTGCCGCGCCACAAGGTTATCGTCTCGGTGGGCGCCTACGCCTTCGATCCGACGCAGTTCGGCGACCAACGCATCGTTCCCGTGCAACGGGGTTGGGATCTTGCGTACACGTGGGATTCACGGGTCGCATTCGATCGCGCCACGCTGAATAGCCACGCGCTGCTGCACCATGCCTCGGGGCAGCGACACCATCTGTGGATGCTGGACGCGGCGAGCGGCTTCAACCAGATCCGGGTGGCGATGGCGGAGAACGTCTCGGCCGTCGCGCTCTGGCAGCTCGGCTACGAGGACCCGGGAATCTGGGCGTCGTTCGCGCGCGAACGGCTGCCCGACGCCGCGGCGCTCGACAAGATCAAACAGGTCGAGACAGGGCCCGGCAGCGTTCAATTTGCGAAAGGCGCCCTGTTGAACGCCGCCGGGGGAACGGATAGAACGCGCGCCGTCGCCTTCGATCGTGGCCTCGGTCTCGTGATCGATCAGGGCTTCAAGGTGGCGCCCAAGAAACACCCCACGCAGAGCTTCCCGGCGATCGATCCCAAGGCCGTGGCGCTGACGTTCGACGACGGGCCGGATGCGCACCACACGCCTCAAATTCTCGATATTCTCGCCGAAAAAGGCGTCAAGGCGACGTTCTACGTAATCGGCCGAAACGTCCTCGCGGCGCCGGAAATGATGCGCCGCATCTACAAGGAAGGCCACGACGTCGGCAACCATTCCTATAGCCATACAGACCTGGCCGAAGCCGGGTGGCTGCGAACGGCATCCGAGCTGAATGCGACCCAGCGGGTGCTCGAGATGCAGATCGGGGTGCGGACAAAGCTGTTTCGCGCGCCCTATAGCGCCCATTACTACTACGAACTCGAGGCGATGCCTCATCTCATGGACTTTCTGTCGGCGAACGGCTACCTGGTTGGGGCCTGGAGCGTCGATGGCCTCGACTATTCGTCGAACGCCGAGGAGATCCACCGGCGCGTGGTGGGCGACGTCCTGAGCGGCAAGGGACAGGTCGTGCTTCTCCACGACTCCGGAGGCAGCCGCGCCGAGACGATCGAGGCCCTGCCGCGGATCATCGACGACCTTCACGAGGCCGGCTATCGCTTCGTGACGACGCACGAGCTGGTCGGTCTGGCGCAGAACGATCTGATGCCGGTTCAGGCCTTGCATCACTACCGCGAGGCCGTCGAAAGCTGGTTGTGCGAGACGGCCCTCGCCGTGTTCACCTGGTTCAGCGAAAACTTCCCGAAAATCGCGATCGCCGCGGCGATCCTCAGCATCCTGCGCCTGCTCGCCGTCATCGTCGCGGCCTTCACCCGCCGCGAGCGGCTGTGGAAAGCCCGGCCCTCGGCGAGCCGCGGACCTTCCGACGCCGTGGTCACGGTTCTCGTGCCCGCCTACAACGAGGAGACGGTGATCAACATGACCGTGCGCGGCCTTCTCGCCTCGACGATCGCCGACCGGCTCGAGATTCTGGTCATCGACGATGGCTCGACCGACCGCACCTGCGCCGTTGTCGAGGAGGAATTCGCAGGCGACCGGCGGGTGCGGGTCCTGCGCAAGCCCAACGGCGGCAAGGCGGCCGCGCTCAACTTCGCGCTGAGGCAGATCGACACGGAGATCGTCGTCGCGATCGACGGCGATACCGTCATCGAGCGCGACACGATCGAAAGGCTGGTCGCGCCCTTCGCCGATCCCTCCGTCGGCGCGGCGGCCGGAAAGGTCGTTGTCGGCAACCGGGTCAACCTCCTCACCCGGTTCCAGGCCCTCGAATATGCCGTCGCCCAGAATCTCGACCGCCGCGCCTTCGAACGCTTCAACGCGATCGGCGTCGTTCCCGGGGCCATCGGCGCCTGGCGACGCCGGGCCGTCCTCGAAGTTGGCGGTTACGCCACGGAGACGCTGGCCGAGGATGCCGACCTCACCCTGACCCTCCAGCGCCAAGGGTGGCGGATCGTCTCGGTGCCCGATGCGATCGCCCTCACCGAGGCGCCCGAGACCCTGCGCGCGCTGCTCAAGCAGCGGTTCCGCTGGACCTTCGGCATGCTCCAGGTCGCCTGGAAGCACCTGCCCGCGCTGCTCAGGGCGCCGACCGGCGTCTCGACCATGACCATCCCGAACATTCTGGTGTTCCAGTTCGGCCTGACGCTGCTCGCTCCGGTCATGGACTTGCTGCTCGTCGTGACGCTCGTCTGGTTCGGCATCGCCCCCTTGACCGGCGCCGATGTCGCCCCGGCGCCGGGAACCGGTCTGACCAGTTTGCTGATCCTCGCCCAGTTCTGGCTGTTGTTCCAGGCGATCGACATTGCGGCGAGCGGGGCGGGAGTCCTGGCGGATCGTGATCGGACGCTGTGGCGGTTGGTCCCCCTCGTCATCGTACAGCGCTTCACGTACCGGCAGATCCTCTACTGGGTGACGTTGCGCGCGCTGCTGGCGGCGATCAAGGGGACATTCGTCGGATGGGGAAAGCTTGTGCGGACCGGAACCGTTACTCCCCGGCCGCTGACACAAGGGTAATCTGAGGGTGCCTAGGGGACAAAAATGAAACCATATCACGATCGCGCCGCGCGGGGCGCCGCCGTTTCCGCGTGTCTTGCCGCACTCCTTTCCGTCGTACTGCTGACGTGGCCGGCTGCCGCGCGCGGCGAGAGCGTGGAGTCCGGCGGCGTCGGCAAGCCGGCCGAACCGGCACAGGAGGCGCAGGACCCTGCCGCGTTCGAGTTCGCCGTGGGCGAGCGTCTCGGCGTCCGGCTCTTCGAGCGTTACGCGCCGGACGACGGCGCCGGAGGCGTCTCGAACCTGATTGAATTCCCCGAGGTCTCGGGCGAATACGTGGTTCAGGAAGACGGCAAGGTCTTCCTGCCCCTGCTCGGAGAGCTGAGCGTCGCCGGCCGGACCCAGCAGGCCTTGCGGGAAGAGGTCGCCCAGCGTTTCCAGCACGCGCATGGCCGCTCCGTCGAGTTCACGGTGCGGATTCTGGAACGCGATCCGGTTTACGTGACCGGCGACGTCGCGACTCCCGGCGCTTATCGGTTCGTCCCGGCGATGACGGTGCTGCACGCGATCACCCTGGCGGGCGGCTTGCCGGGATCCGCTGGCGACGCGTGGCGGCGCCTCGATCTCGCCCGCGAGCAGGAGCGGCTGCGGCAGACCGAACTGACGCTGGCGCGGCTGGAGGCCAAGAGCGCCGTGCTCGAGGCCGAGGCCGCGAGCCGGGAGGCAACTCCGTCGCCGACGCTGGTTGCCCTGGTCGGGCAGGAACGCGCGGCGGACCTCGTGCAAAAGGCCGTCGCCATGCGAAAGCTCGAGCGCGAGCGGGCCCGGGCGGAGGACGAGGCCCACCGACTCATCATCGAGAAGCTCGAGGCCGAGCTCGCCGTGATGAAGGAAGCGTTGACGGAGGCGGAGAACACGATGGTGCTGCGCGTCAAGCGGGTCGACGCGGCAGCCGACCGTCACGACAAGGGCCTCGCCAACGAGGCAACCTACAACATGGCGAGCGATGCGCTGGTCGAGGCGCGGCGGAACTGGCACGAGAGGCGCATGGCCCTGGCCAACGTTCAGCGCAGCCTCGTCGAGGCGCAGCAGGTGCGCCAGCGTCTCAACCTCGACGACCTCCTCGAGCGCGAGCGCGAGCGCGAGACTCTCAAGGCCCAGCTTACCGACCACAAGATAACCCGGGAGACGATCGCCCAGATGCTGCTCGGCGCAACGGCCTATGCGGACCCGGCAAGGGGCGGCCGGATCAAAATCGTTGTCCTCAGGCGCAGCGTCAATGGTCTCGCCGATATCCAGCTCGATCAGCGCATCCTTCTCAAGCCCAAGGACCTGATCAAGGTCCGCAACGGCCTCATCGAGCTCCAGCTCGACGAGCACGCGCTCCTCAAGCCCGGCGACCTGATCAAGATCGAGGCGGGTCCGGAAGAACAGGCGATGTTGCCGTCGCAAGTCCGTTGACGCCCATGGTTGAACAAGCCCTGGGAAGGCGATGAGGCGCATTTCCATTGCGCGGGTGGCGGCAATGATCGGCGCGCTGCTTCTGCCGGGCGCCGCAGGTCTGTCGATTCCGGCGTCCGTTCAGGCGCGCGACGCGGAACCGCCCCCGCCGGTGGTCGCGGGCTATCTGCCCGCGTGGAGCGCGACGCCGGAGACCATCGCCGCCTTGCCGGCGAACGCGCTCACCCACATCCTCTACGCCTTCGGCGCTGTTACCGAAGAGGGACGCGCGGCGCTCGGCGATCCCTGCAAGGACATCGGCAATTGCGACATCGGCCAGACCGGCGGGGGAAACTTCGCGGCGCTGGCCGCCCTCAAGGACCGCCATCCGCATGTCCGCGTTCTGGTCTCCGTGGGTGGATGGACGGGATCGCGCCATTTCTCCGACGCCGCGTCGACGCCCGAGGGGCGGGAGCGGCTGGCCGCCTCGATGATCGATCTGTTCATGGTCACGCACGGCGATGTCTTCGACGGCATCGATATCGACTGGGAATATCCCGTCGAGGGCGGCCTGGCCGAGAACACCCGGCGTCCGGAAGACCGCGAGAACTTCACCCTTCTGATCGAGGAAATCCGGCGACGCCTCGACGACCTCCCGGAGCGCGGCGGCGCGCGCCCGCTTCTCACCATCGCAACGACCGCCAGTCCGTGGTTCACGCGCAACATCGACGTCGAGGCGCTTGCCCGGCGCGTCGACTGGATCGGCGTCATGACCTACGATTACGCGGCGGGAAGGCCCGTCGCCAGCTTCAATTCGCCTCTCTTCCCGGCGACGCCCGGCGATCCGGAAGCGCCGAGCATCGCCGCCTCGGTGGAGGCCTATCTCGCCGCGGGAGCGCCGCCGGACCGCCTCGTCCTCGGCCTCCCGTTTTATGGCCGCGCCTATCGGAAGGTCGATCCCGGCCCCTCGGGCGACGGGCTTTTTCAGCAGGGCGAGCCCGCGCTCTCATATCACGGGGAGGCCGACACCATCGCCTACCGGGCCCTCGCCGCCGCCGATCCCGAATCCCAGGGTTATCGACGGTATTGGCACGCCATCGCCCGCGTCCCGTGGCTCTACAATCCCGAAAGACGCACATGGATCAGCTACGACGACGTCGACTCGCTCCGCGACAAGGCCGCGTTCGCCCGGCTCCGGGGCCTGCGCGGCGTCATGGCGTGGGAACTGAGCGGCGATGACGGAACCCTCGTCAAAGCGATCCGGGACAGCCTGATCGACTAGAAACTGCGCGGGCGGGCCGAAAGGCGGCGCGCGCCGCCAGTGGACACAACGAGTGGACACAACGAGTGGACACAACGGCGGCCGCCCTCTAAAGTCGACGCGCCGCCCGCGAACGGCTGGCGGCTCGGTTGGCAATCCGGCGATCGCTCTTCCCTTAACGGACTGCATTCCTTGCTCAATCCGGCCAAGAATGGGGGGTTGCGCGCCCGCCAAGACAGCGCGATGATTCGAGGGAATCGTGCACCATCACGCGCCGCCCTGGCCGCCGACGCCTTATCGTTCACCGGGATGATTCGAAACGCCACGCCCTCCGATCTCGCTGCGCTCGTCCAGATCGAAAACCGATCGTTCCGGACCGATCGCTTTTCGCCGCGCACGTTCCGCTATCTGCTCTCCAAGGCCAACGCCACCACCCTTGTCGATGTCGCCGACGACAACGGCGCCAAGGTCCGGGCTTACGCCACCCTGTTGTTCAGTCGCGGCACCTCGCTCGCCCGGCTCTACTCGATCGCGGTCGATCCGGAGCACCAGGGTCTCGGCATCGGCTGGAATCTGCTCCGCGCCGCCGAGCAGGCCGCTCTCGACCATGACGCGGTCTACATGCGCCTGGAAGTGCGCGCCGACGATCCGGTGACGCAGGCGTTCTACGCCCGCGCCGGATTCCGCAAGTTCGGCGTCCAGAGCCACTACTACGACGACGACGCCGACGCCATCCGGATGGAAAAGTCGCTCGCGCCGAGGCCCGCTCCGGAACTGGCGCGGGTGCCGTTCTACGCCCAGAGCCTGGACTTCACCTGCGGCCCGGCGGCGATGCTGATGGCGATGCACGCGCTCGATCCGCAGTTGAAGATGGACCAGTCGGCGGAGCTGCGGCTGTGGCGCGAATCGACGACGGTGTTCATGATGTCCGGCCACGGCGGGTGTAGTCCGGAGGGCTTGGCCGTCGCCGCGGCGCGGCGCGGTTTCGACGTCAAGGTGTTCCTCAGCGGCAGCGGCGTTCTTTTCATCGACTCCGTGCGCAGCGAGGCCAAGAAGAAGGTGATTCGCCTCGTCCAGGAGGACTTTCGCGGGCAGCTGGAGGAACGCGGCGTTCCCGTCCGGTTCCAGCCGCTCTCCGTCGAGGCGATGCGCCGCGAGTTCGACGAGGGCCGGATTTCGGTGGTGTTGATCAGTTCCTATCGCTTCGATCGCCAGAAGCAGCCGCATTATGTCGTCGTCACCGGCTTCGATTCCAAATACGTCTATCTTAATGATCCCAGCGTGGACGTGGAGAACGAGAAGACCTTGACCGATTGCATCCAGATCCCGGTTTTGCAGAAAGATTTCGCCCAGATGGCCCGCTACGGCCGCTCGCAGCAGAAGGCCGCGCTCGTCATCGGCAGGTCCCCCTCCTGATGCCGCTTCATGTGATCGTTGTCGACCGCGACAGGGATTTTCCCTGGCCGGCCGAGGGGCGCATGATCATGCCGGCGGCGGATTACGTCCGGGAGGTCGCCAGACGCCTGCCGGCGTCGGCGCGCATCATCAATCTGTGCCGCGATTACAGCTACATGAGCCTTGGCTATTACTGCTCGCTGCTCGCCGAGGCGCGCGGTCACAAGGTGATCCCGTCCGTCGAGGTCATGCTCGATCTGCACTGGAAGCGGCTCCTCCGCATCGCCTTGCCGGAGGTTCAAGAGCTGGTCAAGAAGAGCTTCCAGGCGCTCCCTGAGCCGCTCCCGCGCCTCAGCCTTCACATTTTCTTCGGCGTGCCGGACGACGCCAGGCTGACGGCGGTGGCGCGGCGGGTGTTCGAGCTGTTCCGCTGTCCGCTGCTGAATCTCGAGCTGCGCCACGGCGATGGCGGCTGGACGGTCAAATCGATCCGGCCGATGTCGATCCGCGAACTGACGCCGCATCAGCAGCCGGCGCTGAAGGAGGCGCTCGACCGCTACACCCATGCCGTGTGGCGGCCGCAGAAGGCGGCGGAGCCGGCGCGCTACTCCGTCGCCGTGCTCCATAATCCCGAGGAGCATCTGCCGCCTTCCGACTCACGCGCCCTCGAGCGGTTCATCCGCGCCGGCGGCCAGCTCGGCCTGGAGGTCTCCCTGATCACGCGCGCCGATTACACCCGGCTGCTCGAATATGACGCTCTGTTCATTCGCGAGACCACCGCCCTCGACCATCACACCTACCGCTTCGCCAAGAAGGCGGAGTCGGAAGACATGCCGGTCATCGACGATCCGCGCTCGATCCTGCGCTGCACCAACAAGGTCCTTCTTGCCGAGCTGATGGAAGCCAACGACGTGCCGGCGCCCCGCACGCTCATTCTCGACCGCCGGAGGATCGGCCGCGCCGAGCGGGAGTTCGGCTTTCCCTTCGTCGTCAAGATCCCGGACAGCGCGTTCTCCAAGGGCGTCTTCCGCATTCACAACAAGACCGACCTCGCCACCTTCGTCGAGCGCGCCTTCCGGGCGTCGGATCTCGTCATCGCCCAGGAGTACATGGAAACGACGTTCGACTGGCGCGTCGGCATCCTCGAAGGCAAGCCGCTTTACGTCTGCAAGTATTTCATGGCCCGCGGCCACTGGCAGATCATCAAGCACGACCAGAATCGCGGCTCGATCCAGGGCGCCTTCGCCAACCTGCCGGTGGAGCAGGCCCCGCCGGCGGTGGTCGACACCGCCGTCCGCGCCGCGAGCCTGATCGGCGACGGCCTTTACGGCGTCGATCTCAAGGAGACGCCGCGCGGGGTCTTCGTCATTGAAATCAACGACAACCCGAGCATCGAGGCGGGCGTCGAGGATGCCGTTCTCAAGGACGAGCTCTACCGTACGATCATGGAGAGCTTCATCCGCCGCCTCGACAAGCGCTCGCGCACGGAGCCGCGCGAGGCCCGCAACCGGCGCGGGCAACCGAAAGAGTCGGGGACGGCCGCGGCCAACGGCGGCAACGGGAGAGAGGGGCGCGTCCGCCTGCCGACGGCGCGGGAGGCGGGCGGCGGGTGACGGCGACGGTGCCGGCGCGATCCGCCCCGGCGCGGATTCTTCATCGGGCGTATTGGCCCTAGCGCGGCTTGTGCCGCCGCACCGGCTGGCGTGGAGCGACCTCGACGATCATCTCGATCTCGACGGGAATGCCGAAGGGCAGCGATTCCATGCCGACCGCCGAGCGCGCGTGACGCCCGCACTCGCCGAAGACCGCGACAAGAAGATCGGAGGCCCCGTTGATGACCGCCGAATGCTGGGTGAAGCCCGGCGTCGCGTCGACCATGCCGAACAGCTTGACGATGCGCTTGACCCGGTTGAGATCGCCGAGGGTCGCCTTGATCGCGCCCAGCTGGTTGATCGCCGTCAGGCGGGCGGCGTCATAGCCTTGCTCGACGGTGAGATCCTCCCCGACCGTGCCGGTAACGAAGCCGCCGTCGGGGTTCTGCGGCCCGCCGCCCGAGAGGAACAGCAGGTTGCCGGTTTGCGCCGCAATCTTGAAGTTGACTCCGGGCGGCGGCGCGGGCGCAGGCAGTTCGATGCCGAGCGCGTCGAGATTCGCTTGCGCATCGACGCCGGGGCAGCGGCCGGCTTCCTCTCCCTC
>CAZRWU010000058.1:0-2103 GCA_964603915.1 uncultured Rhodospirillaceae bacterium
CTCCCCGGTGAGCACCCCGCCCATTTCGACGCACAGGGTGAGAATGGCGGCGCCGAACGCCTCGGCGCGCTCGAGCTGCCCCGGCTCGTTGGCGTCGTAGAGAATGATGGGATGAAGGTTGCCGTCGCCGGCGTGAAAGACGTTGGCGCAGCGCAGCCCGAACACCGCCGACATCTCCGCGATCCGGTCGAGGACCTCGGGCAGGCGGCGACGGGGAATGGTGCCGTCGACGCAATAATAGTCGGGCGAGATGCGGCCGATCGCGGGAAACGCCGACTTGCGCCCGGCCCAGAACCTGAGGCGCTCCTCCTCGTCGCGGCTGACGCGCACGCCGATGGCGCCGGCTTCGTGGGCGATGGCGGCGACGCGGTGGATCAGGTGGTCGACTTCCGCCCCGGGACCGTCCAGTTCGACGATCAGCAACGCCGCGACGTCGAGCGGATAGCCGGCATGGCAAAACGCCTCGGCGGCGCGAATGGCCGGCGCGTCCATCATTTCCATGCCTCCCGGAATGATCCCGGCGGCGATGACGGCGGCGACGCAGGCGCCGGCGGCGCGCGAGGAGGCGAAGCCGATCAGCACCGCCCGCGCCGTCTCTGGCCGCGGCAGGATACGGACGATGACCTCGGTGACGACTCCGAGAAGACCTTCCGAGCCGCCGACGACGCCGAGCAGATCGTAAGCCTCGCTGTCGAGGTGGCGGCCGCCGAGGTGGATGACGTCGCCGTTCATCAAAACGAACGTGACCCCCAGAACGTTGTTGGTGGTCAAGCCATACTTCAGGCAGTGCACGCCGCCCGCGTTCTCGGCGACGTTGCCGCCGATGGTGCAGACGATCTGGCTGGAGGGATCGGGCGCATAGTAGAACCCGCGGTGGGCCACGGCGTTGGAAATCGCAAGGTTGGTGACGCCGCTCTCGGCGACGACGCAGCGGTTGTCGAAGTCGATGTCGAGGATGCGGTTGAACTTGCCAAGACCGAGGACGACGCCGTCGGCGAGCGGCAGGGCGCCGCCGCTGAGCGAGGTGCCGGCGCCGCGCGGGACGACCTTGACGCCGTTGTCGTGGCAGTAGCGGAGGATGGCGGAGACCTGTTCCGTCGTCTCCGGCAGAACGACGATCAGCGGCGCCTGCCGGTAGGCGGTGAGCGCGTCGGTCTCGTAGACGCGCAGTTCATCCGCGTCGCAAATCACCCCTTCCCCGGGCACAATGGCGCGCAGAGCATCCGCGATCGCATCTCGGCGGCCGATGATGCCCGAGTCCGGCTCCGGCATCCGCATCGCAATTCTCCCCACCAGCCGGCCCTGTCCGGCCCCAACGCGCTGTCACTAGAGTAGGGAGTCGCGGGGGAAAGTTAAAGTGAAAGCGTCGCTTGGCGCGAGCGATACGCTTGGTCCGAGCCAGCACTTTATTTACCTCATTCGGAACCGGTTCCGTATTGCCAGTCCAAAAAGAAACAGAAGAACGATACCCGCGATGGTCTGCGAGGCGGCGATGACCTTGAGCCAACCTGGCAGGGCAGCCAGGGCCTCGGAACTGATGAGATCCTTGCGAAAGCCAAGCACGCCGAACGTATTAGCGAAGCTGTGTCCGAGTGCCTGCCAAAATCCCGATAGGCCGAAATGCCACAAGAAGAAGAGAGATCCAACGATAACTGTAATGAGCATGCCATATAGGGGTCGAACGTAGCTGCGGCCATAATCACTGAGCAAGCCGTAGAGAGCTATGGCGAGACCGGGTGCGGGCCGGCATAGCCTGATCGTCCGGGCCTTCACGGTGACTGAGCGTAATGCGAAAGACCGACCGAACAGCTTTAGAGGCCATAACGGAATGGTCTTTTCTGGAATTTTGAGAGGTTGAATCCGAATTGCCTGCCGAAAAAGTTTCAGCTTCGAAACTGGCTGCCAGTCCCTGTACATCACCCGGCGGGACTGGAGTTCGAGGGCAAAAAAATGAAGTTCGTCCTCATGCTTTTTCAAGCGGTCCATTTCCAGCTTCAGGCGCTCGTAAGCATCGACGAACCCTCCGGCTCCTTCTTTATGATCCTTCGGTGGAAGCGGCCAGTAGACGTTGCGCCACACTGTTCCTTCGTGCAGTTTGGCGCC
>CAZRWU010000058.1:2203-16000 GCA_964603915.1 uncultured Rhodospirillaceae bacterium
GTGGAAGCGGCCAGTAGACGTTGCGCCACACTGTTCCTTCGTGCAGTTTGGCGCCAAAAAACTGGGGCGCTGCGGGGCTGAACACTGCGTTTTCGAACGACGTTGGGCCGGCCATTTCCGCATTGACGAACAGCGTCTCGTTTCCAAAGGTCGCACCCGAGAAATAGGCCAAATGCGAAAATTTCGTGCCCAAGAAGACGGCCCAACGGAAGTTTGTGCCGCGGAAGTCAGCCGACCAACCGGAGAAAGTCGCTTTTTCAAAGCCGGCCCGTCTGGAGAAGGTCGCACCGGAGAAGTCGGCCGTGCCGCAGAAGCGCGCGCCGCGGAAGTGGGCGTACCAGCCCGAAAAGACCGCGCCCGAAAAGTTGGCCTCATACGAAAAGGTCGTGTTTGAAAAGTCGGCCGTGCCCTTTTCGAAAAAGATCGCACCGTGGAAGTCAGCCCAGCAGAAGGTTGTGCTATGGAAGTCAGCTCTGCCGAAGAAAATTGCCTCCGAAAAGTTAGCCTCGCGCGAGAAAGTAGATCCCGAAAAGTTACCCATAAGCAAATTAACCAAGCCAGCCTGCATCGGGAAGAAAAATCCACTCGCCTGGAAGGGGAGATCAAACTGGAGATTTGAAAAGTCAATATGGTTTTTCTTCAAGTTTGGAAGCGACAGATCAGCTCCGGCTGAGCAGATTTTAATTATTGCTTCTTGGTGACGTTCGGTGAAACGTTTCTCGACTTCCGTTCGTTCCTCTGATGAGAACGGCTGGAGTTCTTCGGTAGAACATCGCGCCTTCTTGATGAGGAATTCGCGAGCCTCTTCGGTAAGCTCTGCCGCCATGAAGCGGTTCCAGGCCATACGGTTGCGAGCATGTAACTCATCATTGCTGGACTTTGGTTGCCCATAGAGCGTGGCGAGCAGATACCATGGATTATGCTCAGGCTTGATTTTGTTCGGTTGCATGTTTGTCGGCCGGCGATGGGATAGGCGGCGAAGTTGCCGCCAGCATTGTTTCTGCTATCTTCGCCGCTCGCGAAGTGCCCTTCACTGCGACCCGCCTGAGGATACTGTGGACGGTGCAGAGCATCGTCCGATCAACGGAGAGAATTATTACCGCACATGACGAACTGGCGGAACCTTCTGGCGTGCTTGATCTGGCCGAAAACGAGCGCGGCATGTTCGTGCGCATTGGGTATCAGCTATCGAGGCTGGACAAATTGGACTGAATGACCCGCCAGCGCGAAATGGCGCGCGCCGCCGGTGGCAGAATCACGCTTCGATCAAACTGCTAATACTCTTGAAGACGGCGTTGGGCAAATCGACTGCCGTCACGCCGCCAAAATCCACTGCCTGCTCATGCTAGCGGCTAACCCTGGCGGACCTTGAAGCGCGGAAAACGCTTGTTGATGACGTAGATGCGGCCCTTGCGGCGCACGATCACGCAGTTGCGCTCCCGGCCCTTGGCCGATCTCAACGAGTTTCTGATCTTCATGGCGGTTCCCGATCGACGAAAGGCGCGCAAGATATGTTCTTAGGCTGCGGTTTGTCAACGCGGGCGCAGGTGGATCGGGATCGATTTAACTCAAGAAGGCTTATCCAGCATGACCCTCTCCGAACAGCCAATCCGATCAAGCGAACAAACCGAGATCGAACGCCCCGCCGGGAACGGGTTGGTCCGTTGCGAAGACGATAACGTCCCGGGCGCCGTTCTCGCCGAGAATTTCCAGGCGCGCCGTCTCTCCCTGGTCAAGCGCATTGACCCGAGGCCTTACGTCGGCGGTGGACAGAATGAAGGGCAGATCGTTCTCGGCCACGGTCGAACCCACAGGGCCGACCTCCGGTCCGCCGAAATAGAGGTCGAGATTGTTTCCGGTTGCGACGACGCGATCGCCGGCGACGTCCGCGAAGGTGAACTCGCTGCTGGCATTCGAGGGATTAACGACGGCGCTGGCCGCGGATGCGACGGCGTTTTCGGCCGGCAGGCCGTCAAAGATCAAAACGTCGAAGGCGCCCGTCGCTTGATTGTCGACGCGTACCGCGAAACTTTCCGGCTCTACCGAAAGGAAATGAACGCGCTCGTCGGCGGGATCGAGGGCGGCGTCGAGAAGCGCCACCAGTTCGCCTTCCGTAGCGATCCGCTCCTCGGCAATCTCCGGAACGGGGTTGGCGGCTCCCGATCCGACCACGACGGTTTCCTCGCTCAAGTCGACGAGGCTGAGATTGTTGAGGCCATCGGCAACGTTGGCCGGAGAATCGAGCTTGGCGATGACCGCCGCGATGCCGGAGCCTTGTAGCGTCAGCACATCCAAGGCATCGCCGTTCTCGAACGACAACGTGTAGGAGTCCGGGGTGATGCTGAGCAGCGCGACGCCGTCAATTCCCGGCTCCCTTTCGAAGTCGAAGACGGCCCCGCCGTCGCCGTCGATCATTTCCTTGAGCACCTGTTCGGCGTCATCGTCGTCGGCATCCCTGTCGAAATTGAGGTTGACCGCTTGTCCGAAAAACTCGCTCGGGGGTCCGAAAGGTCCGCCGAGGTCCAAAAGGCCCAGGCTGAACAGATACGCATCGTCCGGGATGTAGACGGACGCGGTCTCCGACGTGGCGTCGTTCACATTCAGAACGGGTTCGGGAAACAGAGAGAATCCATCCGCGACCTCGTTCGGCCCGAACAGGGGGCGAGCCAACGTGAGCGCGCCTCTTACGCCGGTCTCGATGGCCGTCTTGGCGCCTTCCGGGAGTCCCGTGAACACGTCTTGAATTCGTGGCGCGACGTACTCCCGGACGCTCTGCAAGAACGGCGTGATTTCCAGGCGGCTCATGGATTGGCTCCTTCGCTGTCCCGCACGCGGATTTCTTCGCTTTCTCGCGCTCTATGGTAGCGAAATTCTCGCGCCGGGTCGAGGGACCGATGCCTCAAATGGACAGGGGCGCAGAGGCCAAACGACTCGCCCATGCCACCCCTTCCTCCGCCGCGCCACGCGCCGCGGCGGCTCGGCCGATTTTGCCTCTTCCTTTTTCACATCCGCTGCACACGTTCGGTTGGTCGCGGCGCGAATAAACTGTAAAACCGGACAGCGATGGGCACGCAGCCGGTAAGTTGCGCCTCTGGCATTCGACACCGCACGGGGTATACTCGCCGCAATTCCAATCAGGGAGGCAACGGGAGCAGCCAATGGAAGTCATCAACACCGATATCGCCGTGGTTGGCGCGGGCGGCGCCGGGCTTCGCGCCGCGATCGCCGTCGCGGAGGCCGATCCCAGCGTCAACGTCATGCTCATCTCCAAGGTCTATCCGATGCGCAGCCACACCTGCGCGGCGGAGGGCGGGGCCGCCGGCGTCATCAAGAAGGACGATTCGCTCGATTATCATTTCATGGATACCGTCGCCGGCGCCGACTGGCTGGCCGACCAGGATGCCGTCGATCTGTTCGTCAACGAGATCCCGAACGAGTTGACCCGGCTGGAGCACTGGGGTTGTCCCTGGAGCCGGGAAGAGACCGGGCACGTCGCGGTGCGGCCGTTCGGCGGCATGAAGATCCAAAGGACGTGGTACGCCGCCGACAAGACCGGCTTCCACATGCTCCACACCCTGTTCCAGACCTCGCTGAAATACCCCTCCATCAAACGACTGGACGAGCACTTCTGCACCGACCTGATGGTCGACGACGGCCGCTGCGGCGGCGTCACGGCGATGGAGGTGCGCACCGGCAAGCTCAAGCTGGTCAAGGCCAAGGCGGTCATCATCGCCTCCGGCGGCGCCGGGCGGATCTTCGCGTTCACCACCAACGGCGCGATCAAGACCGGCGACGGCATGGCGATGGCCTATCGCGCCGGCGTCCCGCTCAAGGACATGGAGTTCGTGCAGTACCATCCGACCGGACTGCCGGGGAGCGGCATTCTCCTCACCGAAGGCTGCCGCGGCGAAGGCGGCTATCTGTTGAACAAGGACGGCTACCGGTATCTTCAGGATTACAACCTGGGGCCGGCCGAGGACAAGCCGCGACTGAAGGCGATGGAACTGGGACCGCGCGACCGGCTCAGCCAAGCGTTCTACCATGAGTCCAAGAAAGGCCGGACAGTCCAGACCAAGTGGGGCGACGTCGTCTATCTCGACATGCGCCATCTCGGCGAGAAGAAGATCGACGAGCGCCTGCCGCTCGTTCGCGATCTCGCCCGCAGCTACGTCAATGCCGATCCCGTGCACGACCTGGTGCCGGTCCGCCCGGTGGTCCACTACATGATGGGCGGCATTCATACCGACATCAACGCCGCCACCTCGATCGACGGCCTCTACGCCGCCGGCGAATGCGCCTGCGTGACGATCAACGGGGCCAATCGCCTCGGCTCCAACTCCCTCGGCGAACTTCTGGTGTTCGGCGCCCGCGCCGGCCGCTTCGCGGTCGAGTACGCCAGAACGGCCCAAACGCCGGGAGCCGACCTGATCGACAAGCAGGCCAACGATGTGGAGAGCCGGATCATGGGGCTGTTCCGCCGGACCGGAGGCAAGGAGCGGGTCTCCGTGCTGCGCAACGAGATGACACACAGCATGGAGGACGGTTGCGGCATCTACCGCACCGAGGCGACGCTGAAAAGCACGTGCGACAAGATCGTCGAACTCAGGGCGCGTTATCAGGACGTTGTCCTCGAGGATCACAGCAACGTCTTCAACACCGATCTTTATCAGCTTCTCGAACTGGGCTGCATGATCGAGGTTTCTCATTCGGTCGCGCAATCGGCTCTGCAGCGCAAGGAGTCGCGTGGCGCGCACCAGCGTCTCGACTTCGAGAGCCGCGACGACGTCAACTACCTCAAGCATTCCATGGCGTATTACAACCCCAACGGCGATCCGCGCATCGATTACAAAGATGTCGTCATCACCAAGTCGCAACCCGCCGCGCGGGTCTATGGAGGCAGTGCCGCATGAGCGAGAGATCGATCGAACTGGAAGTCCTTCGCTACCGGCCGGAGCAGGACTCCGAGCCGTGGTTCCAGACCTATACGGTTCCGTGTCCGGAAGAATGGGTCGTGCTCGACGCCCTGAACTACGTGAAGGACGAACTCGACCGCACGCTCAGCTTTCGCTGGTCGTGCCACATGTTCGTCTGCGGAAGCTGCGGCATGGTCATCAACGGCGAGCCCAAGCTCGCCTGCAAGGCGTTCCTCCGCGACTTCGGCGACAAGATCCGGATCGAGCCGCTCGACAACTTCCCGATCGAGCGCGACCTCGTGATCGATATGGATCCGTTCATCGAGAAGCTTGAGAGCGTCACGCCCTACCTCCTGCCCAAGCAGGAAAAGACCGTCGCGGAGGGCGAATACCTGCAGACCCCGGCGCAGCTCAAGACCTTCAAGCAATACTCGATGTGCATCAACTGCATGCTGTGCTATTCGGCGTGCCCGCAGTACGGCCTGGAGCCCGAGTTCATCGGACCGGCGGCGCTGGCGCTCGCCCACCGCTACAACATGGACTCCCGCGACGTCGGCCGCAGGGCTCGCGAGGATGTGGTCGCCAGTCACGACGGGATCTGGGCCTGCAGCTTCGTTGGCGCCTGCTCGGTGGTGTGCCCCAAGGACGTCGATCCGGCGGGGGCGATCCAGCAGATCAAGTTCACCAGCGCCATCGATTACTTCACGTCATGGCTGCCGGGAGGAGGCAAGCGATGAGCCGCAAGCCCTACAAGCGGACGTTGCCAAAGACGACATGGTTTCTCAGGCACAGCCGCTTCCAGCACTATATGTTGCACGAGATCAGCTCGGTGTTCTTCGCCATCTATCTCGCCATCCTCATCACCGGCCTGGTCCGGCTGGGACAAGGGCCCGCCGCGTGGCAGGGGTGGCTTGACGGGGTGACGAGCTGGATCGGCATCGTTTTCCACATCATCGCCTTCATCTTCGCCATCATTCACACGACGGCGTGGTTCAAGGCGGTGCCGCAGGCGATGCGCATCCAGCGCGGCGAGTCGTTCGTCCCCGGTAAAACCATCATCGGCGTCCACTACGCGGTGTGGGCGGTGGTGAGCGTGTTCGTATTGGTCCTGGCAGTGGCGGCTTGAAGACAATGGCAATCTCACACAAGGCACCGTTCTGGTTTTTGTTCGCCGCCGGCGGCACGATCGTCGCTTTCGTTCTGCCGATCATGATCTTCATGACCGGCATCGCCCCGGCGCTCGGCATACTTTCCGACGCCTGGAGCTACGAAGGCATGCGGTCCTTCGTCGAAGGCTGGTTCGTCAAGCTCGTGCTGTTCGGCATCATCACGCTGGCTTCATGGCACGCCGCGCATCGTCTGCGGGTCGTCGCTCATGACTTCGGCATTCGCGCCGATAACGCCGTGGCGGTCGTGGTCTACGGTCTGGCCGCGCTCGCCACCATTGTCTGTTTGATCGCCCTTCTGCGCATCTAGGCGGCGCGGGGACACGGAAAGACGGGCGGTTCATGGCCGAACCGCCCGGTTCTCCGGAAACGAATCATCATGCAGCAGCGTCAGGGCGCCCTCACCGTCCGCACCCGTGGCCGGGGCCTCTACGAGATCACCGGCGAGATCAGCGCCTGGCTGTCGAGCCAGGGCGCCGCGGTCGGCATGGCGACTCTTTTCTGCCAGCACACCAGCGCCTCGCTGACGATTCAGGAGAACGCCGATCCCGACGTGCAGCGGGACATCGAGACGTTTTTCGAGCGCCTGGTGCGCGACGATCCGGCGCTTTACCGCCACCGGGCGGAAGGCGCCGACGACATGCCGGCGCACATCCGCGCGGCGCTGACCGACGTGCAGTTGTCGATCCCGGTGCAGGGCGGCAGGATGGCCCTCGGCGCGTGGCAAGGCGTCTACCTGTTCGAGCACCGCACCTCGCCCCACCGCCGCCAGGTCGTGCTCCATTTCATCGGCGACCTGCGCGACGAACGGCCGGGCGCTTGAAGACCAACGGGAGGCATGGATGAACCCAAGTCCAGGAGTGCAGCCCGCCGGGTCCGCGCGGGCCGACGTTGAAAGCGAGCACGAGGTGCAAATCGCCCTTCTATCGGCATTCGTTAATGCGGTCGCGGAAGGCCGCCCTCGCGAGGAACAAGGCGAAATCCTCGATCGCCTGCTCGACTATTCGAAACTGCACTTTCTCTCCGAGGAGCTGCTGATGCGCTTTTACAGCTACGGCGGCTATGAGGCGCACGTCCGCGAGCATGAGCAAACGGTGGAGCGGATCGAGGCCTTGCTCCGCAATCAGCGCACGCGCGATGGCGGCGCGGACGACGCCGGTCTGAGCCGCGCCGACGCGGAATCGCTGCGGCGGACGATCGGCGCCCATATCCGAGAGGCGGATCGCGCGCTCGCGGAGTTCCTTGCCCAGATGCGCGCCAGCCGCAAGGTGTAAAGCTCCCTTCAAGTTCCCGTTGGTCGCACCGAAGCGCCTGGAAAAAACCTGCAAACCCGATCATGATAACGGAAGGGGGCGGAGCAAGTTGATGGCGCCGCGTCCGTTCCTTTGCGAGGGAGGAGCGCTATGGAACCACAGGTGCAAAAGGATGAGGCCGGCAACGTCAAAATGATCCGTGAAGCCGTGGCGGTCTTTCACGATTATCAGACCTTGCAGGACGCCATCGACGATTTGCTGAACGCCGGCTTCGAGTACAGCGACATCAGTCTGTTAGCGAGCGAAAAGGCCGTCCAGGAAAAGCTGGGGCATCGCTACGAGAAGATCAGCGAACTCGAGGACGATCCCGATGTCCCGCGCGTCGCCTACGCGGATCGCGATTCGCTGGTCGAAGGCCGGGCGGCGCTGGCGGGCGGCCTCGGTTACATCGGCGCGGTGGCCGCGGCCGGCGCCATCGTCGCCACGGGCGGGACGCTGGCGGCGATCATCGCCGGCGCCGTGATCGCCGGCGGCTCGGGCGGGGTGATCGGAACGCTTGCCGCGCGCTGGCTGGGCCGGGATCGCGCCAGCGATGTTCAATCGCAGCTGGAGAAGGGCGGGCTGCTGCTGTGGGTGAGGCTGCGTGACGAGGAGGTCGAGCGCCGGGCGCTGCGCGTCCTCACGCGGCTTTCGGCGGACGACGTGCACGTTCACGAACTGCCCGCGCCGAAAGATCCCGAGGGCGCGCCATGGCAGGACTTCTCGCCGGATCCGTTCCTGCCCGGCGCCAAGATATAGCGCAAGGCCGCTCCGCTGGGGAGCGGTCCGTCGTCATGCAGCGGTGGCGCGGACGGCGCTGGAAACACGGACAGCCGGAGCCGACCGGATGCGCGGCGGACGCGGTGATGGACGCCGCGGCGCTGCTTGATGTGACTGAGTTCGACCTGTTCCGGCTTGCATACCGCTGGCGGTTCGATCGCCTCCCCGCCGAGGCCGTGCTGGAGAACGCGTTCGCCGCCTACATGCTGCGCGGTTCCGTGCCGCCATGGGTGACGGCCGTGTGTCGCGAGGCGATCGAGCGGCGGAACCGCGGCGTTCTCAATGCGGAGGCGATGGGAGCGGGACGATTCCGGGACCGTCCCGCCCGGCCGCGCTGCGGCGTCCTCTGGGTCGGCGCGGCGATGGCGGCGTGGCTCCTGATGATGGTTTGCCTTCTCGATCTCCGCCCCGATCCGCGGACGGCCTCGACGGCGGCGGAATGCCGGGGCGGCCCAACCCTGTACCACGACTGGGCGGCGCTGATCGCCGGCCAGCCGCGAGCTTCTTGCGGGACGGCGCTCGCTAGCGGATCTCGATGAGCTGGTTGGGCAGTTCGTTAACGTCGCCGGGGCGCCAGGGGTGATGTTCGGCCATCACCGCGGTGCAGGCGGCGATGGCGTCGATGAAGCCGTCGGCGACTTGGCCGGCCCGGACCTTCGTCGCGAAGTCGGCGACGATCGCCTGCCAGACGGCCGGGTTGGCGCGGTCCTGGATGCCGCGGTCGGCGATGATCTCGACGTAATGCTCGGCGACCGAGACGAACAGGAGCACCCCGGTGCGCTCCTTCGTCGAGGACAGGCCGAGATCGAGGAACAACTGGTGGGCATGCCGCCGCGCCCGCTCCTCTTGCACGGACCGCGGCACGAGCGCCATCGTCAAGGGAGGCCAACGGAAAGCGAGGGCGAGGGCGATGAAGGCGAGAACCTGACCGGCGTAGAAAACGTCGATGCGCGGATCGATGGGCAACAGCAGGACGAGGCCCGACAGCAACAGGACGAGGCCGGCGGCCGCCAGGGTCGGCAGGTAGAGATAGTCGCTGCTCTTCGCGGCGATGACGGTGACGAACTCGCCCGACGTCTTGGTCTCCGCCTTGCGGACCGCGGCCTCGATACGCGCTTTCTCATCGTCGGCGAGAAACGGCATGCTACCAGCGCCCCGTCGCGCCGCCGCCGCCGAAGCCGCCGCCGCCGCCGCTGAAACCGCCGCCGCCGAACCCGCCCCCACCAAAGCCGCCGCCGCGCGAGCCCCTGCCGCCGCGGCCGATATGGGTCGGCGGGAAGCCGCCGTACCAGCCGCCGCGCCGTCCTCGCCCCGATCCCCTGCTTCGCGCAATCATCAGGAAAATAAACAGCAAAATCATGGGAAGGAGGGGGAGAAATTCTTGCGACTCCTCCTGGCGCGCCGGCCGCCTTCTCTCCGGCACGACGGCGCCCGGGGGCGCTCCGCCGAGAATTTCGAGAATGGCGCCCGTTCCGGCGACGATGCCCTGGCCAAAGCGGCCGGCCCGGAACTCCGGAAGAATAATGTTTTCGATGATGAGCCTGCTGGTCGCGTCGGTGAGTTCGCCCTCGAGGCCGTAGCCGACCTCGATGCGCACCGCGCGCTCGTTGGGCGCGACGATCAGCAAGGCGCCGGTGTCCTTGTCCGCCTCGCCGATGCCCCAATGCCGCCCGAGCTGATAGCCGTAGTCCTCGATCGGCAGCCCCTGAAGCGAGTTGAGCGTGACCACGACCACCTGCGTGGCGGTCTTGCGTTCGTGCTCGGCAAGCGCCGCGACGACCGACTCGCGCTGCTGCGCCGTCAACAGGCGGGCCTCATCGACGACGCGGCCGGTGAGCCGGGGAAACTCCACCGCCAGCGCGGCGAGCGCCGCGCAGACAAGGAAGACACAGGCGGCGATGAAAAGCGTCGCCGCCTTGCCCGGAAAACGTCCCCCGAAAAAACCTGGAATGGTCACTAGAAGCTGATCCTCGGCGCCTCCATGGCGCTCTCGGCGATGGTGAAGTTCTCCTTCGGCTCGGCGCCCCGGTGAACGATCGCCGCCCAGACCGATCCCGGGAAGGTGCGCAGCTCGGTATTGTAGCGTTGCACCGCCTGGATGTAGTCGCGGCGGGCGACGGCGATCCGGTTCTCGGTGCCTTCGAGCTGGGATTGCAGCGCGATGAAGTTCTGGTTGGCCTTGAGGTCGGGGTACTGCTCGACGACGACGAGAAGCCGGGACAGGGCCGAGCCCAGCGCCGCCTGGTTTCTCTGAAATTCGTCGAACGCCTGCTCGTTGGTCAGGATGTCCGGCGGGATGTTAGTCTGGGCGACGCGGCTGCGCGCCTCGACTACCGCCTGCAACGTCTCACGCTCGAAGTTGGCGGCGCCTCTGACGGTTGCTTCCAGGTTGGGCACGAGGTCGGCCCGGCGCTGATACTGGTTCAGGACCTGGGACCACGCCGCGTTCACCTCTTCCTCCAGGGTCGGGATGGTGTTGACGCCACACGCATTGAGCAGAGCCATGACGCCCAGGAGGGCGGCGACCCGGCGGGCGCCCGCGCCGAAACGCGATCCGCGCCTGCTTCTTGTCAAAACGGCATTCATCAAAAGAACACTCCTTTGGGATGGCGATCGGAACCGCCGCCACGGCGAACAGTGGCAAATTCCATGGGCCCGTTCAATTGCCATTGCCGCAGCCACGACGTTACGCTCTCTGGCAAAGCCGGCGCCGACCAAAGCCGGCGCCGAGACGCGTCCGAAACCAGCGCCGGCGTTGAACGGAAGGCGGCTCGCGGCGTTGCGCGGCCAGCCGTCCTCTCGCGGCGTTGCGCGGCCAGCCGTCATCGCGGCTGTCGATCGTCGCGGAGACCGCCGCGCATGACGTTTTCCTCTCGTTCCGTAGGGACCCTATCCCCATATGGGATCGTGGGGCGCGGGCGACACGGCCGAAACTTCCAGCCGCCGATGCCATGGCGGAAGAGGCAACGGCAGCGCCGCCGTCACAAATCCTTCACTTGTCGATGCACGCAACGCAGCTACGTTGCCAGCAAAGGGGCCGAAGCGGAAAATTCATGCCGATTGAAAGCGCAAAGGAGCTGCTTGCGGAACTGAGGCGAATCCGCGACGAGGTCGGCATACGCGCCGACGAAATTCGCAAGGGCTGGGAGCCAAAGCTTCATCGCGACGCGTTTTGGCCAGGCGCGGAAAACCTCGCCGATTACCTAGCTTTTCGCAGCTTGGATCTGCGGCCGGTGGAGGCGGCGCTGGCGCCCTGGGGACTTGCCTCGCTTGGCCGTTGCGAAGGCCGCGTCATGCCGAGCTTGAGAGCGATCATCGCCAATCTGGAGCTGATCTGTCGCGTCAATGCGGAAACCCCGCGGCCCGATCCCGCCGACTTTCGGCGGGGCATCGACAACCTCGCGCGCAATACCCAAGATATCCTCGGACCCGGTTCCAAGGGCAGACGGACACACATTCTCGTCACCCTTTCGCCGCAAGCCGCGGAGGACAAAGATCACGTTCGTGAACTGATCGACGCGGGAATGGACTGCGCCCGCATCAACTGCGCCCACGGCGCGCCCGCCGAGTGGGCGGCGATGGCGGGGAACGTCAAAAGCGTCGGACGCAAGCGCCGCAGGGACGTCCGCGTGCTGGTCGACCTGGCGGGGCCCAAGGTGCGGACCGAGACTGTCATCACCCCGAAAAAGCGCAAGCGCGTCGAGCCGGGCGACAAGATACTGCTGACGTTCGGCAAGCCTGTCGGCAACAGCGAGTTCGCCTACCAGGCCAGTTGCACGGCGCCCGAAGTGCTCCGCCAAGTCTCCGTCGGCGCCGACGTCTCGATCAAGGACGGCTTGATCCGCGGCGCCATCGAGGCCGTTCG
Organism: uncultured Rhodospirillaceae bacterium; assembly: GCA_964603915.1. Lineage (GTDB taxonomy): Bacteria > Pseudomonadota > Alphaproteobacteria > Rhodospirillales > Defluviicoccaceae > REEP01. The sequence goes on from CAZRWU010000058.1 coordinate 14,220, forward strand.
CCCGGAGGGACTGGTGATGGCCGTGACCCGCACCCCGCCCCGCGGCCAATCGCTGAAAGCCGAAAAAGGAATCAATTTTCCCGGCACGGACCTGATCGTCTCGCCGTTGTCGGAGGACGACGCCGAAGCGTTGGACTTCGCCGTGCAACATGCCGACATCATCAGCTATTCCTTCGTCCAGCGGCCCGAGGATATCGCCTTGCTTCAGGCCGAGATCGCCCGCCGCGACGCCGATCGGGCGCACATGCCGATCGTCGCCAAGGTGGAAACGCAGCTCGCTTTTACCAATCTTCCCGAACTTATCGTTCAAGCCGCCGGCAACAATCCGTTCGCGGTGATGATCGCGCGCGGCGATCTCGCCGTCGAAATCGGCTACGAGCGGCTTTCCGAGGTTCAGGAGGAGATCCTGTGGCTGTGCGAGGCGGCCCACGTTCCGGTGATCTGGGCGACGCAAGTGCTGGAGAGTATCGTCAAGCAGGGAATGCCGTCGCGCGGCGAATTCACCGACGCCGCCATGGCCGAGCGCGCCGAATGCGTCATGCTCAACAAGGGTCCCTACATCGCCGAGGGCATCCGCGTTCTCGACAACGTGCTGCGGCGGATGGAAGGGCACCGCCTCAAGCGCAGCACCCAGCTTCGCCCGCTCAAGGCCTGGCAGGCGGTCGGGTGACGGGCGGTGGACGGCCGGCGATGCGGCCCGCGCGTTCCGTGAGCCGTGCCGGTCAAACCAGGAAAAGCGTGGCGAGGCCCAGAAAGATGAAAAAGCCCATGCTGTCGGTGCTGAACGTCAACAGGACGCTGGAGCCGAGCGCCGGGTCGTACTTCAATCGGTTGATCAGGTACGGCACGCCGATTCCGCAGATGGCCGCGACGACGAGGTTGAGAAAGGTCGCCGCGCCCATGACCAGGCCGAGACCGGGGTGCCGGTAAAGAGCGAAAGCGGCGAGGCCCATGACCGAACCCCAGATCAAGCCGTTGACGCCGGCGACGCCGATTTCCTTGGCGGCGAGATAGCGCAGATTGTTGGCGTTGATCTGGTCGAGCGCGAGTCCCCGGACGAACAGGGCCACCGTCTGGTTGCCGGTGTTGCCGCCGATACTGGCGACGATCGGCATCAGCGTCGCCAACGCCACCAGCTTCTCGATGCTTCCCTCGAACACGCCGATCACCCGCGATGCTGCGAACGCCGTGAGCAGATTGATCGACAGCCACAGCCAGCGGCGACGGGCGCTGTCCCAGACACGGCCGAACAAATCCTCCTCGCCGCTCAGGCCCTCGCGCCTCAGCGCGTTCTCCTCGGCCTCGGCGCGTACGAAATCCATGACCGCATCGACGGGAAGGCGGCCGACCAACCGCCGCCGCTCGTCGATCACCGGAGCGGAGAGCAGGTCGTAGCGCTCGAAGGCCTGGGCGGCGGCGCCGGCGTCGTCGCGCGGCAGAAAGCTGACCACGTCGGTGCGCATGATCGCCGCGATCAATTGGCGCGGGCGATGCAGCAGCAGCGTCGTCAAGGGCACCACCCCCGCCAGCCGATCCCGTGAGTCGACGACGTAAAGGGCGTCGACCTGATCCGGAAACGCCTCGAGGTTGCGCAGCATCTTCAAGGCGTCCTTCACCGTCGCGGTCAGATCGATGACCAGGAGGTCGTGATTCATCAGACGCCCGACGGAATCGTCGGGATACTCCGCGTATTCCTTGAGCCAGCTGCGGACGCGCGGCGGCAGCGAGGGCTCCACCTCGTTCAGCACGTCCTCGGGAATGTGCTCCGCCATCGGACCGAG
>CAZRWU010000059.1:0-15952 GCA_964603915.1 uncultured Rhodospirillaceae bacterium
GAACTTGCCGACAGCTTTGGGCTTGCCGAGGCGAGCGGCGCGCTGGTCGCCGAGGTGATGCCGGACGGTCCCGCCGCCGCGGCGGACATCAGGAAAGGCGATGTGATCGTCGCCTTCGGCAAGCAGAAGATCAAGGACATGCGGGACCTTCCGCGACTGGTGGCCGATACCGAAGTCGGCAAGGTCGTCCCCGTGACGGTATGGCGCGACAACGGGGAGACGACTCTCGACGTGACCATCGCCGCTCTCGAGGAAGAGGAGGAGAAGGTCGCTTCTCGCACCGGCGGTCGATCCAAAACCCCGGGGACCTTGACGATCGAGCCCCTCGGCTTGACCCTCTCCGAGCTTGACGAGACGCTGCGTGAGCGCTTCGGCCTCGCCGCCGAGGATCAGGGCGTGGTGGTGACGGAGGTGAACGCCGACGGCGTCTCGGCGGAGAAGGGATTGCGTGCGGGCGATCTCATCGTCGAAGTCGAACAGGGGGAGGTGGCGACGCCGGCCGACGTCGCCGCGCGGGTCGACGAGGCGCGCAAGGCCGGGCGCAAGTCGGTGCTGCTCCTTGTCCAGGGGCAGGGCGGTCTTCAGTTCGTCGCCATTCCGATCGAAAAGAGCTGAGGCGAGCCGTCGCGGTCGCATTCCATCTGATAGAAAAACGTAGGAAGGAAACGGAGGGGGCATGTCCGAGACCACCAAGTATCTGCTCGGAGACGAGCGCATTCCGCGCGCCTGGTACAACATCGTCGCCGACCTGCCCGAGCCTCCGGCGCCGGTCCTCCATCCCGGCAGCAAGGCCCCGGTCGCCGCCGCCGACATGGCCCCGATCTTTCCGCCCAGCCTGATCGATCAGGAAAACGCCACCGCGCGCGAGATCGGCATCCCCGAGCCGGTCCGCGCCGTCTACGCCCTGTGGCGCCCGACTCCGCTCTACCGGGCGCGGTTGCTGGAGCGGGCGCTCGATACGCCGGCGCGCATCTATTACAAATACGAGGGCGTCAGCCCGACCGGAAGCCATAAGCCCAACACGGCGGTTCCCCAGGCGTTCTTCAACAAGCAGGACGGAACGCGCCGCCTCGCCACCGAAACCGGGGCGGGGCAATGGGGCACCTCGCTGGCTTTCGCCTGCAGCCTTTTCGGCCTCGATGTCGACGTCTACATGGTCAGGGTCAGTTTCGATCAGAAGCCTTACCGGCGCGCGGCCATGGCCGCTTACGGCGCGCGCTGTGTCGCGAGCCCCAGCACCGAGACCGCGGCGGGACGGAATATCCTGGCCGGCAATCCCGAGGCGACCGGCAGTCTCGGCATCGCCATCTCCGAGGCGGTGGAGATGGCCGTGGCCCGCGACGACACCAAGTACGCCCTGGGCAGCGTTCTCAACCACGTCATGCTGCACCAGACCGTGATCGGCCTGGAGGCGATCGAGCAGATGGAAATGGCGGGCGACGATCCCGACATCGTCGTCGCCTGCACCGGCGGCGGCAGCAATTTCGCGGGCTTGGTCTTTCCCCTGATTCGCCGCAAGCTCAAGGGCGAGAGCGCAATGCGGATCATCGCCGCCGAGCCTGCCGCCTGTCCGACCTTGACGCGCGGGGTGTACGCTTACGACTTCGGCGACACCGCCCATCTGACCCCGCTGATGAAAATGCGCACCTTGGGCTCCCAGTTCATGCCGGCCGGAATCCATGCCGGCGGCTTGCGCTACCACGGCATGTCGCCTTTGGTCAGCCATCTGCTCGAACTCGGCCTGATCGAGCCGCGCGCCTACCCGCAAACCCGCTGCTTCGCCGCCGGCGTGCTGTTCGCCAAGGCCGAGGGGATCATTCCCGCCCCGGAGGCCAACCACGCCATCCAGGCGGTGATCGACGAAGCTTTGGCGTGCAAGCGCGACGGCGTCGCCCGCACCATCTTGTTCAACCTGTGTGGCCACGGCCACTTCGACATGCAGTCCTACGCCGACTATTTCGCCGGCAAGCTCACCGACCAGACGTTCGGCGCGGACGAACTCGCGCGTTCCCTCAGCGAACTGCCGCCAGTCGCCGCCGAATGACGGAGACGCCGCTGATCCGGCCGTTCCGGGCCATCCGTCCCGCGCCACGCCACGCCGCCGATGTCGCGGCGCCGCCGTATGACGTTCTCAGCGCCGAGGAGGCGAGGCAGCGGGTCGCCGGACGCCCGTGGAGCTTTCTTCACGTTTCGCGGCCCGACGTCGATCTGCCGCCGGACGCCGATCCCTATGCGCCGGAGGCCTACGCCAAGGCGGCGGCGGCGATGGCGCGGTTGATCGAGGCCGGCATCCTGATCCGTGACGGCAAGCCCGGCTATTACGTCTATCGCCTTACCGCCGGCCGCCATCGGCAGACGGGAATCGCCGCCGCGGCTGCCATCGCCGCTTACGAGTCCGGGCGGATTCGCCGTCATGAGCTGACGCGCCCGGAAAAGGAAATGGACCGGGCCCGGCAGATCGTCGCCGTCGGCGCCCACACCGGGCCGGTCTTTGTCCTGCATCGGCCGAACGAGCGCATCGCCGGCGTGGCCGCCGCCTTCACCGATGAGACGCCGATCGCCGATGTGCGCGATGACGCGGGAGTCCGGCATCAGGTATGGCGGATCGACGCGCCGGATGCTGTCGAGGCGGTGTCGGCCGCGTTCGAGGCGATGGAGGCTCTTTATGTCGCCGATGGTCATCATCGCGCCGCCGCGGCGGCGCGGGTCGCCCACTCGCGCCCGACGCCGGGGGCGGGAGAGCGGTTTCTCGTCGTCAGCTTCCCTTGTGACGAGGTGCGGATTCTCGACTACAACCGGGTCATCCGCGACCTCAACGGTCATACGTCGGAAGAACTGTTGGAATGCCTCGCTCCGTCGTTCACGATCGAGCCGGCGGCGGCGCCGGTCCGGCCGGATCGGCGGCATGCGTTTGGCATGGTCGTCGACGATCGCTGGTACCGGCTCACGTTACGCGCCGCGCCGCCTGCGAACGCAAGCCCGCTCGATCGTCTCGACGTCAGCGTGCTGAGCCGCCTGGTGCTGACCCCTCTCCTCGGGATCGGCGATCCGCGCACCGATTCGCGTATCGACTTCGTCGGCGGCAGTCGCGGCCTGGAGGAACTGGAGCGGCGCGTCGCCAGGGACGCCTGGGCCATCGGCTTCAGCCTCTACCCGACCGCGCTCGCCGACTTGATGGCGGTGGCCGATTCGGGCGCGGTGATGCCGCCAAAGTCGACCTGGTTCGAGCCGAAGCTCGCCGACGGCTTGTTGTCCCTGCCGCTCGAAAACAACGGTGACGCCGGTCGAAGCGGTTAGAGCTCCTGGCTCAGCACGGCGCGCAGCCCGGCATGATCGCTCGGCAGAATTCCCGATTCGCGGTCGACACGGTCGAGCACCCGCTCCGCGCCGACGAAACGCAGCGCCGAACAATCCAGCGGCTGCAACAACATGATGTGATCGATGCAGCGCTTGCCGAAAATGGCGCTGCCCGGCGGTTCGGTCATGGTCGCTTGCGGCCCGCCAGCCGCGTCCCATGCATCCCGTACGGAATATCCCGAGGCCATGCGCAGCCACCGCAGCGGGGGCGAATCGGGCTCCGCGTTGAAGTCGCCGGCCAGGATGACGGCATCGGCGGGATGGGCGTGGCCGACGTGCTGGACGATTTCCTTCAATTGCTGGCATCGCAGCGCGCCGACATCCGGCTGGTAGCTGAGATGCAGGTTGACGACGGCGAGAGGCCGGCCGTTCCATTCCAGCCAGCTGACAATCGCGATCTTCTCGCCATCCGAATCGGGCGACAACGCCAGCCGTTCGTGGCCGTGAATCGGTTGGCGCGAGAGAATCGACAGCCCCGAGGAACTTTCAACGGAAGCACCCCCGTGGCGGCGCCGTTTGGTCCGCGCCGGCTCATGGATTTGCGCCATGCCGAGCGCCGCCGCGAGCGCATCCCCGGTGTGCGCTCGCGTCTCCGCCGCGACGAAAACCTCCTGCAGGAAGACCAGATCAGGCGCGAGGGCCGCCAGTTTCTCGGCCATCAACGACAGCCGGCGGACGTAGTCGCCGCCGTTTTTCCATGTGTTGAGCGTGACCAGGTTAAGCGTGTCCAGCGACGTCATGGCCCTCCACGTTCGCCAGGGGCGGAAGCCGATATGATGATCGACGCGTGCACCTGCGAAGAAACCCTACTCTTTGTGTTGCAAACAATACCCTAATGGGGTACTTTCTGCCCCTCTTGGACGTGGCGTCTCGGCGCCGTGCAACCCGGCAGAGGATCTGACAGAATGCGCAGTTTTCTCACTTCCGGCTGGACTGCACCTGCTCCTTCGGCAGTGCCCAGTTTTAGCAACCAACTCGCCGTCACCGTCGTTTCGATCGTTTTCGCCATCGGAGTCCACGCCACCGTTATGGTGTTGGGAATCTAAGCGCCGGCGCGCGGGGGGAAATCCGCTTTGCCTGTTGCCCCGGCCGCTCAGCGGCCGGTTTTCACTCGCTGATTGATAGATGGGCGATCCGGATTCGCTTGAATCCTTCCGTTCGATTTCCGACACTATTGTCATGGCGACCTGACTGAGGAGGCGGATGCGGAGGAGGAAAACGATGTTCGGACTGTTCAGGAAAAAAGAAGGCGCGCCTAAGGTCGACGCAGCGGAAATAGAGCGTCAAGAGCGCGAAGAACGCAAGAGAGAACTTGCGAAGAAGCTGCAGGAAGACGTTCAAGCTGAGAAGCAGGCGGCGGACAAGTAACTGCCGTCGCACGGAACGCGCGAGGATCGCAGGCGTCGCCGCCTGTGCCGCCGGCTTCTTGCGTCCACGGCGGACTCGGCGGCTAGGTTCGGCGCCATGTGGTTCCCGAAGGTCCGTCCTCGAGCGCGACTCCCTGCGCGGCAAGCTCGGCCCGGATGGCGTCGGCGGCGGCGAAGTTGCGCGTCTTTCGCGCGGCGGCGCGACGGCTGATCCGGCTCTCGATCTCCGCTTCCGACAGCGCCGCTGCTCCTTGCGGCCGCCAGCGGAACCATGCCTCAGGGTCCTGCTGCAGGATGCCGAGCGCCGCCCCGGCGCCGAGCAGCCGCGCTTTCAGGTCCGCCTTGGCGGCCGCCGCGTCGGCCTTGTTCAGGGCGGCGACATGGTCGTGAAGGTGGCTCAACGCCAGCGGGGTGTTGAGGTCGTCGGCGAGAGCGGCGAGGATGGCGTCGCCGGCGGGGCCGGAAGGGAGGCAAGGAGCGTCGGTCATGCCGGCGTGGCGAAGCGCGGCGTACATCCGGTCCAACGTGGCGCGGGCCTGCTGGAGGCCGTCCTTGGTGAAATCGAGGGGCTGGCGGTAGTGCGTCTGCAACAGCACGAGGCGAATCGCTTCGCCGGGAAACTCCTCGAGCAGATCGTGAACGGTGTAGAAGTTGCCGAGACTTTTCGACATCTTCTCGCCCTCGGCCATGAGGTAGCCGTTGTGCAGCCAATAGCGGACGAACGGCCGGCCGCCATGGGCGCAAGTGCTCTGCGCGATTTCGTTCTCATGATGGGGAAAAATCAGGTCCTGGCCGCCGCCATGGATGTCGAAGGTCCCGCCGAGATAGGCGGTGCTCATCGCCGAGCACTCGATATGCCAGCCTGGCCTGCCCCGTCCCCAAGGCGATTCCCACCCGGGAACATCGGCCGAGGACGGCTTCCATAGCACAAAATCGGCGGGATCGCGCTTGTAGGGCGCGATCTCGACGCGGGCGCCGGCGATCATCTCGTCGCGGTTCCGCCCCGACAGCGCGCCATAGCCCGGCCATGACGGCACGCTGAACAGGACGTGGCCCTCCGCGGCGTAGGCATGTCCCTTGGCGATCAGCTGTTCGATCATCGCGACCATCGCGTCGATATGCGCCGTCGCGCGCGGTTCGACATCGGGATCGAGGGCGCCGAGCGCGGCCATGTCGGCATGGAAGGCGCGAGTCGTGCGCGTGGTGATGGCGGCGATCGGCTCGCCTGTCGCGGCGTGGGCGGCGATGATCTTATCGTCGACGTCGGTGATGTTGCGGACGTAGGTCACGCGCGAATGCGGATAAAGCCGCTTGAGCAGCCGGTAGAGAACGTCGAAGACGACGACCGGGCGGGCATTGCCGATGTGGGCGTAGTCGTAGACCGTCGGTCCGCACACATACATCCGGATATGCTCGGGATTGATCGGCTCGAATGCTTCCTTGCGGCGCGTCAACGTGTTGTAAAACTGAAGGGCGATTTCGTGCGGCCGTTCCCCGCTCTGCCGTTCCCCGCTCCGCCGTTCCCCGCTCTGCCGTTCCCCGCTCTGCCGTTCCACGTGTTGTCCCCCGACGTTGCGCTGTCCCAGGTTTTGCAGAGTCTCACCCGCCGGCCTTACGCGCTTCCTGTTCGCCGGCAAACGGCGGCAGCGAATCGACGCTGTTCAGCGCGCCGACGCGGCACGTCAATCGGCGCGTGACGCGGGCGCGGCCGATCAGAGGAAGCAGCGCGCGCAGCTCGGGCCCGTGGCTGGCGCCCGTGAGGGCCAGCCGCAGCGGCAGGAACAGGTCCTTGCCCTTGCGCCCCGTTGCCGCCTTGATCGCCTTCGTCCAGGTTCCCCAAGTTTCCTCCGTCCACGGCTCGGGCGGCAGCAAGCGCGCCGCGTCGCGGGTCAGATCGGGATCGATGATCACCGGCGCGATGTCGCCATAGCACACCCGATACCAGTCGCCGGCGTCGTCGAGCCGCTCGAGGTTGGCGCGAATCGCCTCCCAGAACCGGGCGTCCGCTTCTTCCAGCCCCATCGCTTGAAGCCTGTCCGCGACGGCGTCGAAGGGCAGGTGCTGAAGCAGCCGGACGTTGAGATGCCATAACTGGCTCTCGTCGAACTTCGGAGTGGCGCGGCCGTAAACCCCGATATCGAAGCGATCGACCAGTTCTTCGACGGACAGATGCGCTTCCGGCCTGTCGCTCGTTCCGAGGCTGGCGAGACAGGAATTCAGCGCCATCGGCTCGATGCCGGCGTCGCGCAGCGACTGCAGCGTGATCGAGCCGAGCCGCTTCGACAATCCCTTGCCGGCGATGTCCGTCAGCAGCGGAAGATGGGCGAACTGCGGCGGCTCGGCGCCAAGAACGCGGAAAAGCTGAATCTGCACGGCGGTGTTGACGACATGATCCTCGCCCCGAATGACGTGGGTGATGCCGAGATCAATGTCGTCGACGACCGACGGCAGCATGTAGAGGTAGGTTCCGTCGGCGCGCACGAGAACCGGATCGCTGAGGTTGCCGCCTTGAAAATGCTGCGGTCCGCGAACCAAGTCGATCCACGCGATGCTTTCATGCGCGAGCAGGAACCGCCAGTGCGGCCGGCGGCCTTCCGCCTCCAGGCGGGCGCGTTGCCCCGGGCTCAAGGCCAAGCCGGCGCGATCGTAGATCGGCGGCAGCTTGCGCGCCAGCAGGCGCCGCCGCTTGAATTCAAGCTCCTCCGGCGTCTCGTAGCACGGATAAAGCAGGCCCATCTCGCGCAGGCGCTGAAACGCAGCAAGATAGCGCTCCAGGCGCTGCGACTGGCGGACAAGGTCGTCCCAATCGAGCCCCAGCCAGTTCAGGTCGCGGCAAATCGCATCGACGTAAATTTCCTCGGACCTGTCGGCATCGGTGTCGTCCATCCGCAGCACGAAGCGCCCGCCGTGCCGGCGCGCGAACAGCCAGTTGATCAGCGCCATCCGCGCATTGCCGACATGCAGCAGCCCGGTCGGGCTGGGGGCAAACCGGACGGTCGAAGTCATATTTGATCCGTGAACTGGTTGGTGATGGGATAGCGGCGGTCGCGCCCGAAGGCGCGGTAGGTGATCTTGACTCCCGGCGGCGCTTGCCGTCGCTTGTATTCGGCGCGGTCGATCATTCGCCACACCCGCCGCACGGTGGCCTCCTCATAGCCCAGCTCGACAATTTCCGCGACCGAGGCCTCCCTTTCAATCAGGCAGCCGAGAATCGCGTCCAACTCGTCGTAGGGCGGCAGGCTGTCCTGGTCGGTCTGGTTGTCCTTGAGTTCGGCGCTCGGCGCCTTGCTGAGAATGCGCTCGGGAATGACCCGGCCGGCGGGGCCGCGCGCGTCCTGCGGACACGTCTGGTTGCGCCAGCGCGAGAGAGCGAAAACGGTGGACTTGTAGACATCCTTGAGCACGGAGAAGCCGCCGCTCATGTCGCCGTAGAGGGTGGCGTAGCCGACCGACATCTCCGATTTGTTGCCGGTGGTCAGGAGCATGTGGCCGAATTTGTTGCTCAGCGCCATCAGGACCACCGCGCGCGTGCGCGCCTGGATGTTCTCTTCCGTGGTGTCGGCAAGAGTGTCGGCAAAAACGTCGGCAAGCATGGCGTTGAAAGCCGTCATCGCCGGAGTGATCCCGATGGTGTCGAGGCGCGCGCCGAGCAGCCGCGCGACTTCGGCGGCATCCTCGAGGCTCGCCTGCGACGTGTAGCGAGACGGCATCATGACGCACCAGACGTTTTCGGCGCCGAGGGCGTCGACCGCGACCGCGGCGGTGAGGGCGCTGTCGATGCCTCCCGACAGTCCGATGATGACGCCGGGAAAGCGATTTTTTGTCACGTAGTCGCGCAGACCGACCATCATCGCCAAATAAATGGCTTCCAGCCCCTCCGCCCGCGGCTCGACCACGCCGGCATCGCAGCTCATGACGCTACCGTCGCCTCGCCGCCACAGGCTTTTCACCAGCGCCGGCCGCCATGACGGCGCCTGCACCCGGAACGCTCCCGCGGAGTCGAGCACGAACGAAGCGCCGTCGAACACCAGTTCATCCTGGCCGCCGACGAGGTTGACGTAAGCCAAAGAAAGGCCGGTTTCCTTGACCCGGTCTCCGGCCATGCCCCGGCGCGTTCCCCACTTGTCGATCTCGAACGGCGAGCCGTTGATCACCACCAGCGCCTCGGCGCCGGCTTCCTTCAAATGCCGGCTCACCGCCGGCTTCCACATGTCCTCGCACACCATCACGCCGAGGCGCACGCCGCGGCAGACCGTCGGCGCCGGCAGCGGTCCCGGCGTGAATACCCGCATTTCGTCGAACACGCCGTAGTTGGGCAACTCATGCTTGAGCGTGACGGCGACGATCTCGCCGCCATCCAACAGCAGGGCGGCGTTGCGCAAGGCGCCGTCGACGCGCCACGGCGCGCCGATGAGGAGGGCCGGTCCACCATCCGCGGTGGCGCGGGCAAGCGTTCCCACCGCCGCCTCGACATGGTCCTGAAAAATGCGTTTCAGAACCAAGTCCTCGGGAGGATAGCCGGTCAGGACGAGTTCGCCGGCGACCACAAGGTCGGCGTCCCTGGCGATGGCGCGGCACTCCTTGAGGCGCTCGGCGTTGCCCGCAATGTCGCCAAGGGCCGGATTGATCTGGGCGATCGCGATCGCGAGCGTTTGCGTCATCGGGTGTCACTCAAAGGGCTATCATGCGGTTACCGCGGTCGGCGCAAGAACTCTCTGCCGACCTTGACCGAAAACACGCCGTCGTAGGCGACGACGTCGGCCGTCGCGTAGGTTTCCTTCCAGATTTCCGGCAGGAAAGAGCCGGTGCCGATGGAATCGATCGGCGCGCCGACATCGGCCATGACCTTGCACTTGGCCACGTTGAACCCCGAGGAGGCGACAATCTTGGCCTTTTCGAAGCCGGCCTCGTCGAGCTTTTCACGGAGATGGAAGATCGCCGCCGCGGAAACGCCGGTGCCGGTGAGATAGCGAAGCTCGGTGTCGTTGCGATAGCGCCGCACGGCGATCGGGGCGTGCCGCTCCAGCACCGCGTAGGAAGCTTGCGGATCGAGGCCCTCGACGAAGCGGCCGCCGTGGGTGTCGAGACGGACGCCGACCCGCCCGGCCGCCACCATGTCGCGAAAGCGATGGCAAACCGCGAGGGAGTCGCTGATCTCACGGCCGTAGTAGTCGACCAGAACGATGAGGTCGTCATCGGGAAACGTCTCTACGAACATCTCCGCCGCCCGCACCGTCGATCCGGCATAGCCGATAATGGCGTGCGGCATGGTGCCGATGCCGTGCCCGCGCCCGAAGTAATGCGCCGTCGCGTCGTTGGCGTTGCCGATGAAGCCCTTGGCCTGCCGCTCCTTTTGCGCCGCGGCCGAGCCGACGGCGGCGGCGTAGGCCATCAACTCCTCCATCTCGATGCCGGCGCAATGGCGGGCGTCGAAGGCGAGGAAGGTCACGTGCGGCAAGTCCGAGCACATGGTGAAGGCGTTGTAGGCGGCGACGCAGGCGGCGCCGAGCTTTTGCAGGTAAAGGGTCTCGAGGTCGACAAGATGATAAAACGAGCCGCTGATATACATCAGCGGCTCGCCGGCGCCGACCCAGTCGCCTTCCTGGTGGTTGAGCTCGATGGCGAAGCTGACGCCGCGAGCGGCGGCGACGTGCTCCAGCCACCGCACGGCGAGGCGCGGCGTGAAGATCACCGGCCGGCGCATGAACACCGCGTAGGTGACGGTCATGTCGCCGAAGCGGCCGATCGTTTCCTTCGACTTGACGAAATAGCGATCGGTCCAGCGCGCGATGTCGTCCGGCGCGGGCTGGATCGCCGATGGCGGGTGGAGCGGTGGAGACGGCTCGGCAGCCGGCTGCGGATCAGACCGCGCCAACGGCGCGCCAGCGGTTGCGCTCACGAAGGCGCCCCTCCTTCAGCATCTCGGCCAGTAGGAATGCGAGTTCGAGCGCCTGACTGGCGTTCAGGCGCGGATCGCAGTGCGTGTTGTAACGGTCGCTGAGCGTGGCCTCGGTGATCGCCTGGGCGCCGCCGATACACTCGGTGACGTCCTGTCCCGTCATCTCGAAGTGCACCCCGCCGGCATGGGTGCCCTCGTTGCGGTGCACCTCGAAGAACGCTTGCACTTCCTCCAGGATGCGGTCGAAGTGGCGGGTCTTGTAGCCGGTGGCGCTTTCCACGGTGTTGGCGTGCATCGGATCGGAGACCCAGACGACGCGCCGGCTCTCGCGTTCCGCCGCCCGGACCAGAGCGGGCAGGTGCTTGCGCACCTTGTCGGCCCCCATCCGCACGATCAGGGTCAGCCGTCCGGCGACATTGCCGGGATTGAGCCGATCGATCAGACTCAGGAGTTCGTCGGCCTCGACGCCGGGCCCGATCTTGACGCCGATCGGGTTCTCGACGCCGCGCAGGAACTCGACGTGCGCGCCGTCGATCTGCCGGGTGCGCTCGCCGATCCACAAGAAGTGCGCGGAGGTGTCGTACCAGTCGCCGGTCGTGCTGTCGACGCGCGTCATCGCCTGCTCGTAGGGCAGCAGCAGCGCCTCGTGGGCGGTGAAAAAGTCGGTTTCGCGGATCTGCGGCGTGTTCACCGAGGTGATCCCGCAGGCGGCCATGAAGTCGAGCGCTTCCGCCAGCCGGTCGGCGAGATCGCGGTAGCGCGAACCCTGCGGACTGTCGGCGACGAAGCCGAGGTTCCACATGTGAACCTGATGCAGATCGGCGTAGCCGCCCTGGGCGAACGCGCGCAGCAGGTTGAGGGTCGCCGCCGACTGGTTGTAGCAGCGCAGCAGCCGCTGCGGGTCCGGTTGTCGCGCCTCCGGCGTGAATTCCATGCCGTTGATCATGTCGCCGCGGTAGCTCGGCAGGGTGACGCCGCCCACCGTCTCGGTGTCGGATGAGCGCGGCTTGGCGAACTGGCCGGCGAGACGGCCGACCTTGACCACCGGCACCGCGGCGCCGAAGGTCAGCACGACCGCCATCTGCAGGAGCACCCGGAAGGTGTCGCGGATGTTGTTGGGATGGAACTCGGCAAAGCTTTCCGCGCAGTCGCCGCCTTGCAGGAGAAACGCCTTGCCTTCGACCACGTGCGCCAGGGCGTCGCGCAAGCGCCGCGCCTCTCCGGCGAAGACCAGGGGCGGGTAGTGCCGCAGCTCGCCCTCGACGGCGGCGACGGTCTCGGGATCGGGATACGTCGGAACCTGCCGGATCGGTCGCTCCCGCCATCCTTCCGGAGTCCAGGGCTCGGGAACCACGGCTGGTTTTACGGCCTCACTCATGATGTCACCTGATTTCCTTGCTCACCGACGCTGATCGACTCGCGGCGATAACCTTGATTTCGAATAGGGTATGCAAGAGGCTATAATCCCGCCGACCGTGATTTTCAACTGCGGCAGGCTCGCCTTCCGCTATCCATGCGTTATTCGGCGGCGGCCCTCTGATCCTCCGGACGCTTGTCGCGCATCGTCACGAACTCCTCGGCCGCCGTCGGATGGATGCCGATGGTTGCATCGAACTGCTCCTTGGTCGCGCCGCACTTGAGGGCGATGGCGATGCCCTGGATGATTTCCGGAGCGTCGCCGCCGACCATGTGGCAGCCAAGCACGCGGCCGCTGGCGCGCTCGACGATCAGCTTCATCATGGTCGTTTCGTCGCGGCTGGTCAGCGTGTGCTTGAGCGGCTTGAACCGGGAGGCGTAGACGTCGATCGCGCCGCGCCGCCGCGCCACTTCCTCGCTGAGGCCCACCGTTCCCACCGGCGGCTGGCTGAAGACGGCGCTGGCGATGTTGTCGTAATCCATGGTCATGGGGTTGTCGTTGAAGAACGTCTCGGCGAAGGCGCGGCCTTCGGCGATGGCGACGGGGGTGAGCTGAACGCGGTCGGTGCAATCGCCGACGGCGAAGATGTTGTCGACGGAACTGCGATTTTGCGCGTCGACGAGCACCGCCCCGATCTCGCTCAAGGCGACTCCCGCCTCTTGCAGGCCGAGGCCCTTGGTGTTCGGCAGGCGCCCGGTCGCGTACATGACGAGATCGGTCTCGAGAAATTCGTCCATCCCCTCGATCAACAACGTGTAGCCGGCTTCGGCCTTCTCAATCGAGCGGACGACCGACTCGCGCAGGATTCTGATCCCCTTCTTCTCCATTTCGGCGGTGAGACACTCCCGCACATCCTCGTCGAAGCCGCGCAAGATGGCCGCGGCGCGGATGATCTGGGTGACCTCGACGCCGAGCGCGTTGAAAATGCCGGCGAACTCGACGGCGATGTAGCCGCCGCCGACAATGACGATCCGGCGCGGCAGTTCGGCAAGATCGAGGGCCTCGTTCGAGCTGATCACATGCTCGATGCCGCGGATCGGCGGCATCGACGGCCAGCCGCCGCACGCGATCAGGATCTTCTCGGCGGTATAGGCCTTGCCGTCGACCTCGACGGTGTGGGCGTCGGCGAGACGGCCGCGGCCGCGCAGCAAGGCGACGTTGTTGTCGCGCAGGATCCGCTCGTAGATCCCCTCAAGCCGGTTCAGCTCCTTGTTCTTGTTCGCGATCAGCGTCGGCCAGTCGCACCGCGCCGCCTCCACGGTCCAGCCATAGCCGCGGGCGTCCTCGAGGTCCTCGGCGAAATGCGCGCCATAGACGAGAAGCTTTTTCGGGACGCAGCCGCGCATCACGCAGGTGCCGCCGACGCGGCTTTCCTCAACGATGGCGGCGCGCGCGCCGTAACCGCCGGCCAGCCGCGTCGCCCTGACGCCGCCCGATCCGGCGCCGATGGTGATCAGGTCAAAATCGTAGGTCGCCATGGCTCCCGCCCTGTCCTCCGCTTGTTCAGATTCCGCCAACGCACAGATACTTGATCTCGAGGAATTCCTCGATCCCGTATTTGGAGCCCTCGCGGCCGATGCCCGACTCCTTCATGCCGCCGAACGGCGCCACCTCGGTCGAGATGAGGCCGGTGTTGATGCCGACGATGCCGTACTCCAGCGCCTCGGCCGCCCGCCAGATCCGGCCGATGTCGCGGCTGTAGAAGTAGGAAGCGAGGCCGAATTCGGTGTCGTTGGCGAGCCGGATGGCGTCTTCATCCGTCTCGAAGCGATAGAGCGGCGCGAGCGGACCGAACGTCTCCTCGCGGCTCACCCGCATATCCGGGGTCACCTCGGTAAGGACAGTCGGCGCGAAGAAGGTGCCGCCGAGCGGATGGCGCCGACCGCCGACGACGATCCGCGCGCCCTTGGCGGTCGCGTCGGCGATGTGCGCCTCAACCTTTTCCACCGCCTCCATGTTGATCAGCGGCCCCAACTGCGCGCCTTCGCTAAAGCCGTCGGCCACCTTCAGGCCCGAGACGGCCTGGGCGAGCCGCGCCGCGAAGTCGTCATAGACGCCGTTCTGGACGAGAATGCGGTTGGCGCAGACGCAGGTCTGGCCGGTGTTGCGATACTTGGAGGCGATCGCGCCGTCGACGGCGGCGTCGAGATCGGCGTCGTCGAACACGATGAACGGCGCATTGCCGCCAAGCTCGAGCGAAATTTTCTTCACCGTGCCGGCGCATTGCTCCATCAGCGTCTTGCCGATCTCGGTGGAGCCGGTGAAGGTCAGCTTGCGCACGATCGGGTTCTTCGTCATCTCGCCGCCGATCGCCGAGGCCGAGCCGGTGACGACGTTGAACACGCCGGCCGGCAATCCCGCCCGTTCGGCGAGCACGGCAAGAGCGAGGGCGCAAAGCGGCGTCATTCCCGCCGGCTTGGCGACCACGGCGCAGCCCGCGGCGAGGGCCGGCGCGCACTTGCGGGTGATCATCGCGATGGGGAAATTCCAAGGGGTGATCGACGCAACGACGCCGACCGGCTCCTTGATCACAACGAGCCGTTTATCGGCCTGATGCTGCGGAATGGTGTCGCCGTAGATGCGCTTGGCCTCCTCGGCGAACCATTCGACGAAGGCGGCGCCGTAGGCGACCTCGCCCCGCGCTTCGGCCAGCGGCTTGCCCTGTTCGGCGGTCATCAGCTGCGCGAGGTCCTCCTGATTGGCCATGATCAGGTCGTACCAGCGGCGCAGGATGGCCGACCGCTCCTTGGCGGTGCGCGCCCGCCACGCCGGCAACGCGCGATTGGCGGCGGCGATGGCGCGCCGCGTTTCCTCTGCGCCCATGGCGGGAACGCTGGCGATCACGCCGCCGTCGGCGGGATTGTTGACCTCGGTGACGCCGCCGCCGTCGGCGTCCACCCAGGCGCCGTCGATGTAGCATTGCTGCCGAAGCAGATCGGGATCGTTGATGCGCATCGCTGCCCTCCTCGATATCTTTTAACGCCTCCGACCGCGCGGGCGACTATAACCGGCCTCGCGGCGTCGTCGACAGCCTGCCTTGCGTGAATTCGTCTCGATCCACCCGCGATCGCGCCGCGCCTCCGCGAGCGGCACTCGCATCGCGCCGGCAACACTCGTATATATGAGCGCGCACCGCACCAACCGCACCCACGGTCAGTCATTTCACATGCCAAAACGCACCGACATCCAGTCGATTTTGATCATCGGCGCCGGCCCGATCGTGATCGGTCAGGCTTGCGAATTCGACTATTCCGGAACCCAGGCCTGCAAGGCGCTGAAGGAAGAAGGGTTCCGGGTCATCCTGGTCAACTCCAATCCGGCGACGATCATGACGGATCCCGGCCTTGCCGATGCGACGTATGTCGAGCCGATAACGGCGCGCGAGCTGGAGAAGGTCATCGCCCGCGAGCGTCCCGACGCCCTGTTGCCGACGATGGGCGGTCAGACGGGCCTGAACGTCGCCATGGAGGTTTACCAGACCGGCGTTCTCGACCGTTACGGCGTCAAGCTGATTGGCGCCAATGCCCAAGCCATCGCCAAGGCCGAGGACCGGCAGCTCTTCCGCGACGCGATGACGCGGATCGGTCTCGACTGCCCGGTCAGCCGGACGGTGCGGAGCATCGACGAGGCCCGCGCGGTGCTGGAGGAACTCGGCTTTCCGGTGATCGTTCGGCCGTCCTACACCCTTGGCGGCACCGGCGGCGGCATTGCCTACAACAGCGTCGAGTTCGAGCGGATCGTCTCCGGAGGGCTCGCCGCCTCGCCGGCGCGTCAGGTGCTGATCGAAGAATCGGTGCTGGGCTGGAAGGAGTTCGAGATGGAAGTCGTCCGCGACAACGCGGACAACTGCATCATCATCTGCTCGATCGAGAACGTCGATCCGATGGGTGTCCACACCGGCGATTCGATCAC
>CAZRWU010000060.1:0-15618 GCA_964603915.1 uncultured Rhodospirillaceae bacterium
CGCCTCGATTACAGACAGGCGCCCTGGAAAGGCGTCACTTAATTCTTCGATGGCGGCGATGCAGCGGTGGTCTTTCTCGACCGCGATCACCCGCCCGGCGCCGGCGGCGAGCAAACTTCGCGTCAGCCCGCCCGGCCCGGGGCCAATCTCGATGACGTTGACGCCATGCAAATCTCCCGCTGCCCGGGCGATACGCCCGGTAAGATTGGCATCGAGCAAAAAGTGCTGTCCCAGCTTCCGCTTCGGCTTCAGATCGTGGCGGGCGATAACATCGCGAAGGGGCGGTAGCGGAGGTGCAAAGCCGTTGTGGCGCACGGCGCCGATCACGGCGTGGCGGTCGTAGCGCGGCGCTCGGCTATCGATGCAGCCAACCTCAGCGCCGCCATCATGCTGTTCTCGCTGGCGCAGCCGCTTCCCGCGATATCCAGCGCGGTGCCGTGATCCGGCGACGTTCGAACAAACGGCAGGCCCAGCGTCACGTTGACCCCACCGTCGAAGTCGAGCGCCTTCAACGGAATCAACACCTGATCATGGTACATGCCGATCGCGGCGTCATAACCCAACCGCGCCCTCGGGCTGAACAACGTGTCCGGCGACACCGGACCGAAGGCGTCGATTCCCTGCTCCCTCAGCATATGGACAGCGGGAGCGATAATAGCGCCCTCCTCACCGCCCATTGCCCCTTCCTCGCCCGCGTGCGGGTTGAGGCCAGCGACGGCGAGCCGCGGCGACTCAATTCCGAAGTCCTGCCTAAGCGCCGCTTGCGTGATGCACGCGGCGCGGACGATGTCCACAGTGCGCAGGCTTTCGATCGCACAACGAAGGCTGACATGAATGGTCACCGGCACCACCCGCAGGCCCTCGCCGACCAGCATCATGACCGGTTCGACATTCCGGCCAGCCAGCATCGCGAGGAACTCGGTGTGTCCCGGGAAGCGGAACCCTGCATCATAAAGCGCTTTCTTGTGCACTGGGGCGGTAACCACGGCCGCTCCGGCTCCGTCCTTGACCAGCCGAACGGCGAGTTCGACCGCTTGCACGACGGCGGCGGCATTCGCAGGATCAGGTTGGCCGGCAACAACAGGATTGGCCAGCGGGCGATGCAGCACCGGTAATGCGGAACCGGTCGCGAACCCATCGGATTCCGTTGCTTCCAGCGTTGAGAGCCGATCGATGGGAACATTAAGGCCGAGACGATCCGCCAGTTGGGCAAGCCGATCGGCGTCATCAACGACGACGAACGCCGGCAACTGTTCGTGCCGCCTGATCCAGGACTTCAGCACGATCTCGCCGCCGATGCCGGCAGGCTCGCCCATGCTCACAATTACAGGCCGCTTGGAGTTCCTGACGGCGCTCATAGTCTGACATCTACGAAAGCTTCCCGGCGCAGGTCCCGCAACATCCGCTGGGCATTCGCTTCAAGTCTCTCGTTGACGAGACTCTGGCGCACTCTCTCCCGCAACTCCGTTGGCGGCGAAACCTCATCCCGGTTGCACACCATGACGATCGCAACGCCGCCCCCCGACAAGAAAGGTTCGCTCCGCTCGCCGACCTCAAGCCCCTGCATCCTCTCGCGCACAGCCGGTTCCACGCGACTCAGCTCAAGCGCTCCCAGACGTCTCGACGACGCGCCGTCAACTCCCTGAACCGCCGTCTCCAACTCGCCGCAGCTTCGCGCGTCATCCGTCAATTGGCGCAGCCGCTCGCGAGCGCCCTCCAGTGCTCCCGGCTCTTGGCTTGCAACGGCCAGGGAAACCTGTTGCACCGTCATGGCGCCGCCCGCGCCATCGATGCCCTGCGCGGTGCGCCGGTCGATCATCAGCACGATATGGTAGCCGCTCAGCGTCTTGATGGGGCCGACGACTTCGCCGGGCCTCAACTCGGAAACCTGTTTTTGCAACTCGGGACTGAGAAGCTCCGGGTCGAGCCAGCCAAGATCTCCCCCCACCGCCGCCGATGCGGCATCCGAGTAATTGCGCGCCAGAACCGGAAAGGGCACACCCTGACGCAGTTGGCTCATGATCCGCTTGCCCAGCGCTTCGATCTCCTGCTCGGTCTGGGTATCGTCGAAGGGCAGGAATATCTCGGCGATCCGGAATTCCGACCGGCCGGCGCTCTCCTGCATCCGCTGGATCTGCGCATCCACATCGTCATCACTGATAACGCCGCGCGCCTCCGCTCGCTGTGATACCGCTTTGACCCAAGCGATCTCAGCCTCAACCTGTTCGATCAAAGCCGAGATGCTTACCCCCGCACTCGCCAGGAGACGTGGCAGATCCGCCGGCGAAACCCCGATTTGCCGGGAAATGTCAGTCAGCGCACGATCGATCTCCGCCCGTGTCACCTGAACGTTGAGGCGCTTGGCCTCTTGCATCTTCAATTTCTCGTCGATCAACATGCGAAGCACGTGAGGTGCGGCGCGCTGACGATTTTCCGGAGAATTTTCCTGGCCGGTTGTCGCCAGCAGCAACGCGATCCGCATCGCCAGATCATGGACGGAAATGACGTCGTCGTTGACGACCGCAGCAATGCCCAAAGACTCCTGTGCGGCGACCCGGGATGCGGGATACCCAGAGAACACGAGAGCGCCGATCAAGGCGAAGATCGCGGCGATAACCGTGCACGAGCTACTGCGGCGGCCAAGTCTCGGTCCCGGCGCGCAACGCCCGCCTTGCGCCGCCAGCTGCACGCTTGCCATTGAAGTTTCGAGCGTCATCGACACCACTAGAAACCAATTCCTCCCTCTCCCAGCGTTTTCAGGCCGATCCGGATCAGAAACGCGTTGCCGGGTTCAAGATCGCGATCTTGAAATCGTTCGCGCGTCCAACTGCCGTCGAACAAGAAACACTCGTCCTCGTAGGTAAAGCCGACACCGAAGATGAGCTGTGTCTGCTCGTCGGCAAGATCGCGAAGACCGAAAATCCGGCCGCGCCAGTAACGGGTCAACTGCGATTGCAAAATGAGGTTGATCTCTTGCCGGCCCTCGAATTCCTGGTTCTCCTCATCCGCAAAATAGACATAGGAACCTCCAAGGTTCAGCGCCGGGACGCCGCCGCCGAACCACACTTCGTTGCGGCGGAATGCGAGGTTTTCCACATCGAACCGCGTCCGATAGCCGATGTCGAGCCAGGGTGCGAACTGCAGGTTGAGATCGGCCACGACGTCGGAAAGGTTGTCGCTAAATCCCGATGATTCAGGATAACTGGATTCAGTACGCAGACTGTAGCTCTGACCAATGAAAGCCCTCGCGCTGTAACCGGACCCGGCGAACGCTTCCCAATCGAGGCCATAATTGAACCGGGTGCCCCCTTCGACCCGATCGAGCCCGGGAAAGCGATTCGTACTGATGACGTTATTAACATCGATCTCGACAAATTGGCTGTCCTCATTGGGAATCTTCGCCGTGTTGCCGCCGATCGGCGCCGTGACGATCTGGACCACCGGCTGAATCACCTGATCGATCGTCTCGCCATCCCGTAGCCAGGGCCAGCGCCATTCGACGGCGGCTTGCGGCCAGATCCGTCCGGTAAAACCGGAGAAGTCCTGCGGCTCTCCCGGAATGCCGACGTCGGAAACATTGTAACCGTCGGCCCAAAGCATCGCCGAAACCTGGTAGAGCCCGCCCACGGCGTCCTGAAGCGGCAGCGCCCACTCCCCGCGGGCGGAGAGGCGACGCATGTCCGTGCCCTCCTTGCGCGTCAGCGCGACAGTATTGAAATCGACAGTGGTTCGGCCGCCAAGGGAATCCCGGCGGCTGACGAAATTGTAATCCGCGAAGGGCGCGACGATCGGCAAAGTGGCCTGATCGACGTCATCCTCCAGCGTCTGAAAGCCATAGGCGCTCACCTGCATGTAGTCGCGCACGCGGAAGCCTTCGACAAAACCCCGCGACGTCAAGGCGCGTTCCGTGCCGCCAAACCCATAGCGGCGAAGGTAAGTATCGTCGCTGGTCCGGTTGAAGTCGATCCCCCCGCGAAACGTCTCGTTAATGTCATAGCGGAATTCACTGAAAATGTGACCGCGAACATTGGGAATATCCTCCGCGGTGGAATCGGGACCATAGTACGTCCCGCTTCCCGACATTTGCAGCCAGCCATGCCGCAGGGCATGCCGGTACTCGGCGGCGAGCACCGGGCCCTCGTTGCTGGTGTAGATGGGGGTGAAGGTCGCGTCCTGATGATCGGAAATTGCCCAATAATAGGGGATGCCCGCAATAAACCCCAGATCCGAGGAGCCACCAATGGTAGGAAAAAGAAAACCCGACTTCCGCGCAACGGTAGGATCGGGATGAGAGAGGTAAGGCGAATAAGCGACCGGGATACCCCTGAACTCCACCCAGGCGTCGCGATACTCGACCATTTTTTCCTGCTCGTCATGGATAACGCGCACCGCCTTGATCTGCCACAGTGGCGGTCGCGTCGGATCCTCCGGGCACAGTTGACAAGGCGAGTACACGGCCTTGCGCATTTCGGTGATGGCGCCCGCGGTCCGGCGGGCGCCGATGGCGGCAAAACGAGCCCCGTCCGCGAGAATAGCCCGCAAATTTTCGATCACGCCCTCTCTCAGATCCCCGGTGACTTCGACACGGTCGGCGAACAACACATGGCCTGTCGCATCGAGCAGGGCAACATCGCCTGTGGCGACGACGAGATCCTGGGCTTGGAAATATGTAATTTCATCGGCGAGAAGAATCCGCTCGCCATAATTGATTTCAACGTTTCCCGTCGCCCGAACGGTTTCCTGCTCCTGATCGAATGTCAGTTCATCGGCGGTAAAGACGATAGGCGCATCGTCGGCCACATCGCGATCAGCCGCCCAGGACAATTCGCTTTGCCACAGGAAAACCGCCGCGAGCGCCGCTGTTCTCACGACTTTAGAGAGCAATGACATCCAGGTCAGCCATCCTCCAGATGCAGAAGAAAGGCAACGCCAAGAAGAGTCGCCACCGTTGCCGGCGCCCACGCCGCCAGAACCACGGGAATACGATCGGACAGGCCGAAGGCAAACACGAGATCCGACATGAAGTGCAACATGAACCCGGTCAGCACCCCCCCGGCAATGATAAAGATCGTGCCGCCGCGGCGACCGTGGCGAAGCGATAAGGGCACGGCGATGAGCACCATCGCCACCATCAGCAACGGCGCCGCCAGCATGGTTTGCAGATGAAGCCGGTGACCAACCGCAGAGAAGCCAGCCGCCTCCAGGGTGCGGATGAACCCCGGCAATTGCCAGAAGGAAATCGTCTCCGGCTTAGCGAAACCCTCCTGAATCCGCTCCAAGGTCAGATCCGTCGGCAGCCTATGCTCCTCCTTGAACTCAGCCGGTTGTTCCGGAACGAAAATCCAGGCGTCGCGCATCAGCCACGCTCCGGGTTCGAGAGTCGCGAAAGCGGCATCGATGCGCCCGATGAATGTATCTTTGCCCTTGTACCGGAAAATCGTGACGCCGCGCAGTTCAACGCTGTTCTCCTGCTGAAGAGCACTGACCGCGTGCACCACCGCTTGCCCCTCATCGCTTGCTTGCCGCAGCCAAAGTCCCGAGCGCGAGAGCGCAAGCGTACTGACGTTGCGCTCAATCAAGATCGCCTCCAGGCGCTCGAAACGGGACAAGGCCGCCGAGGCGAAGGGATGAAAAACGGTCGTTTGCAAAACCCCGAGAACCACGGCAAGAACAAGGAGCGGCAGCAGAAACTGCCATGCTGAAATTCCCGATGCGCGAATCACCGTCAGTTCATGGGAACGCGACAGCCGCCAGAACACCAACAGCGCGGCGAACAGGGCGACAAAAGGAAACGCTTGCTGCATCATGAAAGGAAGCTTGAGAAGCGCCATTTCCAGAACCATCGAAAACGTCACTTCCTCCTTGGCGGCGACGCGACGCAGCAACTCGACCACATCGGCGAGGAAGATCACGACGAGGAGGATCGCCAGGATTCCGAAAAACGCCAACAAAAACTGGCGTCCGAGGTAGATCGAGAGAGTTGTCGATATGCGCAATGCGTCGCCTCCGCGAATCAGGAGCGAAAGGCAATCGTCGCGTCAAGCCAGCGACGCCAGACGACACTGTATGCTCCCGTCAAGGCGGCGAGCGCAGCAAAGATCGGAATTAAGGCGAACACGTACATCAACGGCAAGACGCGTGGTTGCCGGGCGGCGATGTTTTCGACGCCAAGGGTGGCGAGGCCAAGAAATAGAACAATGGCGATCGCGACGATGTTAAGAGGCGCTTGACCACTGCGCCGAAACGGCCCTTTGAGAAGACAGGCCGCGCCGATCAGCGCGTATGCCAGCGCCGATAACGGCGCCGTAAGCCGGTGATGGGCGGCGACCAGGAATCTGCCGTAGTCCTTTGGCTCAACCGAAGGATCGCTCCTCACGTTCAATAGCTCGCCGAGCGGGCGCTCTCGCGCATCGCGATAGCGTTCAACAGCGCCTTCGCGCGAATCATCGAGTTCGAAAGCATATCGCTCGAAATAGAGGATCGAAAGGCTGTTGTTCTGCTGATCGACCTCCTGCCTGCTGCCATTGAAAAGAATGACGCGGCTGCTCCCCCCCTCCGCTCGGACAAGCGCTCCCCGCTCCGCCATCAACGTATAGATCTTCTTAGGATCGCGGCTGTCGTGCACCAGGATGCCGCGGAGCTGCTCGTCGCCGGATCTCTCGCGCACATAGACCGTAATGCCGTCGCCGAAATCGTTGAAAGCGCCCTCTTCCAGCAACACGTGCGAGACGTTGTAACGGATTTCCCACTGCAACGCCTTCAACGACCGGTTGGCGGACGGCACGACCAACATGTGCATGGCATAAGCGCACAGAGTAATCAGGAGGGCGACGACGATGGCGGGTCGAGCCAATCCCAAAGGGCTCACGCCCACCGCCCGCATGACCACCAGCTCCCGATCGTTAATCAACCGCGTGTAAGTGAAAAGAACAGTCGAAAACAGAGCGATCGGAAGAATAATCACCAGGAAATCAGGCAACAGGAGCATGATCAAGTGCAGAAACGATGCGGCGTCAAGGCCCCGGTTGACGATCCAGTCGATGAACCGCAGCGACTGAGTCAACCATATGACCCCGGTCAACACGGCGCTCACGAAGATCACGCCGACCAGAAGCTGTCGAATGACGACCCTGTCAAATGCATTCATTGCCGTCGTACCGGGCACCCTTTGCGGAAACGCCACACTGATGAAAGGAGCCCCGACAATCAAGGCGCAAGAACGCCTCGGCCACGCCAATCAGGCACCGAAGCCCCCTCGCGCCAACCGCCGATTCCGCTCGATGCCCCCGCCCCGATGCTGCGGGGGTGCGTTGGAAACTCGATCCTAAAGCAAGAAACTCTAGAGAAATTCCTCGGGCTCAAGAGTCTCGAACAGCGTGCCGCCATCCATCAAGACACAGCGCAAACCGCCGGTTCTCGACAGATAATGATCGGCAAAGAACCGCGACGAGACGATCTTCGCGCGCAGGAAATGCGGATCCCCCTCGCCTTCGGCAAGCTTGCGCTCGGCGACAAGAGCAGCTTTCGCCATCATCCAGCCGCCGGCGACAGTCCCCATCAGCTTGAGGTAATGAACGGCCCCGGCGGCGGCGACCCGGGGCTGGGCAGCAAATCTCTCCACGAGCCACGATGTCGCGTCTGAAAGATCGTCGATACCGCTGCGAAGTCGCGCACGGATCGCGCCGAGATGATCGCTGCGGGCAGACGCAAGATCGCCATCCAGCTCGCGCATCAGGGCGATGAATTCGCCGGCGGCCGCGCCCTTGTCGCGAGCCACCTTGCGGCCAATGAGGTCGTTCGCCTGAATCCCGTTCGTTCCCTCGTAAATGGACGCAATACGCGCGTCTCGAAGGTGCTGCGGTGCGCCGCTTTCCTCGATGTAGCCCATGCCGCCTTGGATCTGGATGCCGGTGTCGGCGACCTCGATGCCGATGTCGGTCGACCACGCCTTGACAACCGGCGTCAGTAGACCGACCAGCCGATCGTAACGGCGCCGGACAGCCTCCTCCGGGTGATGCTTAGAAATATCGATTCCGGCGGCGACGAAACAGGCGAGCGCGCGCGCCGCCTCCGATTGCGATTTCATGGACAGCAGCATCCGCTGCACATCGGGGTGGTGGGCGATCGTCACCGAAGATGGATCGTCACTGCCGATCCGCCGTCCCTGAACACGCTCCATGGCGTACATGCGGGCCAACTGGTAGGCGCGATCGGCGATGCCGACCCCTTCCACCCCGACCGCCAGACGCGCGTTGTTCATCATCAAAAACATGTGCTCAAGGCCGCGGTTCTCCGTGCCGATGAGGTATCCGGTGGCGCCGCCATTGTCGCCGAAGGACATGACGGCGGTCGGACTGGCCTTGATCCCAAGCTTGTGCTCGATCGAAACGCAGCGGAGGTCGTTGCGCGGGCCGAGGCTGCCGTTGTCGCCGACAAGGAACTTCGGGACAACAAACAGAGAGAGACCTTTCACGCCTTCGGGAGCGTCGGGGAGACGGGCAAGAACCATGTGGACGATGTTCTCGGCCATGTCGTGCTCGCCCCAGGTGATGAAGATTTTCTGCCCGGTGATACGGTAGTGGTCGCCGTCGCGCACCGCCTTGGTGCGAACGCGGGCAAGGTCGGAGCCTGCCTGCGGCTCCGTCAGGTTCATCGTGCCTGCCCATTCTCCGGAAACCAGCTTGGGCAGGAATGCCGCCTTGGCTTCGTGCGAGCCATGCGCATGGAGAAGTTCGGCCGCCGCCTGCGTCAACATCGGGCACAGGGCAAACGACATGTTCGCCGCATGCCACACTTCGGATACCGCCGTCGCCACCAGCCATGGAAGACCCTGGCCTCCATAGTCGGGATCGA
This sequence comes from uncultured Rhodospirillaceae bacterium, assembly GCA_964603915.1. Lineage (GTDB taxonomy): Bacteria > Pseudomonadota > Alphaproteobacteria > Rhodospirillales > Defluviicoccaceae > REEP01. Next base: position 8,854 of record CAZRWU010000060.1, read on the forward strand.
AAGGAACGCTGTTCCAGCCGCTGTCGACGAATTGCCGGTATGCTTCGATGAAACCGGGGGGAGTGCGCACAATCCCGTTCTCGAAAACCGACCCCTGGCGGTCGCCAACTTCGTTCAGCGGCGCCAGCACCTCGGTGCCGAATTTTCCGGCTTCCTCGAGGACGTGATCGACCAGATCCGGCGTCGCCTCCTCATGCTCCGGAAGCGCCTGAACGTTCGCGAGTTCAGCCAATTCATGAACAACGAAACGAATTTCCGATATGGGCGCAACGTAGGTCATGGTCTGACGTCCTCCGTTTATCTTGTTTCTCATTCGCAGATCGTGTGGCAGCCCTAACGTAAGCGCCCGTCAAGATCCGGTCAATTTCCGGCGCGCCCGGCCAGGGCCCGCTTCGCCAGGGATGCCGGGCGAATCAACCAGGCGGCACGACCTTGCCGGGGTTCATGATGCCAGCGGGATCGAAGGTGCGTTTCAAGGCTCGCATCAGGTCCAGCTCGACCTTCGATTTGTATCGGGTCATATCCTCCTGCTTGAGACGGCCGATGCCATGTTCGGCGCTGAAGCTGCCGCCCAGATCGTTGGCAATGTCGCTGACGATTCGGCCGATCCGATCCCACTCGCCAAGAAAGGCGGCCGTATCCGCGCCAATCGGCTCGCTCAGGTTGAAATGAATGTTGCCGTCGCCGACATGCCCGAAAGCCACGACGCGGATGCCGGGCAACGCGTTCTCCACGGCCTGCGTCGCCTTTGCGATGAACTCCGGCACCTTCGACACCGGCACCGAGACGTCGTTTTTGATACTGCCTCCTTCGGGCTTCTGGCCCTCCGGGATACTCTCGCGGATGCGCCAAAGCCCGTTCGCTTGCGCTTCGCTCGTCGCGATCACGGCGTCCTCCACGATCGAGCGCTCCAAGGATTCAGCTAGCACCGCTTCGAGAACCTCTTGCAGGGGATCATCCGGTCTCGGACTCGTCAGTTGAACGAGGCTGTACCAGGGGTGAGACGCGGCAAAAGGATCTACAACACCAGGGATATGCTTCAAGACAAAGTCGATCCCCCGCCGCCCCATCAGCTCGTAAGCCGTCAAGCTGTCACCACAGAGATCCTGGATCCGGTCGAGAAGATCGAGCGAAGCCTGCACTGTCGGAACCGCGGCCAACGCCGTTATCTTGGTTCGCGGCAGCGCAAAAAGCTTGAGCACGGCGGCCGTGATGATGCCGAGAGTTCCCTCCGCGCCGAGAAACAGTTGCTTGAGATTGTATCCAGTATTGTCCTTGCGCAGGGCCTTTAGTCCTTCCCAGATCCGTCCATCCGGCAAAACCACTTCAAGGCCAAGAACCATTTCGCGCGCGTTGCCGTAACGCACGACCGTGACGCCACCGGCATTGGTGGCGAGGTTGCCGCCGATGCGACAGCTACCTTCGGCGCCGAGGCTGAGGGGAAACAACAACCCGGCCTCGGCAGCCGCCGATTGAACGCCCGCGAGGGTGACTCCGGCCTCGACCGTAATCGTCCGGTTGGCGCGATCCAGTTCACGGATCCGGTTCAATCGAGTGGTCGAGATGACAATTCCGCCATCGGGAACGGCGCCCCCGACCAAGCCGGTGTTGCCGCCCTGCGGAACAACCGCAATGCCAGAGTCCGCGCACAGCCTTACCACTTCCGCCACTTCGACCGTATCGGCCGGCCGGACCACGGCCGTGCAGTGGCCTTGAAAAAGGCCACGTTCTTCCATCAGGTAAGGCGCGGTATCGACCGGATCGTCGATCCAGCCATGGGGTCCGACCACCTCCCGGATCGCCTGCAGCGCCTCGGCCCTGCCCGTCATCAATTTGGGTTGCGGAACAATCATGATGTGCCAATAGTTAAGCGCGGCCGCTCGCGCCCGCAACGACGGTGCGTGGACCCCGAAGCGACAGCGAAAGAATCGTTCTTCAGACGATCGCGGCGCTCAGCGGCGTTCTCCTTCATCCATGGCGGGATCGTCGATGTCTGGCAATACGCAGGGCGCGGCGGGCCCTCTGTCTTCATTCCAGTCATCATGTTTTCCACGAGAATCGTTGCCGTCGGCAACCGCGGAAGCCGCCGCAGCGCGCCGCAGCCGGTCGTTGATGGCGCTGCCGAGGCCCAGGTTGGGGACCGGCATGACGGCAATGCCGCGATAGGGGCCATGATCCAGTTGACGGAGCATGGCGAAAAGATTGGCGGCGGCTTCGCGAAGATCCCCGGTCGGACTGAGATTGAGGACGGCAGGGCCCGCGGGACCGAAGGCAAGAAGCGCCTCGCCCAGATGCGCCGCCGCCGCATCCATGCGCAGCGGCAGTCGCGGCGCGTAGTGGCGTTGGAGCATGCCGGGAGATCGCGGCGTCTCCTCCCCCGCCGATGCGGCGTCTTCGGGCGCCAGTACCGCACCGATGCAGGTTTCGATCTCCTCCTTGCAAACGCCGCCATGGCGCAACAGCGCCGGCCGCGTGCCGCTCAGATCGACGACCGCGGATTCGACGCCGACAGAACATGGGCCGCCGTCGAGAATCATCGCCAGCCCGTCGCGAAAACTCTCAGCGACATGCTGAGCCGTAGTCGGGCTGACGGCGCCCGATCGGTTGGCGCTCGGCGCCGCCACCGGTCGCCGGCACGCAGCAAGCAACGCCTGGGCGACCGGGTGACTCGGCGCGCGCACGGCGACCGTATCGAGTCCGGCGCTGACCAGCAGCGAGAGGTTCGCCTCGTTCCGGCGGGGCAACACCAGCGTCAACGGGCCCGGCCAAAACGCGGCCGCCAGCCGCCGCGCCCTTTCATCAAAGGCAACGAGGCGCTCGGCGTCGGCAATACCGCGAACGTGAACGATCAGCGGATTGAATGTCGGCCGATCCTTCACCGCGAACACGGCCGCCACGGCATTGTCGTTGCCGGCGTCGGCGCCAAGTCCGTAGACGGTTTCCGTTGGAAACGCGACCAGCGCGCCTTGCCTGATCCGTTCAGCCGCCGCGCCGATGGCCTCGCTCGTCGCGCGAAAAAGCGGGATCGACGGGGTCATTTTTCCGGCAGGCGGCCCATGACCACGAAATGCGGGTTTTCGAAGCCGGGCTTGGCGTAGAGCAGCTCCCGCCCGGCCATGTCGGTGACGCTTCCGCCGGCAAAATGCACGACGGCGTGACCCGCGGCCGTGTCCCATTCCATGGTGCGCCCGGTCCGCGGATAGAGATCGGCTCGGCCCGCGGCGATCAGACAGAATTTGATCGAACTGCCCGAGGATATGACGTCGGCGACGTCGTACCGGGCAAGGAACGCCTCCGTTTCGGCGTTGCGGTGGGATCGGCTGGCGACGGCGACGACGCCTGCTTCAGGAAAGGGACGGCAGGCAATGGCATGCGCCTCGCCGTCGCCGGTGGCTGCAAAAGCGCCGAGTTCGCTTGCCCAGTACGTCGCGCCGACCGCCGGCGCATGCACCACGCCAAGCTGTGGGCGGCGGTTGGCGATCAGCGCGATATTGACGGTGAACTCCCCCTGGCGCTTGATGAACTGCTTGGTGCCGTCGAGCGGATCGATCAGCCAGAACGGCTGATCGCCGACCTCGGGAACATTTCCGGCGGCGGCCGTCTCTTCGGCAACGAAGGGCAATGCATCGGTCACGCTTTCGCGGATCGCCGAGATGATCAACTCCTCGGCGCGGTGATCGGCCTCCGTCACCGGCGATGCATCATCCTTGTGCTGGATGGCGAAATCGGAGTTGTAGACCTTGAGAATTTCGACGCCGGCACGCACGGCGATATCCCGTACCTTATCGACCAGGGCAGCGGTGACGTTGAGAGTCAAAGGAATGCTCCAGATTCAAGAGGACTTGCGAGTCGGCTAGGCTGTACGGCGCGGCCCCGCCGCGCGCATCGCCTGCCGTGTCGTCTCCGGCACGACCAGCGCATCAATACGACCAACGCACTGCGACGCCAAGGCGTCTATCGGCCGCGAGCGCGAAAGCGAAGCGCCAAGATTACGCCCACAGCGCCTGGGGACGCTCCAGCATTTCGGATGAGATACATTCCGCGACGAACCGCCACGCCTTCAACGCAGAGTGCCATTGCTGCGGATTCAGCCCCGCTTTCCCCTTGAGCTCGGCCAAGAATAGGGGCGGCGCCGGCAGAATATCCCATACTTGCGGCAGAAATAGCGCAGAACGGCCCTCGCACTCAATGATCAAGCCATCAATGTGAGGACGAAGCTCGGCGCACAGGGCTGCCTCGTCCTTGAATACGATAGGCTGCGGCGGGGCAAGCACCGTGACCGAAAGGTCGAGATCCTGCCGCTCGGCCAGCTTCAACTCCGGAAATCGCCGATCGCCGAAAGCCGCGGCGAAGGCATTGACGGCGACGTCATCGATCAGCGGCCGGTGCGCCCGGGGCGAGCCAACACACCCGCGTAACCGCCCGGCTTGCTTCAGCGTTACAAAACAAGCGCCGTCGGCGGCGAGTTCGGCGACGACGTTCGTCTTGTCGACAGCCAGAGGCTTTCCTTCGGTGAAGCCGCAGGAAATCGACGCGGCGGCGACTTGAAGCAAGGTAGGGCCATGATCCTCTATGATCTGACGGATCGTGCCGTCGCGCGCGGGCTCAGACACGGAGACCCTCGCTCCGACTCTGCCCGCGATCGGAAAACATCCACGCGCCGTAGCCGACGACTCTGCGGCGATCGCCCGCCGTATCCCCGGAGTTCCGCAGGTCGAGGGTGACGACGTCAAGAGCGCGCCGACGCGCGACCGTCAGAAGACCGCCCACCGCCACGCCGCCGCAAGCCTGCTCGAAGCCGATATCCCCCGGATCGAGAGCCTCGATCGCCCGACAGGTTGTCGCGTCGATCTGGCGGGCGCTCTCGTAGTCGTGATAATGGCTGAGATCGGAGCTGACGACGACGATGGTCTCGGGTCCACCCCACAGCCGTTCGAGCACTTCCGCGACCTCCTCTGCCGATGCGTCTCCGACCACGATCGGAACGAGCGCAAACTCTCCGAGAGTCTCCTGCAGAAACGGGAGATGCACTTCCAGGCTATGCTCATTCGCGTGAGTCGCCTCGAAGATTCTGACCTGGGGCAGGCTGAGCGCATCGGCGACCGCGCTCTTGTCCACCGGCACGACGCCGAGCGGCGTTTCAAAGGCGTCGGCGCCGCTGACCGCGAGCCCCCGCAACGGCACGCGATGACACGGCCCGAGCAGAACGACGCGCTTGGCCTTTCCCGCAAGGGTTCTTAAACGGGCATAGGCTGACGCGGCGACCGGACCGGAGTATATATAACCGGCATGTGGAACAATGAGCGCTTTAGGCGTCCCGCGGGCCGTTGCGGGCAAGGGCGCATCGGCAAGAAGGTGTTTTACCGCGCTTGCGAGTTCCTCCGGATCTTCCGGATAGAACAGACCGGCGACAGCCGCGCGTCTGATATGGGTCATCTTGGGGCCTCCTTGTCTTAAACACAAAAGATGTAGGTCGCCCCGATGTTGTCGCGCCACCCCTGCCGCCATCGCGTCCGCTCTGCCGCTACCATGTTCGGCGACAGCACGCCAATCGCCGTGGTGAGGAGAAAAAACCGGTGAAGACCAAGACACCTGCCGAAGAAACGGCTACCAAGATGCCTAAGATGCCCGAGAAGTTCGCCATCGCGTTCCCGGGCCGCCATTGGCGCCGTCTCGACGACGGCCGCGTGCAATGCGATGTCTGTCCGCGGTTCTGCAAGCTTCAGGAAGGGCAGCGCGGCCTTTGCTTTGTTCGCGCCCGCCAGGACGACCGCGTCGTGCTGACGACATACGGGCGATCCAGCGGCTTTTGCATCGATCCGATCGAGAAGAAACCGCTCAATCACTTTCTGCCGGGAACGCCGGTTCTTTCATTCGGCACCGCCGGCTGCAACCTGACCTGCAAGTTTTGCCAAAACTGGGACATCAGTAAATCTCGGGAAGCCGACACCCTCAACGATCAGGCGACGCCGGAGATGATCGCCCGCGCAGCCGAGCAAAGCGGCTGTCGCAGCGTTGCGTTCACCTATAATGATCCCGTTATCTTCCTTGAGTACGCCGCCGACGTTGCCGCCGAGTGCCGGTCGCGTGGAATCAAGACGGTCGCGGTGACGGCCGGATACATTACCGAGGCGGCGCGATCCGATTTCTTCTCGTCGATCGATGCCGCCAACGTCGACCTCAAGGGCTTCACCGAGCGCTTCTATCAGACCTTGTGCACCGGCCACCTGCGGCCAGTGCTCGATACGCTCTGTTATCTCAAGCACGAGACCAACGTCTGGCTGGAAATCACGACGCTGATCATCCCCGGCGCCAACGACTCCGACGAAGAGCTGGAAGCGATGACGAAGTGGATCGTCGAGAACCTGGGTCCCGACGTTCCTTTGCACTTTTCCGCGTTTCACCCCGATTGGAAAATGCAGGACGTTCCGCCGACTCCGCCGGCAACCCTGACCCGCGCTCGCGCCATCGCGCTCAACAACGGCCTTCGCTACGCCTATACCGGCAATGTCCATGACCGCGTCGGCGGCACCACTTGGTGTCACCACTGCGGCGCCGCGCTCATCGGTCGCGACTGGTATGAGCTGACGGCATGGAACCTTGACGAAAATGGCCGCTGCGCCGATTGTGGCACGCCGTGCGCTGGCGTGTTCGAAGGCTTGCCGGGAACCTGGGGCCGGCGTCGGCGCCCCGTTCACTTGGCGACGGCTGCCGCCGGTTGGAACGGGGGCATTCTCTGAATGACTCGAGGCCGCCGTCAAGCGA
>CAZRWU010000061.1:0-15455 GCA_964603915.1 uncultured Rhodospirillaceae bacterium
TCAGTTCCGGGGTGTATTTCGGCAGCCACTCGATCGTCAGTCAGTGTGCCGGTGCGGCCAGGGCGGCGCGGGTGGCTTTGCTCGTATGGATCGGGCCGTGGCCCGGCACGAGCTACCACCGGCCTGGGATCGCGTCCCGGCTGAGGGTCGTAACGCCGGTCGAGGTCTTCCAGGAACGCGATGAAATCGGTGCTACGCTTGGTCCGGCTGGTGTGGACGACGAGGGTGCAGGGAGCCCAGTCGAGCACGCCGAGCAACGCCACTTTGGCGGCTTGGCCGGGAGCGGGAATGCGCAGATCCGCGCCCTTCCTGGCCCACGCGTGGGCGAGATAGGGATGCGTCAGCGCTTCCGCTTCGTCCCCGAACAGGAGCTGTAGGGTTCGGAGACATCGTTTCACTTTTTTGGTTTCGATCGTATCTTGCTTCCGGGCTGTCCATCGCCTTCAGGTTGATAAGCCGCTGATGTGGTTGCGGTGGTAGAGCTGTAGGGGGCGCCATCAAATCGGAACAAGGGGGCGGCTTTGTCGGAATCGGCATCCAGCACCATCCGCACCGCACGCTCGCGCACTTCGGGAGAATACTTGTTCGTCGTTTTGCTCATGATGGCTCCATCCTACTCAGGAGTTGGAGCCTCCTGTCTTCGGGGACACGGCTAATCTGCGGGTGCGGACGGCATCCCGCGAGCCTCCTGAGTGATCGAGCCCGTTTGTCGGCTCGGGAGCCATCCGTATCGATACTCAAGCCTGAACAGTTGACTGGGGCTGTTGGCGCAGACCCCGCCGAACAGGACCAGGAACCATCATGCAGGACATCTTCATCGGCGTCGATGTCGCGAGGGATTGGCTGGACATTGACGACCCTGTCGGGGGTCCGCGGGAGACTGTCAGGAATTCTGTGTAAGGGCGGTTTTCATCAGGCCAAGCTGAAACGCTCCTCGAACAGGATGGCGAACTGAGCCTTGGCCATGCTCCATTCGCGCGGCGGCATTTTCCACTCCTTGGCGGCCCGGTTCAACACCAGGAACAAGAGTTTCAGGGCGCTCTCGTCGGTGGGAAAGTGGCCTCTGGTTCTGACCGCCTGGCGCAGCTTGGCGTTCAAGCTTTCGATCGCGCCAAGTTGGCGGAACTGGGCGCCGATATCCACCTGGTGTCTGGCATGCCGGCGGAAGTGCTGATCGTAACCGAGCAACGCACGCTGTTGGGCTATCTGTTCCAGCCGTTCCGTGACATTTTTCGGCGCAGCCTGCGCGAAGTCTAGCTGTTTGATCCCAGGTTTTGATGGTGCAGTCTTTTCGCGACAGTGGAAGGAGACGCCATGGGTCAAGTTCTTCACGCGGGAGCGCCCACAAGACAGCGGCGATCCGTCGAGCGATACAGCATCGTCAAGCCAGCCCGAGGCAGCTCTCCAGGCGCTACGGCATCAATCAGAAGACAGTCGCCAACAAAACCCTCAAAGGGCTTGGGCCCTACGAGTTCATCTGCAAGTGAACCGCGCCGTGTGTGGATGCTCTCTTTAATGCAAGCGGAATCTGAGGCGGCTGAGGATCGTTCAGTGAGGTGCGGTCGTGTGTCCGGCCTGTTGATGCGGCCTTCCACTCGCCGCGGGCCTGCTTCGTCACCATGCCCGCTCGTTCCGGCGCCTCCAGCGGCCGCTTAGATTCTCAACACCGTCTCTGCGCGCCGGGATCAGCCGAGTCGGCGGCGCGCCTTCATCGCGGTGCTCAACGTCCCGTCGTCGAGATAGTCGAGTTCGCCGCCGATCGGCACGCCGAGGGCGAGGCCGGAGACGGCGACGTCGCAGTCGGCGAGGCGGTCGGCGATGTAGTGCGCCGTGGTCTGCCCCTCGACCGTGGCGTTGGTCGCCAGGACGATCTCGCGAACCTCCGGCGCCCGCGCCCGCCGCAAAAGCGCCGCGATGTTGAGATCGTCCGGTCCGACGCCGTCCAGCGCCGACAGAATGCCGCCCAGCACGTGGTAGCGGCCGCGAAAAGCGCCGCCGCGCTCCAGCGCCCACAAATCCCCGACGTCCTCCACGACGCAGATCAACGAGTCGTCGCGGCGAAGATCGGCGCAAATGCGGCAGGGGCTATCGGTGTCGAGATTGCCGCAAACGGCGCAGGTCCGCACTTTCTCCTTGGCCGCGACCATAGCCCGGATCAGCGGATCGAGCACGCTGTCGCGCCGCTTCAGCATGAACAACGCCGCCCGCCGCGCGGAACGGGGCCCAAGCCCCGGCAGCCTGGCGAGGGACTGAATGAGATGGTCGATTTCGTTCATGGGAAGGGCGGAACACGGACCATCGCGCGAACGCAGGCTCCTGTCGTCAGCGGTGACCGGAATGCGCCGCCGGGCCGCGCTTAGATCGGCAGCTGCATTCCCGGCGGCAGCTTGAGCCCGCCCGTAATTTCCGCCATGCGCTCGGCGATGTGGCTTTCGACCTTGGCCTTGGCGTCATTGAAGGCCGCGACAAGCAGATCCTCGAGCACCTCGCATTCCTCGGGGTCGACGAGCGAAGGATCGATCCGCACCTTGCGGGCCTCCGCCTTGCCGTTCAGCGTCACCTCGACCATGCCGCCGCCCGCCGACCCGCTCACTTCCGTGCTTGCCAGCTCATCCTGCATGGCCGCCATCTTCGCCTGGATCTGCTGGGCCTGCTTCATCATCTGGCCAAGATTTTTCATCGGGTGTCTTCTCCGCGTGTTCCCGCTGCAAGGACTCGAGGCGCGCCTCGTCCTTATCGATGATTCCTTATAACAGGTCTCTTTGGCCAAGTCATGCGCGCTCCCGGGAGCGGCCGATCCCGCCGCACCGCGCCAAAATGACACTGTTGTTACACGCTTGCCACATCCAGCCAGGATTTGCGCGGCGGCGACAGCATTTTCTTGAAAAGGCCGATCCCGCGTGGCTTTCTGCGGATGCTCGTCTTGCGGGTGGCATTGGCGCCATCGATGAGCCTCGGCGCGCCCACAAAAGAGTCCGGGTCAATCACCAAAACAGCAGTCGACGGAGGGACGTCGCGATTGACGCGCCGGAAATGGCGCAACCGGATGTGGAGAGTCTCATCATGAAAACCAAGACAATCTTGCTTGCGACCACCGCCGTGGCGACGGCCGGACTCTTGACGGCGGGCGTGACGGGAGGGCGCGACGCCGCCGCCGCCGAGCGAATCAGCATCGAAGTTCACGGCTTTCATCAGCAGTGGGTCGTCGGCGCCAGTCAGGACTTCAACGACGGCGATCCCGGGCGGGAACCGCAGGGCTTCAAGCTGAGCGCCATCGACCAGAAAACGAACAGCGAAATCTGCTTTACCGGCCAGACGACGCTCGACAACGGCATCTCGGTCGGCGTGCAGGTCGAACTCGAAGCTTTCTCCGAAGATACCTTTATCGACGAGACGTTTCTTTTCATGGAGAGCGACACCCTCGGCCAGCTGACGCTGGGCGTCAAGGACAGCGCGGCGGAACTGTTGCATGTGGCCTCGCCGGACGGCGGCATCAGCGTCGACGACGGCGACGTCAACACCCTCGAGATGTACATCGACACTTCGGGGGCGGTGACCGGCGTGACCGGCAGCACCTCGCTGGGCGACGTCTTCGGCGACACCAACCGCCTGATCTATATCACTCCGCGCTACTTGGGCGTGCAGGCGGGCGTCAGCTACGCGCCCAACGCCGGCGAGGACAGCCTGACCACCAACAACCCCAACTACGGGTGCCGGCTGACTGTCGGCACGGCCTGCGAGCCCAACGGCTATCACGACCAGCTCGCCGCCGCCGTCAACTACAGGGAGACGTTCAACGGGGTCGGCGTGCAGCTCGCAGCCGGAATCACCTCCGCCAATCAGGTCAGGGGAATCGCCGCCGAACTGCCGGATGAACTCGATGTCGGCAGCCTTCTCGGCTACAGCCTGGGCGGTCAGCTCACCTTCGGGGGGTTGACGGTGGGCGGCGGCTTCAAACAGATCACGTCGGGCCGCGGCTACAGCGACATCGGCGAAGATCTCTACAGCCTGCGCGGCAATTCGTGGTCGGCCGGCGGCCGCTATGAAACCGGGCCCTATGCCGCGGGCGTGACGTGCAACCGCGGGCGCCAGGTCGGCTTCCAGTCGGAAGGCACCGGCGATCTCAAGCATTTCGTCTGCGCGCTGTCCGGCACCTATACGATGGGGCCGGGGATTCGCCTTGTCGGCGGGCTGTTCTACTTCGACGACGAGGCCGAAACGCCGGCCGGCCCCTCGGCCAGCACCATCGGCGCGACATCGGACACCGACGGCTGGGGCGGCGCCGTCGCGGTGACCACGTCGTTTTGATCCGGGCGCGTTTCAAAAACCGCGTTTTGGTTCCATGGAAGGGCGGCTTCGGCCGCCCTTTTCTCGCCTTGTTGCGCAAACGCCACAGTGCGGAGGAAACGCCACAATGCCGGGAAGCCGATGTTGAACCTGAAACGGCTTCGTGTCTTGAATAAAGTTGTTCCCGATGGCGGGGGGTGTCCTGCGGGGCGGACCGGCCAAGAGGATGTTTCCGGGGGAACTCCAGAGTGAGATGGAGAGGATGGTAATGAAAAGGATCCTTTTAGCCACGACCGCCATGGCGACGGCGGGATTGATTGCCGGAGGGGCGGGCACCGCCGCCGCCGCCGAACGTCTTCAACTTGAAATCCATGGCTTTCACCAGCAATGGGTCGTCGGTCTCGATCAGGACTTTACCGATACGGACGCCAACCGCAATACGCGCGGCTTCAAGGCGAGCACGATCGACCAGAAGACGAACTCCGAAATCTGCTTCACCGGCCAGACGACGCTCGATAACGGAATCTCGGTCGGTATTCAGATCGAGCTCGAGGCGCAAGCCGTCGGACAACCCCAGAACACGTCCGGGCTGCACATCGACGAGTCCTTCCTGTTCCTGGAGAGCGAGCGCCTTGGCCAGTTCAAGCTCGGATCTGAGGACGCCATCAACGACCTCCTCCACGTCTCCGCGCCGAACGGCGGCGTCAGCGTCGACGACGGCGATGTCGTCAACGTCGGCATGTACGTCGATACCTCCGGCGCCCAGGCCGCCCTTCTGAACAGCACTTCGCTCGGCGATCTCAGCACTCCCGGGGGCATCCGTGTCGGCGACGCCAACCGCATCATGTACACGACCCCGCGGTATGGCGGTTTCCAGGTCGGCGTCAGCTACGCGCCGCAAGCCGCGGAGGACAGCAACACCACCGCCAACGCCAACTTCGGCATTCTCAATATCAACGGCCGCTATAACGACAGCTGGGAAGGCGCGGTCAACTATCGCGAAGCCTTCGGCGGCATCGGCGTCCAGCTCTCGACCGGCGTGCGCTACATGGGCCAGCGCCAGGATCTCTCGGCCTTCTCCAATGTCGAACCCGGCAACATGTTCGGATACAACCTCGGCGGCCAGCTCACCTGGGCCGGCTTCAGCGTCGGCGGCGCTTTCAAGCAAGTGACGTCCGGCCGCGACCTGCCCATCGCCGGGGTCGATCAGCGCAGCCTCAAGAGCAACGTCTGGTCGGCGGGCGCCCGCTACGAGGTCGGCCCCTACGCCGCCGGCGTAAGCTGCATCAGAGGCAAGGGCGTGGGTTGGCAGACCGAGGGGACCGGCGACCTCAAGCACCTCAACTGCACCCTTTCCGGAACCTACACCCTCGGCCCGGGCATTCGTCTCATCGGCGGTCTCTTCATGTTCGACGACGAGGCGGAGACACCGACGGGGCCTGCCGCGCTTGCCAACGCCATTGCCAATACGTCCGACACCGACGGTTGGGGCGGAACGATCGCCCTCACCGCCAGCTTCTAACAAAGCGCTCGTCCATCCTTGTCAAGGGCGGCTTCGGCCGCCCTTTTTTTGCGAGGCGGCGTGATGGATGCGAATCACAAGCGGCGTTCGATCGCGCGCCAGCCGATGTCGCGACGATAGAAGCCTTCCGGCCAGTCGATGAGCGAAACCGCCTCGTAGGCCCGCCGTTGCGCCGCCGCCACCGTGTCGCCGCGCGCGGTGACGCCGAGAACGCGGCCGCCGTCGGCGACGCAAGCGCCGTCGACGCGGGCGGTTCCGGCATGAAAGACCACCACGTCGTCGAGACTCGCCGCTTTCTCCAGGCCGCGAATCGGGGAGCCTTTCTGATAGTAGCCGGGGTACCCCTGGGTCGCCATGACCACGGTGAGCGCCGCCTCGTCGTACCATTGCAAGGACAGTTGGCGGAGTCGGCCTTCGCGGCAGGCGACGAGCGCCTCCAGCACATCCGATTTCATGCGCATGATCAGCGGCTGGCATTCGGGATCGCCGAAGCGGACGTTGAATTCGAGGACCTTCGGGCCCTCCTTGGTGATCATCACGCCGGCATAAAGAACTCCGGTGTACGGACGATCCTCGGCCGCCATGGCGCGCACCGTCGGCCACATGATCCGGTCCATGATCGCCTCGGCCAGCGCCGGCGTGACCACCGGCGCCGGCGAATACGCGCCCATGCCGCCGGTGTTCGGGCCCTCGTCGCCGTCGAAGGCGGCCTTGTGGTCCTGGGCCGAAGCCAGCGGCGTTATCTCCGCGCCGTCGACGAGGGCGAAAAAGCTGGCTTCCTCGCCCTCGAGGAACTCCTCGACGATGACCTGGGCGCCGGCGTCGCCGAACGCGCCTTCGATCAGAATGTGGTCGATGGCGGCGAACGCCTCGTTGTCGGTGCGACAGATGATGACGCCCTTGCCGGCGGCGAGGCCGTCGGCCTTGACCACGAGCGGCGCTCCCTGGCGATGGATGTAATCCTTGGCGGCGTCCGGCTCGTCGAACCGACGCCACGCCGCCGTCGGAATGTCGTAGCGCGCGCAAAGGTCCTTCATGAAAGCCTTGGAGCCTTCGAGGATCGCGGCCCTGGCCTTGGGGCCGAACGCCTCGATTCCGGCCTCCTCGAGGCGGTCGACGAGGCCCGCGACCAGGGGCGCCTCCGGGCCGACGACGACGAAGTCGACGGCCTCGGCCTTGGCCAGAGCGACGATGCCGTCGAGATCGCCGGAAGCGACCGGGCGGCAGCGCGCCACCTCGGCGATGCCGGCGTTGCCCGGAGCGCAGAGAAGCTCCGCGCACCACGGCGATCGCGAAATGGCCCAACACAACGCGTGCTCCCTGCCTCCGGAGCCCACCACCAGCACCTTCATTCGTTGCACCCCAGCCTCCTTTATATCCCCGCTCTCCTTTGCTCCGCCGGCGGCTTTGCTTCATACTGCGGCGGATGATGGATCATCCTAGCACCGAAGGTGTCGCGCACAACCTGCCCGTTCTCAGCGTCGGCGAGATCTCGCTGGCGCTGAAACGTCACGTCGAGCGCGGCTTCGAGCGGGTCCGCGTCCGCGGCGAGATTACCGGCTTCCGGCGCGCCGGCTCCGGCCACCTCTATTTCTCCCTGAAGGACGACGCCGCCGTGCTCAAGGGATGCTGCTGGCGAGGATCGGCGTCGCGCCTCGGCATTCAGCCCGAGGACGGCATGGAGGTCATCGTCACCGGCAAGCTGTCGACCTATCCCGGGCGCTCGGAATACCAGATCGTCGCGGACTCGATGGAGCTTGCCGGCGAAGGCGCCCTGCTCAAGCTGCTCGAGGAGCGGCGCAAGCGCCTCGCCGCCGAGGGCCTGTTCGATCTCGAACGCAAGAAGCCGATCCCCTACCTGCCGCAGGTGATCGGCGTCGTGACCTCGCCGACCGGAGCGGTGATCCGCGACATCCTGCATCGCCTCGCCGACCGGTTCCCAAGGCGGGTGCTGATCTGGCCGGTCGCGGTGCAGGGCGAGGGCGCCGCGGAGCAGATCGCCGCCGCGATCGACGGCTTCAACCGCCTACCCACCGGGGCGGCGTCGCGGCCGGAGACGCTCATCGTCGCCCGCGGCGGCGGCAGCCTTGAGGATCTTTGGGCGTTCAACGAGGAGATCGTCGTCCGCGCCGCGGCCGCCAGCACGATCCCGCTGATTTCCGCCGTCGGCCACGAAACGGACACCACGCTGATCGATTTCGCCGCGGACATGCGCGCACCGACGCCGACGGCGGCGGCGGAGATGGCGGTGCCGGTGCGCGCCGAACTGTTGACGCGCGTCGTCGCGACCGAGGCGCGCCTGATCGGCGGCATGAGCCGGATCATCGCCGAGCGGCGCGTCCGCGTCGAGGGCCTCGGCCGCGGCCTGCCCAAGCCCGCGCAGCTGGTCGAAGAGGCCCGGCAGCGGCTCGACGACTGGAGCGACCGGCTGGGCAACAGCCTGTTCGTCGGCCTCGACCGCAAAAATCACCAGCTCGCCCACCTTGCCGCCCGCCTCGTCAGCCCGCTCAAGCGAATCGAGCACGAGGGCAGCCGTCTCGCCGCCGAGGCGCGCGCCCTCAACACCGTCGTCGCGACGCGCCTGCGCGAGCACGCAAGACAGCTCGCCCACGCCTCGGCGCTGCTCGAGAGCTACTCCTATCAGCGCGTGCTCGAGCGGGGCTTCGCTCTCGTTCACGACGAAGCGGGAGCGGCGCTGACGTCGGCGACGATGCTGAAGCCGGGAATGCCCGTGGCGATCCGCATGCACGACGGCGAACGCACCGCCGTCGTCGACGGCTCGGCCCGTCGCGAGCGGCGTCCTGCGGCAAGAAAAGCCGACGAAGAGCAGGGCACTCTGCTGTAGCGGGAAGCCGCCGGGAACGTCATCGGGAAAGGCGTCAGCGGTCGCCGTCGGGCCAGCGGCGGTGCAGCCACAGCCACTGCTCCGGGCGCTCGCGGATCCACTCCTCGAGGACCGCATTGACCTGGGTCATCGCCGCCAGGACATCGGCGTGGCGGTCGCCGGTCCAGGCGAAGCGCATCGGCGGCAGCACGGTGATGCGAAAGCGCACGCCGCCGAGGCGCTCGATCCGCGCCGGCAACACCTTGCAGCGGAAGCGCATGGCGAACAGCGCCAGCGCCGGGGCCGTCATCGCCGCGCGGCCGAAGAACGGCGCCGGCACGCCGTCGTTCATCTTCTGGTCGACCAGCATGGCGAGATGCGCGCCGTCCTTGAGCAGTTTCAGCGCCTGCTTGGCGCCCTCGGCGCCTTTGGGAACCATCACGCCGCCGCCTGAGCGGCGCAGGTCGAACAACCACCGCAGCCGCGGATTGTTCGGCGCCCGATAGACGATGCTGAGCGGAGCGCCGCGGGCGGCGGCGGCCGGGCCCATCAGCTCCCAGTTGCCGAAGTGCCCGGAGAACATGAGCCCCGGCCCGCCATCGTCCCGCATCGCGTCGAAGTGCTCGGTCCCGACCACCTCGATGCGGCCGTCGCCGTTGAAAAAGCGAAAGCGGTCGAGATGCGGGTACTCGAACGCGACGCGGCCGAGATTGTCCCACATGCCGCGCACGATGGCGGCGATCTCGGCTTCCGATTTTTCCGGGAAGGCGGCGCGCAGGTTGCGGCGAGCGACGTCGGTGCGGGGCAGATGCGGCCCGAAGGTGCGGCCAAGCCAGCCGCCGACGGCGGACGCCACGTCAAGAGGCAGGGCGCGGATGATGCAAAAGACGCTTCGCACCGCCAGGGCTTCCGCCGCGAAGCGCAGACGCCTGAGCAACGGGACATTGCCGCCGGCCGCGCTAAACGGCATGGCGCGCCGCCACCCGGCCGAGAAGCGCGTCGAGGACCGTCCCGTCGCGCCACACCACGCCAACGGGAACGACGTCGATGCCGGCGCGCTGCGCCGGATCGAGGCGGGCGAAGTCCTTGGCGGTGGTCACCGCGACAGCCCCCGCGGCTTGCGCTTGCCGGACGATGGCGGCGATCTCCCCCGCGCGGTAGACGTGATGGTCGGCGAACGCATGGCCGGCGACGATCGTGCAGCCGATCTCTCGCAGCGTCGCGAAGAATTTCTCTGGATGGCCGATGCCGGCGAACGCCACCACCTCGCGCCCCGCGAGACGGCGCGCGGCGGCGGCGTCCGGCTGGAGGCGGCCGCGCACAATCGGCAGGTCGGCGAGGCGCTCGCCGATTCGAAAGGTGTCGGGGCCGATCAGGGCGATGGCGTCGGCGCGCGCGAGACCGGCGGCGAGAGGCTCGCGGAGCGGGCCCGCCGGCAAGGTCCGGCCGTTGCCGAAGCCGCGCGGCCCGTCGATGACGACGATGGCGAGGTCCTTGGCGACGGAGGGGTTCTGCAGGCCGTCGTCCATCACGATGAGGCCGGCGCCGGCGGCGACGGCGGCCTCGATCCCCTTCCGCCGGTCGCGGGCGACCCAGGCCGGCCGCGCCTCGGCGAGCAGCAAGGGCTCGTCGCCGACCTCGGCGGCGGTGTGACGTCGCGGATCGACGCGCACCGGTCCCGCCGATGCGCCGCCGTAACCGCGCGAGAGGAACTGCGCGTCGATCCCCCGCCGCGCCAAGCGGTCGGCGATGGCGAGGGCGACCGGCGTCTTGCCGGCGCCGCCGACGGTGAGATTGCCGACGCAGACTACCGGAACGGGCGCTTGCCAGGGCCGCACCGCGCCGTTGCGGCGCGCGGCGACGCGGCGATAGGCAGCCGCCGCCGGCGCGAGCAGGCGCGCCAGGATGCCGCCGTCGCCGTCGTACCAGAAGTCAGGCGCTTGCATCGGCCGCCTCCGCGACGTCAGGGGCGACGCCGGCGTCCATGAACGGCGCCAGGGCGTCGACGACGGCATCGAGAACGCCGGCTTCGGCGCTGGCGACAGCGCGCGCCGCCGCCGCCCGGCGGGTCCTCTCGGCCTCGTCGCCGAGAAGGCGCGAGACCGCGGCGGCCAGTTCCTCGGCGTCGGTCACGCGCAAGGAGGCCCCGGCTTCGCCGAGATGACTGGCGATGTCGGCGAAGTTCGCCATGTGCGGGCCGTGGACGATCGCGCACCCGAGCTGCGCCGCCTCCAGCGGATTCTGTCCTCCTTCGGCGGCGAGCGACTTGCCGATGAAGGCGATCGGCGCGAGCCGGTAGAACAGGCCGAGCTCGCCGATGGTGTCGGCGATGTACGCTTCCGTTTCCGCCGTCACCGGCTCGCCCGCCGCCCGGCGCGCCACGCTCAAGCCGGAGCCGCCGAGAACCGTGGCGATCGCCGGCCCGCGCTCGGGATGCCTCGGCACGATGATCGTCAAGAGATCCCGGCGCCGGTCGCGCAGCCGCCGGTGAACCGCGCCGGCAATCTCTTCCTCGCCCGGATGCGTGCTCGCCGCCAGCCAGCGCGGCCGCGCGCCGAGCGTCTCCCGGAGCGCGGCGACGGCGTCCTCGCGAGCGGGCAGCGCCGCCGCCGCGTACTTCAGGTTGCCGCGATACGCGGCGCGGCGCGCGCCCAGCGCCCTCAGCCGCTCGGCGTCGGTTTCGCTCTGGCCGAGACACAGGACGAAACCGCCGAGCAGACGCTTGATCAGCCGGCGATGCCGCATCCAGCCCGCGAAGGAGCGCGACGAGATCCGCCCCTGCACGAGGACCATCGGGATGCCCCGGCGGGCGGTTTCGCTCACCATGTTCGGCCAGAATTCCGATTCCGCCCAGACGGCGAGATCGGGCCGCCAATGATCGAGGAAGCGGCGGACGTAAGGCATGCGGTCGACCGGCGCGTATTGATGGATGGCGCCCTCCGGCAGGCGCTCGGCCATGACCCGCGCCGAGGTCACCGTCGCCGTCGTCAACAGGACGGCATGGCCGGGCCAACGCTGGCGCAGGCGCGCGATCAGCGGCAACAGCGAGATCGCCTCGCCGACGCTGGCCGCGTGCATCCACACCAGCCGTCCGTCTTCGCGAGGCCGCGCCGCGATGCCGAGCCGCTCGCCGAATCGCTCCGGGTCTTCCTTGCCGCGGGCGCGCCGCCGCGCCAGGTAGAGGCGAATGAGCGGCCCGCCGAGGCCGGTCGCGGTCCGGTAGAACGCGAGCCCGATCACGCCGCTCTCTCGCGCAGGGGCGCCGGTTCGACGGCTTCATAGCCGGTGAGGCGGTCGGCTTGCGTCGTGATGTCGTTTAGCCGGCGCTCCAGCAGCGCGCGCAGACTCTCCAGTTGCTCATCGCCGGCGTCGCGGGGAACGACGATCGGATCGCCGTAGATCACGACGCCGCGCGCGAAGGGAAAGACAAGAACGAGCCGGTCCCACGACGACAGCATGCGCCGCGGCCGCACCCCGAACGTGACCGGAAACAGGGGCGCGCCGGACAGTTGCGCAAGCCGGACCGCGCCGATCTGAGCGCGCATGCGCGGCCCGCGCGGCCCGTCGGGCGTGATGCCGATGCTCTCGCCCGCCTTGAGGATGGCGAGCAGCCGGCGAACCGCCGGCGCGCCGCCCCGCCGCGAGGAGCCGGCGACGGCGTCGACGCCGAAGCGGGCGATGATGCCGGCGATGAACTGGCCGTCGCGGTGCTGCGAGATCAGCATCTGGCGCCGCTCGCGCCAGCGCCAGGCGTACAGCATCATCAGCAGCCGGCCGTGCCAGAAGCAGGCGATGACCGGCTGGCCGCGCGTGACGTAACGGCCCATGCCGTCGACGCCGACCAGGGTCCAGCGCCCGGTGGCGTAAACGAGGCGCAGGTAGCCGGCGGCGAGGCTGCACAGCAGAGCCCGCAGCGGCGGCTTGGCGATCAGGGTCTTGAGCAGTTTCACGAGAAACGCGGGGTCCTTGGGCCTCTTCAAGCGCGCGCGACGCGGACGGCGCCGGGCGGTTTGTGTTCATCGGACGACTGAAGCGCGTACAGCCGCGCATAGAGGCCGCCGCGGGCGAGAAGCTCGCTGTGCGTTCCCGCCTCGGCGACGCGACCGCGCTCCATGACATAGATAAGGTCGGCGCTGACGACGGTGGACAGCCGGTGCGCGATGACGAAGGTCGTCCGGTTGCGCATCAGCTCGCTCAGCGCCGTCTGGACGTGTCGTTCGGATTCGACGTCGAGAGCCGAGGTCGCCTCGTCGAGCAGCAGGATCGGCGCGTTCTTGAGGACGGCGCGGGCGATGGCGAGGCGTTGCCGCTGTCCCCCGGAAAGCTTGATGCCCTGCTCGCCGACGACGGTGTCGTAGCCTTGCGGCAGCGCCATGATGAACGCTTCGGCGCCGGCCCGCCGCGCCGCCGCGGCGATGTCGGCATCGTCGGCGCCCTGGCGGCCGTAGGCGATGTTGGCCCGGATGGTGTCGTCGAACAGCGTGATTTCCTGGCTGACGAGGGCGATGTGGCGGCGCAGCGACGCCAGCGTCACGTCCCGGACATCGACGCCGTCGATCAGCACGCGGCCGGCGGTGACGTCATAGAAGCGGGGAATGAGGTTCAGCGCCGTGGACTTGCCGGCGCCCGACGGTCCGACCAGGGCGACCGCCTTTCCCGGCGGCACGTCGAGCGTAAGATCGTCGAGGACCTTCTTACCGGAGCCGTAAGCGAACGAGACGTTCTCGAAGCGGATGCCGCCCGCGGACACCGTCAGGGGCCGGGCGTCAGGCTTTTCCTGCATCACCGGCGGCGTGTCCAGCAGGACGAACAGCCGCTCCGCTCCGGCCAGCCCTTCCTGCAGCGACGCATTGAGGTTGGCGAGCCGCTTCATCGGCTCGTAGGCGAGCAGGAGGGCGGTGATGAACGAGAAGAACGAGCCCGGATCGGTCTGCTCCTGGATGACCCGGTAGCCGCCGTAGACGACGACGAGGGCGATGGCGATGCCGCCCAGCGTTTCCATGATCGGCCGCGACGCGGCGCGGATGCGCGCCGAGCGAAAGGTCAGCCGGTAAACCCGCTCGACGAGGTTCTCGACGCGCTGCCTCTCGTAAGCTTCCATGCCGTACGATTTGACCACCCGGATGCCCTGGAACGTCTGTTCGAGCAGGGTCGTCATCAGCCCGATTTCGCGCTGGGTGTTGGCGGTGACCTTGCGCATCCGCCGGCCGAGGCGGACGATCGGCAGGATGGCGAGCGGAAAGACGAGGCAGGAGATGAGGGCGAGTTCCCAGTCCTGGATGAACAGAACGGCGATCAACCCGATCAGCGACAACAGATCCTTGCCGAGGCTGGTGAGCACGTCGGACACCGCGGCGCGCATCATCTGGATGTCGATGACGAAGCGCGAGACCAGCCCGCCGGTGCTGTGGGCGTGAAAGAACGCGAGGTCCATGTGCGAGAGGTGGCGGAACAGCCGGTTCTGGGTGTCGGCGACGATGCGCAATCCGACGGCGCTCATCAGCGCCGCCTGTCCGTAGTTGGCGAGGCCCTTGACGAAGAAGGTGGCGAGGATGGCGATGCCGACCAGCCACAGCGCTTCCAGCCGCTTGGCGACGAACACCTCGTTGACCACGGGCTCCATCAACCAGGCGCTGAGCGCGGTCGTCCCGGCGACAAGCGCCATGAAGAAGAGGGCGAACGCCAGCCAGCCGAGATACGGGCGGACGTATTCGCGGATGAGACGGCGCACCAGTTCATGGGTCGAGCGGTGGTGGCGGTGCGGTGCGGTCGCGGTCAAGGATCGGCTCGTTTCGCGCAATCAGGGGACGGAAGAAGCGATATGCCGTTGACATAGCACGTGGCACGGCCGGGGCCAATGATCCGGCGTCCGCGGCGCCCTCAGCGAAACACGAAAAGGTTGTCCACAAACTGGTCGACGCTGCGCTCCCACGAGAACGATTCAGCATGGGCGCGGCAGCGTTCGGGCGGAATGGCGAGGGCGGCATGGACGGCGGCGCCGAGATCGTCGGCGAGCGCGCCGGCGCCGGAGTGGCCGATGACGTCGAGCGGACCCGGCGCCGGATAGGCGGCGACGGGCACGCCGCAGGCCAGAGCCTCGAGAATCACCAGGCCGAAGGTGTCGGTGCGGCTGGGAAAAACGAACACATCGGCGGCGGCATAGTGCCGCGCCAGCTCCGCGCCGACTTTCTTGCCGAGGAAGCGGACCTCCGGGTACTTGCTCTCCAGGTCCGCTCGCTGCGGCCCGTCGCCGATGACGACCTTGACGCCGGGGAGCGGCAGACGCAGGAAATCCTCGATGTTCTTCTCCACCGCGACGCGGCCGACGAACAGGCCGATCGGCCGCTCGAAGGCGAGGAAGGTCTTGTCTCCGGGACGAAACAGGGCGGTGTCGACGCCCCGGGTCCAGCGCCGGATCCGCGTGAAGCCGCGCGCCGTCAGCTCGTCCTCGATGGTTTGCGTCGCCACCATGATTCCCGACGAGGAGTCGTGGAACCGGCGGAGGATGGCGTAGGTCGCGCCGAGCGGAATGCGCCACCGGGAATGAAGGTAATGGGGAAAGCGCGTGTGAAAGGCGGTGGTGAAGGGATAGCCGCGGCCAAGACACCACGACCGCGCCATCCAGCCGAGCGGACCCTCGGTGGCGATGTGGATGGCGTTCGGCGCAAACGCCTCGATGCGCCGCCCGATTGTCGCCGGCCGGGTCATCGCCAGCCGGATCTCCGCATAGGAGGGGCAGGGAACGGTGCGGAAGGCTTCGGGGGTGATGAACAGCGTCTCGTGGCCGCGCCCCGCGAGACCCGTCCTCAAGGTGTCGAGCGT
>CAZRWU010000062.1:0-15388 GCA_964603915.1 uncultured Rhodospirillaceae bacterium
CTGACTCGGCGAGAGCGATCGCGCTCATCAGGTGGCGCGGAATGCTCGTGCGTCGTTCCTCGGCGGCGATGGCGGCGGCGCAGAGATCTCCCGGCTCCGATGGGGACTCGTTCCAGGTGGTGCGCGCCATCGCCGTATCGGCGACGGTGATGATGAGCAAAAGTGACAGGACGCAACTGCGCTTCACGATGGCCGGCTCCTCGGGTGGGTGAACCCGTCCGGAGCCTCGCACACGGCGTGCCATCATTCATGGCGGACAGCCTTCTCCGTGAAGGTCAAGGATTTGCGCGGGCAGCCGACGCGCCCACCCGTGGCTGTTCCTGTTCGGTTGCGATTGCTCGGTAGGCCGCCTCGATCGCCTCGCCGCTATAAGTCCGTTCAAGCCGTCGCACCGTAAAGTGGCCCGTTGCGACATCCTGGTAATGGTCCATGAAGGCACGATTGACGAGGGCGCCCGCGGCGGCGCCGAGCAGGGGAACCATTTGCACGGCGGCCTTCTCGGAAATGACGACGCCGAACCGCGCGGCAATGCTGCGAATAAGATTGACGGTGGCGGGCAGCTGCCCGTCAACCCCGCGCGCGGCGATATGATGCGAAACAACCGAAAAGTGGAGCGCAAGAGCCGCACGCACTTCGTAGTAGCCGAGTTCAGTATACGTGTCTTCCCCCGAGCGCCCGCCGAAAGCAAGGACATGGACGCAGGCGAGACGGGCATCCAGATCGGCCAGGTCTTCCCCTTCGCGACGCGCAACGTCTGCGATGGCGCGCAGCATGATGGTCGTTGTCGCCGGCAGTTCAACGAGGAGCGCGGGAAGGCCGAAAAATCCGCCGACCGCTCCTGTCGCCATGCACAGCATCTGGTGGCTGGAACTGCCCGCCGCGCGGGAAGGCGTGTCTCCGAGCGATGAGATGGCGACCTCAAGCGCCTTCGTGACTGCCGTCTCCGCCGCGCTGGCCACGGCGGCATGCCATGGACGCGGCAACAGCTTGAGCGTGGCCGAAAGCGGAATGCCGAGAACGTTGCTGACCCGGGCGACGAGGCCCGGGTGCTCGAGCGCCCGATACGCGTGAACGAGCGCTTGATGGTCTTCGGGGGTAAGGTTTGCCGCCAGCTGGTTCATTGGTGCAGTCTCCGCAACCCTGCCCGGGAACAGGATTGCTTACGAATCCTGAGAACGCAAGGGGAGGATCGTTCCGGTGGCGCAGCTAAGGCAACGGATTGATCATCCGCACCGTGGCGAGAGCGTGAGCGGCGATTCCTTCGCGCCGACCAGTGAAACCCAATCCTTCCGTTGTGGTCGCTTTGATGCTGATCCGGCTTGGAGCAATCCCAAGGATGCGCGCGATCTCGGCGGTCATGGCGGCGCGATGTGGTCCGATGCGCGGGCGCTCGCAGATCACGGTCACATCGACGTTGACGATGTGTCCGCCAGACTCGGCGACGATCTCGGCGCTGCGCTTGAGAAAAATCTCGGAGGCCGCCGCCCGCCATCGCGGATCGCTCGGCGGGAAATGCTGCCCGATGTCGCCGGCGCCGACGGCGCCGAGTAGAGCGTCGGTCAGCGCATGCAGAACAACATCGGCATCGGAATGGCCGATCAGTCCTGCCTCATGAGCGATCGAAACGCCGCCCAGCACAACATGACCGCCCGGTCCGAAACGGTGAACGTCGAAGCCGAAGCCCGTGCGGATCTCGCTTCCGCCGGTCAGCCGTCCCTCACAGCGGCGAAGGTCGTCGGCGGTGGTAATCTTGACGTTGTCGTCGTCGCCGGCGACGATCGCGACGGCAATATCGGCATGCTCCGCAACTGCCGCGTCATCCGTGAAGCACTGTCCGGAGAAACGGCGATGCGCGGCGAGGATCTCGGGGAAACGGAAACCTTGAGGGGTTTGCGCCTGCCAAAGATGGGACCGCTCCACCGTCGCGATAATCCGCTCGCCGTCGCCGCTCCGTTTCAGCGTGTCGCGGACCGGCACGCAGGGGACAGCCGCGCCACCAGACGACACGGCGGCGATGACGCGCGCAATCATATCGGGACGGCAGAAAGGGCGGGCGGCGTCGTGGATCAGGACGGTCGCGGGCGCCAAGGCGGCAAGACTTTCCAAGCCGCGCAAGACTGATTCCTGCCGGGTTGCGCCTCCTGCCACCGGGTCGAGAAGCTTCAAACCCGCCGTCGCGCCATCGTAAAGGGCTCGATCCTCCGCACGAATGACGACCCGCACCGCGTCGACTTGCGGATGGTCGGCAAACACCCGCGCCGCGCGCCGCAGAACGGGTTCCCCGCAGAGTGGCTGATACTGCTTCGGGATGTCGCCTCCGAATCTCTCGCCGTGTCCACCGGCGACGAGCAACGCTACGCACTGTGTCATATCCCTTGGCGCGCCTCGGCAGGTTGTGGATGAAAAATCCCCATGAACATGCTAAAAGGCGCGGCGTTCATTGCCAAGCGCGAGATCCGGCGTCTCCCACGCCAGCTCTCGACCCGCGCCTTGCGAACGCTGTCATGGATCTCGTACTCGATCTGGTGCCTTTACTGTCGCTCGTTCCGGCTTTTCTGCAGGCCCTGCGCCGGGAGCCGCGTCGTGACGCACTGTTCTGGGCGACGATCGCTGTTGCCGTGGCCGGCCCGGCGGCGCGCTTCGCCGTTCATCTCGCCGGGCCTTGGGAAACGGGTTTTGGAGCCAGTCTATGGGCGACAGTGGCGGTATCGGCAACCCTTTACGCCGTGATCGCGGCCGTTGACGCGCAAGCATGGCGGCTTGCGCCACTGGTCGCCGCCTACCTTTTCCTTCTTGCTCTGCTTGCGGTCGTTTGGCAGACCGCGCCGGCGCAGCCTCTCATTCCCGGTCCCGATATCGGCGGCTGGGTTGCCGTCCATATCGTCGTTTCCGTTGTGACCTACGCTTTTGTGACGATTGCCGCTGTGGCGGCGCTGGCCGCTTTCATTCAGGAGCGCGCATTGAAACGGCGGCGGCCTGCGACCGTGGCGAGGGCGTTGCCCTCCGTGGCGAACTGCGAGGCCCTCGTCTTGAGGCTTCTGCTCATCGGAGAAATCGTGCTCGGCCTCGGCCTCATGACCGGCATGGCCTTGGCGTACCGCGAGACCGGTCAAATCTTGCCGTTCGACCATAAGACGATCCTCAGTCTCGCCGCCTTCGTGGTCATTGCCGGATTGCTTATCGCACATTACCGCAGAGGCTTGCGGGGACGGCGCGCGGCGCGCATCGTGCTTCTCGCATACCTCTTGTTGACGTTCGGCTATCCGGGGGTGAAGTTTGTCACCGACGTGCTGATCGCTTGAGGGGCACGGCCCGCCCAGGAATACGGCAAATTCTTGCAAACATGGTGAAGTGCCTATCTAATAGGCACAAAGGAGAATCGCGAATACCATGGCGTTTCGCATTGGCCACATCGCCTTGAGCACACCGGTCATCCTCGCGCCGATGTCGGGCGTTACAGATGCCCCGTTTCGCCGGCTGGTGAAAGGTTTCGGCGCCGGCCTCGTCGTCTCGGAGATGATTGCGAGCAAAGCGATGATTCGCGCTTCGGCGAAAACGCTTCGCCGCACCATCGGCGCCGGCGAGCCGCGGCCGGTGGCTGTGCAGCTGGCGGGGTGCGAGCCCGGCGTGATGGCCGAGGCGGCGCGTCTCTGTTGCGATCTTGGCGCCGACATCATCGACATCAACATGGGCTGCCCGGTGAAAAAAGTGGTCAAGGGGGAGGCTGGAGCGGCACTGATGCGGGAGAAATCTCTCGCGCGCGACATCCTCTCGGCAGTGGTCGACGCCGTCGATGTTCCCGTCACCCTGAAAATGCGGACAGGCTGGGACGAGGCTTCGCGCAATGCGCCGGAACTGGCGCAAACGGCCGAGGCGTGCGGCATCAAGGCGGTAACCGTTCACGGGCGGACGCGCTGCCAGTTCTACGCCGGACGGGCCGACTGGGCTTTCATCCGGAAGGTCAAGGAGGCCGTGACGATACCCGTCATCGCCAATGGCGATGTGGAAAACGAAGTCGATGCGGTGCGCATGCTGGCGCAATCAGGAGCGGATGGGGTGATGGTCGGGCGTGGAGCCTATGGCAAGCCGTGGCTGCTGAGCCAGATCGCAGCTTTCATCGCGACCGGACAGCCGTCGCCGGCGCCTCCGCTCGCGCAGCAGATGGAGACTCTCATCGGTCATTACGAAGCGATGCTCGAACATTACGGTGTCGAGGCGGGCGTGCGCGCTGCCCGCAAGCATGTGGGCTGGTATTCCAAGGGCTTGCCGGGCGGCGCGGCTTTTCGCGCCGAGATCATGCGGTTAACCGATCCCGTAGCCGTGAAGGACGCGATCCGAAATTTCTATGCGCGAACTGTAGAGCGTCAGGCGGCATGACGAGCAACCGATGAAGAAGAGCATCTTCAAGTTGCGTCAGTCGCCCGGTTTCGACGTCGATCCCGATTCGATTCTGAATGCACTGCCTGCCGCCGTCGTCGTCGTCGACGGCGATTGCGCCATAATGCACATGAACAATGCCGGCGAGCAGTTCTTCAAGGGCAGCGCTCCTCATCTGAAGGGCCAGAAGCTGCAGGACATGCTGTCGCCCGACAGCCCCTTGTTTGCCCTTATCCGGCAGGCTCGCGAAGGCGGACATCCGGTCAGCGAGTATCACGTCACGCTGTCCAGTCCGCGCATCGGTCATCACTTCGTCAATGTGCAGGTTTCGCCGGTGGCCGATGTACCGAGCGTCGTCCTCATCTCCATGCAGGAGCAAACGATCGCCGCGAAGATCGACCGGCAACTCACCCACCGCGGGGCGGCGCGTTCGGTGAGCGCGTTGGCGGCGATGTTGGCGCACGAGGTCAAGAATCCGATCGCCGGGATTCGCGGCGCGGCGCAACTGCTTGAGCAGACCGTCAACCAGGAGGACAAGGCTCTGACGCGACTGATCCGCGATGAGGCGGACCGCGTCTGCGCATTGGTGGACCGCATGGAGGTGTTTTCCGCGGGCGGGCCGCTGGAGCGCGAGGGCGTCAACATTCATGAAGTTCTGTACCGGGCGCGGATGCTGGCGCAAAGCAGCTTCGGCAGCCATCTGCGCTTCGTCGAGAACTACGATCCGTCGCTGCCGCTGGTTTACGGCAATCGCGACCAACTGACGCAGGTATTTCTCAACCTCGTGAAGAATGCTGCCGAAGCGGCGCCACTTCATGGCGGCGAGGTGACGATTGCCACGGCCTATTGGCATGGGGTGCGCTTCGCCGTTCCGGGCAGCCGCTCGCGCGTTCACTTGCCGTTGATGGTCAGCGTGCAGGATAATGGGGAAGGCATCCCGGAAGACCTGAAAGCCCATCTGTTCGAGCCTTTCGTCTCGTCCAAGCCGAGAGGCAAAGGCCTTGGCCTCGCTCTCGTGGCGAAGATCATCGGCGACCACGGTGGGGTGATCGAATTCGAGAGCCAGCCGAAGCAGACCGTCTTTCGAGTCATGCTTCAGATGTATCCACCCTCGGAGAACGACGCATGACGGCCGCAACAGTACTGGTCGCCGACGATGATCCGGCGATCCGGACGGTGGTGAGCCAGGCATTGGAGCGGGCCGGATATCATGTCCGCATGACGGGGAATGCGACCACGCTTTGGCGGTGGGTCAGCGATGGTCAGGGCGATGTGATTATCACCGACGTGCTGATGCCGGACGAGAACGGGCTCGATCTGATCCCGCGAATCCGCAAGATCCGGCCGGAGCTTCGCGTCGTCGTGATGAGCGCGCAAAGCACGCTGTTGACCGCCGTCAAAGCGACCGAACGCGGGGCCTTCGAGTATCTGCCCAAGCCGTTCGACCTCAATGAGCTGTTATCGGTCGTCCGCCGCGCCCTCGAGCCGGTGGCCCCGGCGAACAAGTCAGCCGAGAGGGACGCCTTTCCTCAGGAGGAACAACTGCCGTTGCTGGGACGGTCTCCCGCGATGCAGGAGATCTACCGGACGCTCGCCCGGCTGATGGGAACGGATCTGACTGTCCTGATCACTGGCGAATCAGGCACCGGCAAGGAGCTTGTTGCGCGCGCCCTGCATACCTATGGCAAGCGACGCGACGGCCCTTTCGTCGCCATCAACATGGCGGCGATTCCGCGCGAGTTGATCGAGAGCGAGTTGTTCGGCCATGAAAAAGGAGCGTTTACCGGCGCCACGCATCGCAGCAGCGGTCGTTTCGAGCAGGCCGAGGGGGGTTCGCTGTTTCTCGATGAAATTGGCGACATGCCTCCCGAAGCCCAGACGCGATTGCTCCGTGTCTTGCAGGAGGGCGAATACACCACGGTCGGCGGCCGCACGCCGATTCGCGCCAACGTTCGCATCATCACGGCCACCCACAGGGACCTCGGTCATCACATCCGGCAGGGCTTGTTCCGCGAAGATCTGTATTTTCGCCTCAACGTGGTGCCGATCCGCGTGCCCCCCTTGCGAGAGCGCGCATCGGATATTCCGGAACTGGTCCGTCACTTCCTGAGCAAGGCGGTGGCCGAGGGGCTCCCGGCGAAGCTCATCGACAGCGCCGCGATGGAACGATTGAAAGCGTACCGCTGGCCAGGCAACGTGCGCGAGCTGGAGAACATGGTGCGACGACTCGCCGCGCTGTATTCCGAAGAAGTGATTGGCGTCGACATCATCGAAGCCGAACTCGCCGACACGTTGCCGCCCGACGCCGAGCCGGATTCGGATGGACTCAGCAACACGGTTGAGCGTCAGCTCAAGGTTTACTTCAACGCTCACGGCGAATCGCTTCCTGCTCCAGGATTGTACGACCGCATCATGCGAGAGGTGGAACGCCCGCTGCTCGCTCTGACTCTGGAAGCCACCCGCGGCAATCAGATTCGCGCCGCCGAGG
This sequence comes from uncultured Rhodospirillaceae bacterium, assembly GCA_964603915.1. Taxonomy (GTDB): domain Bacteria; phylum Pseudomonadota; class Alphaproteobacteria; order Rhodospirillales; family Defluviicoccaceae; genus REEP01. Next base: position 6,866 of record CAZRWU010000062.1, read on the forward strand.
TGCTTGGCTTGAACAGAAACACGCTCAGAAAAAAGATTCGCGAGCTCAACATTCCTGTGGTGCGGGCCGGAGGGAAATGACTGCTACGATGGCTTTTCCTCAGCCACGACGCATCCTTGAGCGCTTGCGCGCGTGGTCCCGGCGGGTTGGTCTTTACCGCAAGGCGGCGTTCGCGCTGACGATCGCGGCGGTTCTCTCCGGATCGGCAACGGTTGGAGTGTGGACCGGCACGGCTCAGCTCGGCCCTCATCGCGATGTCCTCATCGCTCTGCTCTTCCTTGACCTCAGCCTTATTCTCATGCTGGGCGCGTTCGTCGCCTTTCAGGTGGTCAAGGTCTGGGCCGAGAGGCGTCGTGGCCTGGCGGGATCCGGACTGCACGTGCGCATCGTTCTCATGTTCAGTCTGGTCGCGGTGACTCCGGCGATTCTTGTCGCCGTGTTTTCCGCCTTGTTTCTCAATTTCGGCCTCCAGGCGTGGTTCAGCGAACGGGTCCGCACCGCGGTGGTTTCATCGAACGCCGTCGCCGAGGCGTACTTGAAGGAGCATCAGCAAAGCATCCGGGCCGAAGCCCTGGCCATGGCGAACGATCTGAATCGCGACGCACCGGTGCTCATGGGCAATGAGCAGCTGTTCAGCTACGTGCTTTCGGAGCAGGCGAATCTGCGCTCCTTGCCGGAGGCGCTCGTCATCGACAGCAACGCCCGCGTGCTGGCGCGCACCCCTCTCAGCCTGAGCCTGGAGCTTGATCTGGTGCCGCGCCAAGCGGTGGCCCGGGCGGCGGAGGGTCAGATCGCGGTCTTGACCGCGGAGAGCGACAACCGGGTGCGCGCGGTCGTCAGATTGAACCGGTTCATCGACGCCTATCTCGTCGTCGGGCGCTTCATCGATCCGCAGGTGCTGGCCAACATCGAAAGGACGCATGACGCGGTCACGCAATATCAACGACTGGAGCAACGCCGCGAAGGCATTCTCATCACCTTTGTGATGATTTTCATTGTCGTCGCTCTTCTGCTCCTGATGGCCGCAGCCTGGACCGGGCTTGCCCTGGCGACGCAGATCTCGAAGCCGATCAGTCATCTGATCGCCGCGGCAGACCGCGTACGCCGCGGCGACCTTGGCGTGCGCGTGGAGAACACGGCCTCGGTCGAGGAACTGGACACCCTCGGCCGCGCGTTCAATCGGATGACGAGCCAGCTCGAGAGTCAGCGGGAAAGCCTCATCGTCGCCAACCAGCAGCTGGATGAGCGCCGCCGTTTCACGGAAACCGTGTTGAGCGGTGTCTCGGCGGGAGTCATCGGACTGGATCGAAACGGCCTGATCAATCTTCCCAACCGGTCTGCCTCCGAGCTTCTCGATCTCGATCTCGAGGATGCAATCGGACAACCGTTAAGGGACATCGCCCCGGAAATGCGTGAACTCCTCGACGACGCGGCGTCGCATCCGGACCGCTGCTGGGAAGCCGAAATCCGCCTCATGACGGGCAACGGGCCGCGCACCCTCATAACCCGGGTCGTTGCGGAGAAGGGCGCCGGGGGAGTGGCGGGATATGTGGTGACGCTGGACGATATCACGGCTCTCGTCTCGGCTCAGCGCAAGGCGGCGTGGGCGGACGTGGCGCGCCGCATCGCGCATGAGATCAAGAATCCGCTCACTCCGATTCAGCTTGCCGCCGAGCGTCTGCAACGCAAGTATCAAAAGGAAATAACGACCGACATCGATACCTTCAACGCGTGCGCGAATACGATCGTCCGTCGCGTCGAGGATATCCGGCGGATGGTTGACGAGTTCTCATCGTTTGCGCGCATGCCGCGTCCGGAACTGAAGCCCGAGAATCTCAGCGAACTGGTTCGTCAAGCGGTGTTTCTTGAAAGGAACCGGAACCCTCAGTTGACGTTCAATCTCATAATGCCCGAAAAAGACATCATTCTGATTTGCGACAGCCGTCAAATTGCCCAGGTCTTGACCAACCTTCTCAAGAATGCGGCGGAAGCCATCGAGGAGCATCGAAACGAGGGCGGCATGACGGGGGGAGAAGGAGCCGAGCGAGAAGGGACGGTCTGGGTGTCGGTCCATCGAGATGCGCCGGACGGAGAACCGGAACGCGTTGTCCTCCTTGTTGAGGACAACGGGCGCGGACTTCCCGTGGATTGCCGCGATCGGCTGACCGAGCCCTACGTGACCTCCCGCGCCAAGGGCACCGGATTGGGCCTCGCCATCGTCAAGAAAATTACAGAGGACCATAATGCCGACCTCGTGTTCGAGGATCGTGAAACCGGAGGGGCGCGGGTTAAAGTGATCTTTCACGGTATGGAAGGGCGCTACGACCTTGACGATAAGAGTGCCGGCCGGTCAGTCGTTGCGCAGACATCCCGGTCGGTAGCCCTGTAGATGTGCAACGATGGCAAATAACAAGCGGCCCAAGATCGAAGATATTCTCATCGTCGACGACGAGGCGGACATTTGCGCCCTGGTTTCGGGCATCCTGGACGATGAAGGTTTCGCCTCGCGCGAGGCTCATCATAGCGACGCGGCCTTGGCGGCGATCGAGCAACGGCGGCCGACGCTTGTCCTGCTTGATATCTGGCTGCAAGGGAGCCGGCTGGACGGCCTCGCTCTGCTCGCGCAGCTCAAGAAAGAGCATCCCGCCCTTCCCGTGGTCATCATGAGCGGTCACGGAACCGTTGAAACGGCTGTCCAGGCCATCAAGCTCGGCGCCTATGATTTTATCGAGAAGCCGTTCAAGGCGGATCGGTTGATCCTCGTGATCCAACGTGCGATCGAGGCATCGCAGCTGAAACGGGAAAATGAAGAGCTGCGGCTGCGATCGGGCGTGGAAACCGATCTTGTCGGGCGCTCGACGGTGATCAATCAGCTATGCCAGAGCATCGAGCGGGTCGCACCCACCAACAGCCGCGTTCTGATCACGGGACCTGCGGGATCCGGCAAGGAGGTCGTCGCAAGGCTGCTGCATGCGCGCTCGCATCGGTCGCGGGGCCCGTTCATTGTCGTCAACTGCGCGTCGATGGCTCCCGAGCGCATGGAGGTCGAGCTTTTCGGCGTTGAGGCGCCGGCGGACGATACCGAAATGCCCCGCAAGGTCGGGATGTTCGAAGCCGCGCACAAGGGAACGCTGTTTCTCGACGGCGTCGGCGACATGCCGATCGAGACGCAAGGCAAGATTCTCCGTGTCCTTCAGGAACAGGTATTCGAGAGGGTCGGGGGACGCACGCGCGTTGACGTGGACGTTCGGGTGATTGCGGCAACGACGCGCGATCTCACGGCGGAAATTCGAGCGGGCCGTTTCCGCGAGGACCTGTACTACCGCCTCAGTGTGGTGCCACTGCGCGTGCCGGCGCTGAAGGAGCGGCGAGACGACATTCCTCTTCTGGTGCGGCACTTCATGGAGCGCGCCGCCGAGTCGTCGGGGCAGAGGCCGCGGCAGATTAGCGATGACGCAATGGCGGCGCTGCAGGCGCACGACTGGCCAGGAAATGTTCGGGAGTTGCGCAATATCATCGAGCGGCTGCTGATCATGGCGCCCGGCAATCCAGAAGATCCGATTCGCGCCGATATGCTGCCGCCGGAGCTGGAGGCTCATTTTTCCTCGGCGCGTCATCCCGACAAGAGCACGGAGATCATGGGGCTGCCGCTACGTGACGCTCGCGAAATCTTCGAGCGGGAGTATCTGCTCGCGCAGGTGACCCGGTTTGGCGGTAATATATCGCGCACCGCGGCTTTCGTCGGCATGGAACGCTCGGCTTTGCACCGAAAACTGAAGACCCTCGGCATCCAGACCGATGAAAAGGCGCGCGAAGCAGGTTCCTGAGGACGAAGCAGCCGGCGGGCATTAGGCTTTTCATGAACATCATCATTTGCGGCGCCGGACAGGTCGGCTTCACGATTGCTCGGCACCTGGCCCTGGAAAACAACTCCGTAACGGTTATCGATCAGTCGGCGGAGCTGGTGCGCCGGATCAACGACACCTTGGACGCGCAAGGCATTGTCGGGCACGGCTCGCGCCCCGATATTCTGAAGCGGGCCGGGGCCGAAGACGCCGATATGATCGTCGCGGTGACATACGCCGATGAAGTCAACATGGTGGCCTGCCAAGTCGCTCATTCCCTGTTCGAGGTGCCGACCAAAATCGCGCGCATCCGCCATCAGAGTTACCTCGACACGGCATGGGCCAGCCTGTTTTCGCGGGACCACCTGCCCATCGACGTCATCATCTCTCCCGAGGTGGAAGTCGCTCGCGCCATCAGCCGTCGTCTCAAGGTGCCCGGCGCATTCGAGATGATTCCGCTCGTCGATGACAAGGTTCGACTGCTGGGCGTGCGCTGCGGTGAAAACTGCCCCGTTATCAACACGCCGATCAAGCAGTTGGCCCAGTTGTTTCCCGAACTCAACATGGTGGTGGTGGGTTTGATTCGCGATGATCGTCCGGTCTGGCTGTCGGCGGACGACCAGATGCTGGTCGGGGATGATGTTTACTTCGTCGTCGAGACCGAGCAGGTTTCGCGAGCGCTCGCGGCGTTCGGTCATGAAGAGCTCGAAGCACGCCGGCTTCTCGTTTGTGGCGGGGGGAACGTCGCGCTCCTGTTGGCGCAGGAAGTCGAGCGGGAATATCCGTGGATCAACGTCAAGATCATCGAGAGCAACGGTGATCGTGCGGCCGAGGTGGCCAGCATCCTCAATAGCACTGTGGTGTTGCACGGCGATGTCCTCGATCCGGAACTGCTGGAGGAAGCCAGCGTTGAAGCCACGGACACGGTCGTTGCCGTCACCGACGACGATGAAACCAACATCCTCTCGTCGATGCTGGCCAAACGCTACGGCGCCAAGCGCGCCATTTCGTTGCTCAACAAAAGCATCTACGAGCCCCTCATCACCACTCTCGGCATCGATGTCGTGGTCAGCCCGCGCAACATCACGGTATCGAGCATCTTGCAGCATGTCCGGCGTGGGCGGATCCATTCGGTCCACACGTTGCGCGAGGGTTTCGGCGAACTCATTGAAGCCGAAGCTCTCGAGACCTCCAGCCTTGTCGGCACGCCGTTGCGCGAGACGGACCTGCCCGACGGCGTCATGGTCGGAGCGATCGTTCGCGGCAACAAGGTGATCAATCCGCGGGGGAACACGATCATTCAGGCAAAGGATCGCGTGGTCCTGTTTGCCGCGCCAGAGAGCGTTCGCCGGGTCGAAAAGTTGTTTTCCGTTCGCCTGGAATACTTTTGAGTCGAAAATGAGCCGAATCGCCTACGTTAACGGTCGCTATGCGCGATTTGACGCAGCCTGCGTTCACATCGAGGATCGCGGCTACCAATTTTCGGACGGCGTCTATGAGGTGATCGCCGTGCATCGCGGCCGCCTGGTTGACGAACAAGAACACCTCGACCGGCTGGCCTATTCCCTCGGCGAACTGCGAATGTCGTGGCCAATTCCGCAGGCAGCGATGCGAGTCGTCATGCGCGAGGTTGTCCGCCGGAACCGGATTTTCCGGCGCGGAGTCCTTTATCTTCAGGTCACTCGCGGGGTCGCTCCACGCAATCATGCGTTTCCCCAAGGCGTGAGCGGCTCTCTCGTCATGACAGCGCGGATGCTGCCTCCGTTCGATCCTGTCGCGGCCCGGCAGGGGGTGGCCGTGATCGTCATTCCAGACCTCCGCTGGAAGCGCCCCGACATCAAATCGATCTCGCTCCTGCCCAACGTTCTGGGAAAGCAGCAAGCCGTCGACGCCGGCGCGTATGAAGCCTGGATGACTGACGAAGAGGGGCGGATTACGGAAGGAACGTCATCCAACGCCTGGATTGTCGCCGACGGCGCCCTCCTGACCCGGCAGGCGGACCGCGCTATTCTCAACGGCATCACGCGGCGCGCTGTGCTGCGGATCGCCGCCGAGCACGGCATCCGCTTCGTCGAGCGACCTTTTACCACCGCCGAGGCCGTCGCCGCGACGGAAGCGTTTACGACAAGCACGACCGCTCTGCTCAAGCCGGTGGTGAGAATCAACGGCGCCCCGGTCGGCGACGGCCGCGTCGGAGCGCTGACCAGCCGGCTACTCGACTTTTACATCGACCACATGCACGCCGGCAGCCAGGGGCGGTGAATACGTCCATGCGACAGGAGCGGTGGCGGCGTCCGAAAGCCATCGTCTTTGACTGGGACAATACCCTGATCGACAGCTGGGGATCGATCCACGACGCGCAAAATCACACCCTGGAGCACTTCGGCTTGAGGCCCTGGTCGCTTGAAGAGACGCGACGGCGGGTGCGCGGCTCCATGCGCGACAGCTATCCGGAGCTCTTCGGAACACGCTGGCGCGAGGCGGGAGAGATTTTTTACGCGCGGTTTGCGGCGCGACACCTGGAGACTCTTACCCCGCTGCCGGACGCCGACGCGATGCTGGCCGAGCTATCCGCAGCCGGGCTCTACCTTACGATTGTCAGCAACAAAAAGGGAGACTATCTCCGGAAGGAGGTCAGCCATCTCGGATGGAATCGATTCTTTGGACGCATCGTCGGAGCCTTTGACGCAGCACAAGACAAGCCGTCCGTCGCCCCCGTTGATCTCGCCTTGGAAGGGAGCGGCGTTGCACGGGGGCCTGAGGTTTGGTTCGCCGGCGACGCGGATATCGACATGGAATGTGCGCAAAATGCCGGTTGCGTGCCCGTTTTGATGCGTCGCGACGAGCCTGCCGCGAACGAGTTTTCAATATATCCGCCCGCGTTCCACGTCCAGGGCTGCATGGCTCTTTGCAAGTTGGTGAGGAACGTTTTAAGCTGACCGCGAACAAGTCGACGTGGCGTGTCGATCTGGGTGTAATGAAGTCCTGTCAGAATTTAAAAAATCAACGCAGCGGCAACGGTACGCTCCGCGGCTGATCGCGAAGCCGGAAAAAGTAGCCGCCCATAACAAGAGGGATGGCAACCATGTCATCAGAGAAATCGCAGAATGTACAGGATGTATTCCTTAACTACATTCGCAAACACAAAACGCCAGTCACGATATTTCTGGTCAACGGCGTGAAGCTGCAGGGAATTGTTACATGGTTCGATAATTTCTCGCTGCTTCTGCGCCGAGACGGACACACTCAGTTGGTTTACAAGCACGCGATTTCGACGGTAATGCCATCCGTCCAGGTCCAGCTTTTTGAACCGGACCGGGAGACGGCCGCCGAAGCGTGAGCCCGTTTTCACCAGGCAGCAGGGGGTGCGGGCGGACAGGTAACGGCGCTGGTCGGTGCGTGGTCCTTCATCCGCGCATGATGCAGATCGATGCGGAAGACGCACGACCCCCTGAAGCGCGCTTGCTCGAAGCCGTCGGTTTGGCCGAAGCGATCGGGTTGACGGTTGCTCATGCGGAAGTCGTCTCCGTCGGCAGCGCGCGGCCCTCCACATTGTTCGGCAGCGGCACCGTGGATCGTCTCGAGCAGTTGATCGAAGATGCGGCCGAGGGCGGGGTCGAGAAGGTGGTTGTCGTGGTTGTCAACGGCGCGCTTTCTCCCGTTCAGCAGCGCAACCTGGAGCGCGCCTGGGGTTGCAAGGTCATCGACAGGACGGGGATCATTCTCGAGATCTTCGGCGCCCGAGCGCGAACGGCGGAGGGTCGTTTTCAGGTCGAACTTGCGGCGCTCACGTATCAGCGCAGCCGACTCGTTCGGAGCTGGACCCATCTTGAACGCCAGAGGGGCGGGTATGGTTTCCTCGGAGGTCCCGGCGAGTCTCAGCTCGAGACGGACCGGAGGCTGATCACCGAGCGTATTACCCGGCTGCGCCGCGACCTCAAGGCCGTCAAGCGGACCCGGGGCTTGCATCGCACGGCGCGGCGCCGAGTGCCGTATCCAATTGTCGCCCTTGTCGGCTATACCAATGCAGGCAAATCGACGTTGTTCAACAGATTGACCGGCTCTGAGGTCGCGGCGCGCGACCAGCTCTTCGCCACCCTCGACCCGACCATGCGCCGGCTGACCCTGCCGTCAGGACAAACCGTGATCATTTCCGACACCGTCGGCTTCATTTCCAACTTGCCCCACGAGCTCGTCGAGGCTTTTCACGCGACGCTCGAAGAAGTCACCGAGGCGGATGTCATTGTCCATGTCAGCGATGCGGCCCATCCCGAACAGGCGCAACAGACCCGTGATGTACGCGCCGTGCTTTCGGAACTGGGACTTGAGGAGAGGCTTGAGCGTCATCTGATTGAAGTCTTGAACAAAATCGACTTGCTGAACACGGAAGATCGGCAGGCGCTGGTCAACCGCGCTCTTCGCAGCAACGGAAACGTAGTCCCGCTGTCAGCCAAAACAGGGCAAGAAGTCGGCACGTTGCTTGGCGCGCTTGACGAGCATTTAGCCCAGAGCATGCGGATTGTCGAAGTGACGCTTGCCCCTGGCGATGGGGCGGCGCTTGCCTGGCTTTATGATCATGGGCAGGTGCTGGCGCGAGAAGACCATCCTGAGCGCGTATGTCTGAAGGTTCGGCTCGATACCGCGGATGCCGCGAGGTTCGCACACAGGCAGGGTCGCG
>CAZRWU010000063.1:0-15381 GCA_964603915.1 uncultured Rhodospirillaceae bacterium
TCAAATCCCGCGTCGCGAGGCCGATCGTCACTCGCGGTCGCTCAGGGGGCGCTCGTTCTCCTCCCTGCACAACCAATGCAGGGCGACGCCCGTGCTTGCAAACCTCCAAGGCCCGGTCGATGAGATCCGTGCAGATTTCGTTGAGGCGGTTGGTATAGCGAGGATTGAAAACCGCCTGGCCCTCGCGCTCCAGGAAACGCGGAATGGGCTGACCCTGCGGATTGTAGAAAGCGACGAACTGCGGGCGCTCCGGTTTCTCAAGGAAGTCGCCCCAATCGCGTCTCTCCGCCTCTCCCTCCAGAACGATCAGAAAAGTGCGCTTGAGCGCGGTCACGCGGTCTGCGTCAAGCGACTTGATGAACCACTTCAGTTCCTCGCCGCACCACTTCGACTGCGGATAGCGCATGCCGATAAAAATGAATAGAAACATCGACTTCTCGACAGCGGCGCGCAGCTCTTCACTGAAATCTCCGTTCAGCGGCAAGCCTTTCTGGTCGATGAAAAATTCGGGTTCCGCGTTGCAATCGAGATGACCACCAAGCTCGTCTTCACGTTGACGGAGCCTTGCCGCAAGCTGACCTCTAAGATCCTCCCAGAAATCTTGGATGTATCCTTGATGGACCTTATTATCGTCTCTGGCGTAGGAAAAGAATGCGTCTATCGACCTTTCAGAAGGCTGAAAGACTGGCATCGCGACCTCCTCCCGCGGTCTCGGGAAACGCCGGTGAATCCCGTTTCGCTTCGCCAAGGGCACCATTTCTTGGTGCGTTATGATTGAGACTTACTCGCAACAATGCTACCATAATCGCGGCGGCGTATCCAGAAAAATGGCAACCCTGCTTTCCCCAAGCCGGGGTGGAACTGCCTCAGGAGAGTCTTTGGTCCTGTGCGGTCCCGGCCGACTTTGCGACATCTACCTGAGGTATGGACCGGGGGTCCCGATCTGGCCGGGGCCGTTCAGGACATAGATCCCCGCCGAGTTCGCCCGCACACGGAAGGAAATCACCCCTCTTTCAACGTCGATGACGGCGCCGGTCACTGCGTCGACGTAGCGGCCGTTGCGGATGTCGCCGACCGAAACATCCTGATCCTGACCGATGGCGAGGCCGACGACAGCGTAACTTTCGCCGTCGTCGTGATCGCGGACAAAGCTCATGCCGCTGCCCCACTCGGCGACGCGACTCATCGGCGCCTTCTGCAGCGCCGGGATGGCGCGGCGGATCTGGTTGAGCCGCCGGATGTGCTGATAGAGGGGATGATTTTGAGTCTCCGCGATCCGCTCGTCAGCAAGATGGTCGCCGAAATAGGCCCGCCCGGTGGAATCGATGGTGTCGTCATTGCCGATGATGTCCTGCGGCGCCGCCTTCATGAACTCGATTTCCTCACCAAAGTAGAGGCAAGGAATGCCCCGGATCGTCCACAGCATGTTGTAGACCGCCGCCGCCATCCACTGCTCGCCGCGAAAGCGGAAGCGGAAGTCGTTGTCGGGACCGACATCGTGGTTCTGCAGGAACGTCACCAGCTGCGTGGCGTCGCCATATACCCAGTCGTTGGCCAGAATGCCCCCGATTCCCCCGTAGCTGCCGCGGCTGACGTTATCGCGAAAGGTCGAGAACAGGCTGAAGTCGAGGACGGAAAAGCCGGAGTCGCCGCCGGAGTTGGGGTTGCGGCGGTCATCGCCGAGCCGGGTGTACCACCACGGCCGCAAATCCGAGGGCGCGTTGTCGTCGCCGAAAAGATCGCCCCAGCCGGTGCCCTTGACGAGGTTTTCGCCGAACACGAACAGACCCGGCTTGTGCGCCTTCCAGGCGTTCACGTACTCGAGCAGATTTCCCCGCTCGATGTGCTTGACGGTGTCGATCCGCAGCGCGTCGACACCCATGTCCAGGTAGCGATTGATGGCATTGATAATGTAGTCCTTGACGTTCTGCCGGGTCGTCGCGAGGTCGATGGTGTCGCCGGCAAGGTGCTTGGTCTGGATTGCGACGCTTTCCCAATCGCCGCCCGCCATGAACCCTTCCTGGTGATACCATTCGGGATCGAGACTGCCGGCGTCGATGCCGAAGAAACGATTAGGATCGTATCCAGGGGCCGGCACGGTGGCGCCGGTGCGAGGATCGATTAGGGGAACGACTCCATCGGGATCGGAGGCTTGCCGCTCCTGAAACCAGTCGGGCGCGATCGGGTTGTCATTGTCCTCGCGGAATGGGCTGCGGTAGTCGCCGAGATTGCCCTGGTAGGGCCCGTTGTCGACTCGCCCTTGTTGAGAGCCCTGCGGCACGTAGTACTTGATCGGCAGATGGTCGATCCAGACCTGACCGCGGATGCCATACTGGGACGAATGGTTGACGACAATGTCCTGAACGATCCTGATGCCGCGCGCGTGCGCCGCGTTGATCAGATCCTGATAGGTGGCGTCCGCCGACTCCAGCCGGGGATCGATCCGGTTCCAGTCGTAGCCGTGATAGCCGTGGTAGTCCAACCCGCTGCGATTCTCGATGGGCGGCGTAATCCAGATCGCCGTAAAGCCGAGGTCGCGGATGTAATCGAGCTTCTGGATCAGACCGCGAAAGTCTCCGCGCCAATGCGGATCCTCCGCTTCCCCGGTCGCCTCGTTGAACTTGATCCGATCGCGGCAAAAGTAGTTATTGCTCGGATCTCCGTCGAAAAACCTTGTGGTGATCAGGAAATAAATCGTCTCCTCGCGAAAATCTCCAGGCGCGACGACGGGGCCGATGCTGTAGGAGAAACTTTCCCGGGTCTCGTTGCCCGCGTCGTCAACGATGAGGAAGCGAACGGTTGCCGCCGAGTCAACCATCATGCTCGCCCCGACGAGGCCGTTCACGGCATTCCCCTGAAGATAGACGGGAGAGGCCGTCGTCGGCGCCGATCCGTCGGTCGTCATATACGCGGTGACCGTCGCCGGATGATTGTCGCGGACGGTAAAGGCGACCTCAACCGGGTTTTCGTAGAGACCGACCGGCAGGCTCGCGGTGACCGTGGGACGCTCAAGATCCGCGTTCGGATCGATCGTGTAGCGAAAGACGCCGATGCCGCCAGCCTCGCCCGCGCTCGTGACGCCGAACGCCATAATGGTCGTCGTCTCGGTGACCACGATCGGTTCCCGATAAAGCGCCGCCGACTCCGTTGGCGTGACGCCATCGGTCGTCGGCACGCTTTCATCAGTCGTGTAATATATCGTGTAATACCGTGCATCTTCCGGATTGCTGCTGCCTTCGAGCCTTACCGTTTGCGGCTCGAGGTAGGTCTGCGCCCGCGGCGTCGCGCGAATAACCGGTATTTCCGGCAGTTGCGGATTCCGGTCGTACCAGCGGTTGTTGTCGAAATACCAGCCTTGCCTCTCCCGCCGCAGATTGCCGGTCTGCCGGCCGCTGCCGTCGTTGAACACCAGCGACGCCGCCTCGGCCGTCGGGAACTGGTACACGAACCAGTCATTTTCTTCCGCCATCATGGCAAGGCCGGGCCACGTCGTCGCCGGGTCGGCCGGCGCGGTGTCCCAATAATGGATGCGCACGGATGTCTGCCAGTCGGCTGGCCTCTTGAAATGGACGACGAGCGGCATCGCACCTCACCTCATTTCGTTGAAAATCGCCCCCGGCCTGCAGAACGCGGATCACGCCGAGTGCGCCGCGAGACCCTACCGGAACGATCCGTCCACCCGGTTCACCCTTGTGGCGAAGACGAGATCGCCATCCGCTCAATCTCCCAGGCGTTTCACCGTGCCGGCGAATTGCGCGCCATTGACCGGCGCCAGATCGCGAACGATGAAGCTGTACGCGTCCGCGATCGTCCGGTCTCCCAGCAGGCGCGCCCGCGTGATCATGAGGAGCACGCCGCCGTCGGCAACGGTCCCCGTCCCGTCGGAATCGACCGTGTAGGTTCCGCGATCGGCATTGGCGACAAAGCGCCTGTCGCGAAAGGACTCGCCTTGAACGTTGGCGACGTTCTCCTCGGAAAAGCCGCCTTCGCCGTCGTAGACGACGGCGCCGAACCCCGCGACCGGGAACTGTCCCCCGCGCCCGACGGCGAACCCGAGATAACGGCCGCGCAAGCTGGCGGCGTTGAAGCTGGCGTTGTCAGGAAGGCGGACGGCGGTGGCGGTTCTCAGGGCGCCGGTCGCGCCGTCGAGCGTCCGAAAAACGAGAGCCAGTTCGTCGGCGAAGGCAATGCCGCCTAGACGGGTCACGCTGCGGATCGCCAGATAGCCGTCCGGTTCCTCCGCGCCCGGCGTGGTCAACGCGCCGGTGCCATTGGCGGTGACGCCGTAGCCCGTCTCGTAAGCCACCTCCGCCAATACCCGCTCGCCGTACTCGGCTCCGGGCCGGCTCTCGCGCCAGAAGCCGCTGAGGCGGCCCGCGCCGTCGAACCGGATGAAACCGATTCCCGCCAGGGGCGCCGAGCCGCCTTCCCCGCTCAGGGTCAGAGCGTATGTCCCTCGAACGCTCGCCGTGATGATCGCATCCACCATTGTCGCAGCGCCCTTCTTTCCTCTTGACCCTCTACGGCAGGCGCTTGCTGACCGTTGTCGTCACCAGGTTGCCGGTGACGGGATGGGCGTCGTCGGTGATGAAAAAGTACTCCAGCGCGACGCGCACGGAGCCTTCGACCTTGCAGCGCGTAACGACTAACGGCGCCTGTCCGCCCGGCGCGATGATTCTCCCGGTGCCGTCCGGATTGACTGTGTAACGGCCGTTCTCCGTATCGAAGGCCGCGTTGTAGCGTTCGGTAAAGCCTTGACGCGGCAGGTTCTGGATATCGACGGCTGTGAATCCGCCGTTGCCGTCGAAATTGACCGCGCCGATGCCGATCGCCGCCGCCGGCGCGCGCCCGCCGCGGCCGATTCCCGGCCCGCCGTAGGTGCCGCTGAAGCTGGCGAGGGAAAAGGCGCCGGCGTCGGGATAGCGGATGGCCTGAACCATGTTGAGACCGCCGGTGGCCGGTTCGATGTCGTCCTCCATCAGGGCGATTTCCTGGGCGATCTTCGTGTCGCCGACGACTTCGGCCTTGGTGATGAGAATGGTCGATGTGACGTCGCGGCTGAAGCCGGCGTCGAAACGAACCGTCGCCCTCAGCGAGCCGTACCCGGAGCCGTTATCGTCGATGACATACGAGCCTTGCATGGACGCCGCCAGGATCGCGCGCTGGCCGAATGGCTGGCCGAAGCCGTTGACGATGATCGACCCGGAAAAGCCCCCATTGCCGTCGAAGCTGTAGACGCCGAGAGCGCCGCTCGGCGCGTAACCGCCTTCGCTGACGCACGTTACCGCGTAATCCCCGGTGACGCTGGCGTTGGTGAAGTTCTCGTTGAGGGTCGATAGCATCGAGGCCATGGCGCCGGCTCCTTTCTCTGATCGTCGGGTTATTCCGCCACCTCGGCGGGAGCGGGCGCGAGACCCAACTGCCGCAAGACGGTAATGCTGTCGGAATTGAACCAGCGCTCGGCGATCTTGCCGTCGCTGAGCCGGAAGATGGCTAGACCCTCCCATGTCAGTTCGTGGCCCGTCGCCGGCACGCCGAGAAAGGCGCCGCCGTGCCGGCACCGCATCGTTCCCCGCACGCCGACAATGTCCCCCTCCCCGATCATTTCGTGGAGGGTCACATGCAGCCCCGGCAGAATGGCGTGCACGCCGCCGACGCTCTGGCGGAGCGTGTCGCGCCCGCGCGGGCTGCCGAACAGCGCCTCCCCGTGGTCGACGAAGTCCTCCACCATAATCTCGTCGAGAACTTCGGTTCGTCCCTCGCCCATCACCTCATCGTAAAATCGCCTGATGACCGCCTTGTTATCGGCGATGCTCATAGTCTTCTCCTCCGGCGCTGAGCGGAAAGCGCTTAGCCAAGCGGGGCGACGGCGCCCAGCCTTTGCAGGATGCCGAGGGTGTCGGCGATCGCCCAGCACTCGCAGATCTTGCCGTCGGCAAGCCGGACGATGGCCGTCGTCGTGAACGAGAGCGGCGCGTCCGACGCCGCCACTCCCTTCAGTTCGCCCCGGTGCGTTCCACTGCATTGAAGATGAACCATCACCCGGTCGTCCTCCGCGATCATCAGCACGATGGCCACGTTCAGATCGGGGACGGCGCTGCGCACCCAGTCGACCCACGCCGCAAAGCCGTCGACGCCATGGATGTCCTGATCCTGATTGCGTTCGTGATGACGGCGAAAGCTGGGATGAACAAGATCGCCGATCGCCGCCGTCTCACCCCTGTTCCACACCTCTTCGATGCAGCGGCGGACGATGGCCTTGTTGCGATCGAGAGCGTCTGTCTCGTTCATGTCCCTCCTCCCTGGCAAAATGAGCCGGTGCGACATACCGATTTCATTGTTCGACCCACACCGAGACCGATCCGCCGTTACAGCGGAATTCGCCGTAGCCGTCGTCGCCCGTGGTGAGGAGATCGATGATATTGCCGGTGGCGTCGGCGAAGGTGGCGCCGCGGCGGTCGACGAACATGCGCTTCGAGCCGCCCGGACCGTCGCTCATCAGCACCGCCATGGCGCGGGGATGGTCGCTGTCGCCCAACCGTGTCCAGCCGACAATGTTGGGATGGTCGAAATAGTCTGTCTGGGGTCCATGTGAATACAGGCGACGTGCGGAAAGCAGCAAATCGAGCACCTCACGGTGGCCCAGAAACTCCTCGCTGCCGTAGTAGTCGGGATAAAACAGACAAGGATACCCGCCCTCGCGCAGCAAAATCAGGCTGTAGGCAAGGGGTTTGAACCACTCTTCGACGGCGTCTTCACGGTAGGAATCGTGGTTGTCGACAAAGGTCACCGCCGAGGCGGGATCGACGGCGACCACAGAGCCCTCGAAAATGCGCCGCATATCAAAGGCGCTGCCTTCGCGTGATGCATCGCGCAAATTGAAGTGCAGGCGGAAATCGAACACCGACAGCCGCCGCTCCGTCTGTTCGATGAACCACTGCAGCGTTCCGGTGTTTCCGGTCCAGTATTCGCCGACGGCGAACAGTTCGCGCCCGCTCCGGGAGCGCACGTAGTCCAGCCACTCGTTGAAGAAGGGAAACCGGATGTGCCGGGCCGCGTCGAAGCGAAAGCCGTCGAATGGCAGGGCCTGCATGATCCAGTCGGCCCAGGCGCGAAGCTCGGCGCGGACGTCATCGTTGCTCATGTCCAAATCGGCGAACAACAAGTAATCGTAATTGCCGCGCTCCGGATCGACGGGCGTGTCGAATATCTTGTCGCGCAGGCGAAAGATCGTGACGGTCTGCGTCCTCTGATCGTAGTCGACCGCGTCGAAATGCGGCCATCGCCACTTGAAACTGGAGTAGGTGTCGCCGCGGCCGGGAAAATCGAAACGGGTCCAAGCCTCGATCTCTCTCGGCGCGCCGATCTCGATATTGCGGTTGTCGGAAGACACGGGCGTGGCGGTGACAACCTCGGTCGCGTCGGCGCCGCCTTTATGATTGAGCACGACGTCGAGGTAGACCTCAAGGCCGGCGTCGTGCGCCGCCCGCAGCGCGTTCTCCAATTCCTGACGGCTGCCGTATTTGGTACTGACCGCGCCTTTCTGATCGAACTCGCCAATATCGAACAGGTCGTAGATGCCGTAGCCGACATCGCCAACTCCGTCCATCGCCTTGCACGGCGGCGGCAGCCACAGCGCCGTAACGCCCGCCGCAGCGAGATCGGCGGCGTTCCGCGCGACGGCGTTCCACAGGGAGCCATCGGCGGGATAGTCCCAGTAGAAGTACTGCATCATGGCTCCGTTGTATGCCGGCATCGCGGTCGTCCCCGCTACCTACTGCCGCTGAAAAACGACAACGCTGTTGGCGGGCAGGCGGGCGGTGAAGACGCCGCCACTGGAGGAGACCAGTCCAGGGTTGCCGAGCCCCTGGCCGCCGTATTCGATGCGGTCGCTATTGAAAATTTCGCGCCACTGCCCGTCGACAAGCCGCATGTTCTGAATGCGGTAGCCATCGGCGAAAGGAGCGTTGCTCAGCGTCGAGAGCACCAGCAGTTCCTCCGGCCCCTCCCATCGGCGAAAAACGAGAACCCGGTTGCCGTCGTGGACATGAACGACGTCGAGGTTGCCTGTCCGCAGCGACGGACGCGCCAGCCGCAGGCGGATGAGATCGGCGTAAAAGCCAAACAACTGCGCCCCGGCTCCCTGACGCAGGGCCGGATAATCCTCCCGTGCACTGGCGAAATCGGCGTAGCGATAGGGCAGCGACGCGCCAACCTCCTCGCCCATGAAGAACATCGGAATGCTGGCGCCGAGCAGGGTCATCCCCGCCGCAAAGTGTACTCTCGCCTCGGCAAAACGGCGGGTTTGGCCAACCAGCGCAGCATTATTGACGGCGACCATAAGGGTGCGCGCGGAGTGCACCTCCGCGCCGTTCTCGATGTAGTAGGAGTTCCCCGCCTCGTCGTGGGACTCATGGTAAACGATGTGATGGAGGTTGCCGGCGGCGAGCTCGCCGGCGAACCAGGTCATCGCCAGCGGCCGGTTGTCGCCGTACCCCGCCATCTTGATCAGCCGGGCCCGGCTCGGATCGTTCTGCGCGTCGCCGATCAGGTGATGGTAGAAATCGGCGTGCCAAGTCGCCTCGAAGCCAAGTCCGCCTTCGCTCGTCGGTTGGACCACCGCCGCCCAGCCGGAATGATCCTCGGCGACCAGCCAGACGTGCGGAGCGAGGAGGTGCAGGGTGTTGGCCCATTCCCGCAGGAACTTCTGGCCGAACAGGTTGGCCGACGCCACGCTGCGGCCATCCGCGTGAAGCCGCGCGTCACGGTGGATCGCCGTGGTCAGATCGACGCGAAAGCCATCGAAATGGAATTCGCTGACAAGCGCGGCGGCGCTCGACACGAACATCTTGCGGACCATCTCTTCCCAGAAGCGGGGCGACCATCCGCTCGAGCCGTTGTCGATGAAGCCGCCGTCGGGGTGGGCGTAATCGCCTGGACGGCCCTCGTACCAATAGTAAATGTTCCGCTCCGGCGCGTTGGAGTCATAGGCCCATTCCGCCCGTTCGGAGTCGAACGTGTAGTGGTTGTAGACGACGTCGAGGATGACGGCGATGCCGCGCCGGTGGCACTCGCGAACGAAGTGCTTGAACTGGTCGCGGCCTCCGCCGGAGTACTCGATCGCCATGTAGTGGGATGTGCTGTACCCCCATCCGAGGCGATCCTGAAACTCGGCCATCGGCATCAGGCCGATGGCGTTGACGCCGAGATCGACCAGGTAGTCGAGCAGGCGCAATGCGTCTTCGAGGTTGCCCTTGTCGGCGCCGCGGTCGAGGCCGAGGCCATCGACGTGCAACTCGTAGATGACCAGATCCTCGAGACGATCGGCGACCGGCCGGTTGGCATCGTATTCGCCCTGCCAAAAATCGTCCTCCGCGAGCCAGCGGGTTTCCGGCCACACGCCTTCGTTCACAAGCTCCGTCACCCGTTCGGGATCGACGATGACGGAGCAGCTCTTGCTGCCGTCAAGGTCGCGGCACAGTCCGCTCCACGGAGCGGTTTCAGGGTTGGTGTCGCCGTTGCCGATCTGGCAGCGCGAATAGAGGTCGGTGCGGTAGGCGACAGAGCCGTCGTCCTTGGTGATGCGGTACATGTAAGGCGTGTGGTCGAAGCCGGCGAACTCGCGCAGCGCCGGATCGTCCTCGACGCGCGTCGCCCAGACGCCGTCCTCCTCCCTGTGCATCGGAATGACGGCCGAAATCCCTTCGCCGGTGTTGCTGATGTAGCCTCCGCGCAATGTCTCCGGCCGATCGCCGCTGACCGTACCGCGGACCAGTTCGACGTTGCGCGCGTTGGGCGCCCAGACGGCGAAGCGAATCGCCGGGGCGGCTTGGCCTTCGATGAAAAGCTTGTTGGCGCCGAGCCGCCGGCACTGGGTGAAGTAATAGCGCTGCGTCTGGCCGGCCTGCCGCAGCGAAAAGGCGCGATAGCGCTCGCGCGAGGCCGAGTCGTTGACCTCGGTCGTGATGCCCCAGACGTTCGGCTGCTGGGGCGTATCGACGAACACGCCCCAGCGAAACGTCTGGTCGATCTGGCTGTCGTCCAATTGAACCGTGGCTCGGAAGGCGGGGCAGCCGTCCTCGGCGGTGAAGGGCTGCATCTGCGTCGTCGTCCATTGTTCGGAGGCGAAGCCGCTGTCGCTCCAGCTGCCGCTGAGCCGCGCGGCGCGGAAATGCGGCCGCCGCAACCCGGGAAGATACTCGAAATGGACCGGAATCAACGCCATCGTCGTCTATCCCAATGATAAAGGACCTGGACCCTCAGCCTCGGCAGCGGATTCATGCGCCGAGTTGAGGCGGATTCGCTTGGTCGACGAACCCTTGCGTCAACTGAACGAGATACCCTTCG
Organism: uncultured Rhodospirillaceae bacterium; assembly: GCA_964603915.1. Classification (GTDB taxonomy): domain Bacteria; phylum Pseudomonadota; class Alphaproteobacteria; order Rhodospirillales; family Defluviicoccaceae; genus REEP01. Next base: position 10,348 of record CAZRWU010000063.1, read on the forward strand.
GGATCGCGCAACCACACCGACCGCCAGCCGGGGATGAAATCTTCGAAGCTGAGCGGCCCGAAGGCGACTTCGGCGTCGTCGCCCATGGCGGCGACCTTGGCGTCGATATCATCGACCTCGAACGAAATGTTGCGGACGCTGGGCCAGGGATAGCCGTCCCCTTGCGGCGGCGGCACCGGACGCTCCTCGCTCGCCTGGAACAATTCGAGGTATAGGCCCGGGCCTTTCAGAAAAACGATCTGCCCATCGCCCAGCGCCACCACGCGGGCGCGGCGAAAATCGAAGTGCCGCGCATACCAACGTTCAACGGCGATCGGATCTCGGCAGGTCAAGGAAATATGATGAATGTAGATGCCCGACATTGCCCACTCTCCGCTTTCCTCAGTTCTCCGCGATGCGACGGTCATACTTGATCATATCCGCCGCCTTCTCGCCGATCGCGACGATGCCGGCATGACAGTTTCCGGAAGGCACCGCCGGCATCACGCTGGCGTCGGCGATGCGCAGACCCTCGATCCCGTGAACCCGCAGCCGCGGGTCGACGACGGCGAGCGCGTCCATCCCCATCCGGCATGAACCTGCCTGGTGATGATAGGACTCGGCGCGCTGGCGCACGAAGTCGCCGAGCGCTTCGTCGGGAACCGCCGCGCCCGGCACCACCTCGCTCTGAACCCATTGACCGAGAGCGGACGTTGCGTAGAGACGCCGCGCCAGCCGCACCCCGTCGGTCAGCCGCTGCAAGTCGGTCGCGCAAGCCAGGTAGTTCGGGTTGATCAAGGGAGGCGCGAGCGGATCCGGGCTGAACAGCCGGACCCATCCGCGCGACAGCGGCCGGACAACGCCGGGAAGCATGACCATGACGCTTGGCGGCTGTTCGCTCGCCACCTGAGAAGGATCGGCGTGAACGAACGCCATCTGCATGTCCGGTCCGGGCCAGCCGGGCTCGGACCGATAGAACAGGGCCGCCTCCGACATGTTCTGTCGCGGCCGGGGAATATCTTTCGCGGCGATGCAAATGACGGGCACGAGAACGTGGTTGTGGAAGTTCTCGCCCACCCCTGGCAGGTCGACGAGCACCGGAATGCCCATCTGCGCCAACCGATCGCCGGCGCCGATGCCGGACAGCATCAGGATCTTCGGCGAGTCGATGGCGCCGGCGCAAACGATGACCTCCCGCGTCGCCGTCACCGTCTCGCTTTCACCATTGCGCCTGTACCGGACGCCGGTGCAGCGTCGTCCCTGGAACACCAGTCCGGTCGCCGGCGCGCCGTCGATCAGGGTGAGGTTGTCCCGATCGAGCGCGGGATAGAGGTAGGCCTCCTCCATGCTATGGCGTTTGCCGTTCTTGATATTGACATGGTGCCAGCCGGCGCCCGCCATCTGTGGACCGTTGAAGTCGCCCGTGCACTCGAAGCCGAGTTCAACGCAGGCTTCGATAAAGGCGGCGGAGGTCGGATTGGGCTGATCCGCGGCGCTGGCGACGGCCAAAGGCCCGCCTTTGCCAGCCGTGGGATTGGTCGAATCCGGCTGGTTTTCCGATTTCTGGAAATAAGGGAGGATGTCGTCGTAACTCCAGCCCGGACAGCCGTTGTACGCCCAGTTGTCATAGTCGCTGCGGTGGCCGCGGATATGCATCAGCGCATAGAGGTTGCTGGTGCCTCCCGGCATCCTGCCGCGCGGCTCCGGAAGCCGCCGACCCTCAAGATGCGCCTGAGGAACGCTTTCGTACGCCCAGTCCACTACCGAATTCTGCACGAGACCCCAATGCCAAGGGATCTCGATATCGCGCTCGACGGTAGACGGAACGTTCTTGCTGCCCGCCTCGACGACGGCGACGCGAACGTCCCGATCCTCGCTGAGACGCGCCGCGACGACGCATCCGGCGGATCCAGCGCCGACAACGACGTAGTCGAAGCTTTCCATGACACGCTCCTGTCAGGCGCCTTGACGGGTGAACGGCTCGAACGGAACGCTGTCGTGGATCGTGCGCATGTAGACGATCTTGCCGTTCTGAACTTGGAAGAAGTTCGCGCCGATGACCTGTCGTTCGGGATCATCCGGGTAAGCGATCGCAACGCCCGCGGCGTTGGCGGCGTCGCAGCGCCAGACGACGCAGGCGGCGTCGCCGTCGATCACGATGCGCTGCGGGACCATGTTGAACTTCGAGTACCCGTTGGAGATCGCGCTGATCGCCCCTTGCAGAACGCCAATCCCGGCAAAATGCCCGGCCAGCTGCTCGTCGCCGACGACGTCGTCACTGAACAGGGTGAGCCATTCATCCCACGCGCCGCGGTTCACGCAGTCGTAGTATCTGTCGATGATCTCCCGGGTCGTCGCCATCACATCACCTCTGTTGTTCTCCGCGCCGCCTTCAGGCTCAGACGGCAAACGCTGATTTTTCAGGCCCAAAACGCGTCGTACTGCGCCGTTCCGTCGCCGAAAATCGCGCCGCGTCCCTCGATGATCTTGCCGTCGCGCCACCTCAGGTAGTGGATCACGTCGATATCGAGAACACGGCTTTCGTCTTCGGCGCGATGACCGACATTGTGGGTGACATCCGCGGACGCGTTATCGCCGATCATCACGGCTTCCCAGTCCATGCGAAAGCTGTTGCCGGAAAGCCGCGCAACCTCGGCCATGAAGCCGAGAAACGCATCGAGACCTTCCTTGCGTCCTGACAGGCGATTGTGACCGGGCACCAACCAAATCATGTCATCCGCCCAGTACTCGCGGATCCGCTCGCGATCGCCGGACGCCAGGGCCTCGTAGGCGTCGTTCACGCGTTCGACCGTTACTTGCGGAGTATCCGCCATCGCTTTCCTCCGTCTTCTGGATGATACATCGATCAGACCTCGGCCAGCCGATCCGGGATCGGTTTGAGCGCATAGACGGCCCAGAAGAAGTTGTCGGCCGCATGTTGGTCGCTCATGTACACCTGGACGCGCGCGATCCGCCCATCGCGGATCTGATAGTGCGTGCAGTTGAGAGCATTGAGCGTCACCTGAGACTCGTTGCCCTCGGCGTCGCGCACAGTGGTCGTGCCCCGGCCGCGGTGGACCTCGACGACAGTGTCCTCGCCAAAGGTGTCGATGCCGGTGGCCGGATCGCTTTCCGGATCAAGGATGACCTGGATGTTGGCGCGGACCAGCTGGCCGAAGAACGCGATGACTTCGTCGGCGCCGTTCTTTGTTCCCGACAGCGGGTGCCGCCCGGGCAGGTTCCACACCAAATTGGGAGCGAAGATTTCGTTGCGGATGGTCTCGAGGTCGCCTCGGTTGAAGCACTCGTACATGCGTTGGACGAGGCCGAGATTGGCGTTTGGCCCTCCGTTGGTCATGGCGTTTACTCCCTGCTGTTTGCCAAGTTACGGACGCAGTGGGCGCCCTATGGTGTTTCCGTCATTCCTAAAGAGGCGGAGATCCGGGCATCGGCGTCAACGCGTTCACGACATAGCGGGCGATGACCGGCCGCCCGGTCGCCGCCGAGCGGACCATTTCCCACTCCTGATCGGCATCGAAGCCGATCCACTGGCTGCGCGCCGCCGGCGGACTCCAGCGCCGCGCCTGCCAGTTCACCAGCACCCGGACAAGCGCGCGCTGCTCCTTCCATGAAACCGTAACGCGTTCGAGGACGTGAATTTCGTCGAAGAAGATCCGGATCACTCCTTCGTACCATGCGCGAAAGGCTTCGGCGCCGCGCACTGGCCCCTCCGGCAATTGCAGTTCGACATCATCGGCGACCATGGCGACAAGCGCGTCGGAGGGCGCATGAATGTCCAACTTGCGGTACCAGTCGGCGGCGAAGTCTTCGATTTCCTCCCGCATGAGCGCGCCGCCTGCGGCGCTTCTTGCGATCGTCCCGGTGCTCTCGATCATCTCAGCGCAATTCCTTGACTGCGATTTCTGGTCATTGGCGCCTTTCGCTCATGCGCTTGGCCGCGCGACGTCGCCCTCGAGCACGAGGTCGACGAGAAACGGGCCGTCATGATCCAGCATTGCCCGAATGGCCGGCTCGATGTCGGCCGGCTGCGCGACCCGGTAGCCGGGAACGCCCAACGCGCGCGACAGGCCGACGAAATCCAGATCAGGATCCTGAATGTCGAACGCGGGCGGAAAGGTTGCAGGGAACTGGTCGGGGGACAGCCCGAGGTCGGCCCAATAGCTGAGCAGGTTCGATTTCAGGAGCCGGTAGCTCCGGTTGTTGCAGACCACGAACTTGGCGGCGATGCGGTAATGCGCCGCGGTCCATAGCGCCTGGAAGGTGTACATCGCGCCGCCGTCCCCGGTCAGCCCGACAACTGTGCGCTGCGGATGCGCCAGCTTGGCGCCGATGGCGCCGGGAATGCCGACCCCCAAGGTGCCCCCCGGAGTCTGGAAGAAATGACCGGACAGGCGGGGCGGCAGCCACCGCGTCAACTCCGGGAAGTGGGTCAACGACTCATCGAACAGGATTGCGTCTTGCGGCAGGTGTCGGGCGAGGACCTCGGCGAACGCCGACATGAACAACGGCACGGCGTCGCGCCGCGCAGCATCGCCATCGCGCGCCTCGCGCGTCGCTCTCTCGGTGTCCGCGCCAATCCGCTTCGCGCGCGCCGCCGCCGCCGCCGCCTCATCCGCCGTTCTGGAGTCGACGACCGCCTCGGCGAGAAGCCGCATCGTCAGTTTCGGGTCGGCGACAAGGCCGAGGGTGACCGGATGGTTCTTGGCGATTTCGTTGGGATCGAGATCGATGTGGATGATTTTCGCATCCGCCCGGAATGGGTTGGTCAGAAGCGGAAACACTTCCGGAAAGATTTCGGTCCCGCAAACGACGACGGCGTCGGCGTCGCCGACAATACGCGCGCTGGCGCTGCCGAACATGTGTCCGGTGAGGCCCCGGTAGAGAGGATGGTCCCAGGGCATGATCAGTTCGGAGGCCATCACGCCCCAGACGCCGGCGCCCAGCGCCTCGGCAAGCGTCACCAGTTCGTCCTGCGCCTGCGCATGGGCAACTCCATCGCCCATCAGGATGATCGGATTCTCGGCGCCGCGCAGC
>CAZRWU010000064.1:0-15330 GCA_964603915.1 uncultured Rhodospirillaceae bacterium
CCCCGACTGCCGCCCAGGAGGTTTCCGCCGTCTACTCCCGGCAGATGGCCGCCTATCGCGCCGCCGTGCAATCGATCTACCCCGACCGGCCGGTGCGCTGCGCCCTGTTGTGGACGGATGGACCGCAGTTGATGGTCCTGAACGACGCCCTTCTCGAACGTCACGCGCCGCCGCGTCAGGACCAGGCCGCGCAGTAACCGATCCCGGCAAGCGCTCGCGTCTACTGGCCGACGGTGAGGACGATCTTGCCGGTCGAACGGCGGGCGCGCAGACTCTCCAGCGCTTCGCGCGCCTGCTCCAGCGGATAGGTGGCCGAGACGTGCGGGCGGATCTTTCCCTCCGCCAGCCATGTCAGCAGTTCGGCGAACGAGCCATACATCGTTTCCGGCGCCAGTTGGCGATGCGGCGCCCAGTAATAGCCGATCACGGTGAGGTTCTTGACGAGGAGGATATTGGCGGGGATCTGGGGAACGTCGCCGCTGGCGAATCCGACGACGAGAATCCGGCCGCCCGGCGTCGTGCAGCGCAGCGACGCGTCGAAGGCGCTGCCGCCGACCGGATCGTAGACCACGTCGGCGCCGCGCCCGCCAGTGATTTCCTTGACCCTTTCGCGGATGTCCTCGCGCTGATAATCGATCAGGTGCTCCGCGCCGTATTCCGCCGCCACCGCGAGCTTGCGCGCGCCGCCGGCCGTGGCGATCACGCTGGCGCCGAGGCGGTGGCCGACCTCGACGGCGGTCAAGCCGACGCCGCCGGCCGCCCCGTGCACGAGAAGGATATCGCCCGCGGAAAGCCCCGCCTTGTACTTCAAAGCGAAGTGCGATGTTCCATAGGCGACGGCGAATCCCGCCGCCGTCACGTCGTCCACCGCATCGGGAAGCCCGAAGACATCGTTTTCCGGCGCCACCACCTCCTCGGCGAAGCCGCCGTAATCGACAATGGCGAGCACCCGGTCGCCCGGGCGGCAGCGGGTGACGCCGGGCGCGCAGGCGATGACTTCGCCGGCGACCTCGAAGCCCGGCGTAAACGGCGGTTGCGGCTTGATCTGGTATTGGCCGGCGATGATCAGGGTATCGGCGAAATTGATCCCGGCGGCGCGCACCGCGATGCGCACGCATCCCGGCGCGAGCTCTGGCGGCGCAACGTCCTCGATGCTGAGGTCGGCGATGTCGCCCCAGGTATTGCAACGAACCGCGCGCATCGTCGCCTCCTTTCGCTTTTCCCATTTTCGCCGAGCCGGCTTATCGTGTGCTACCGTTTGATCAACCTGCCAATCGCTGTCAACCGGCGCGAGGCGAAGAGAGGGGGCATGCGCGGCTATTTCGCCATTGGCGTCGAGGGCGTCACCAAACCGATGAATGTCGGCAGCTTGTTCCGGTCCGCCCACGCGTTCCACGCCAGCTTCGTGTTCACCGTCGCCGCCGCCTATCCGCGGCCGCTCGGCGGCCAGGCGGACACGTCCAACGCCGAAGGACAGATCCCGTTCTATAGCTTTCCCACGCTCGACGATCTTGTTCTGCCGCGCGGCTGCGTCCTGGTCGGAGTCGAGCTTCTCGATCAGGCGACCGACCTGCCGAGCTTTCATCATCCGCGCCAGGCGGCGTACGTGTTCGGCCCGGAGCGCGGATCGTTGTCCCCGGCGCTCGTCGACCGCTGCGCGCATCTGATCGCCATCCCGACGCGGTTCGCTCTCAACGTCGGGATTGCCGGCGCGATCGTGATGTACGACCGCCTGATCAGCCTCGGCCGGTTCGCCAGGCGGCCGCAGTGGCCGGGCGGTCGGGCGGAGCCGTTGCCCGAACCCGTGTTCGGCGATCCGCGGCTGCGTCGGCGGGTGGAATCGTTTCGTGACCGGCCGCCCACTCCCGGCGCCGAGAAGCCCTGATCGAGCGTCCTTGTCGCTCCCGCTCACTCCAGCCAGCGCGGGGCGAGACGCAGCGCGCCGACCCGCGCATCGGCGGTGTTGCGGATCGGCGCCTCGGCGTAGGCTTGCACCGCGCGCACAACGTCCGCGTCGAGATCGGCGAAGCGGGTCAAGAGTCCCGCCATCGCCGTCTCCGCCGCGCGGCGAGCGCCGTCATCGATCTTGAGCGCGATGCCCAGGCCCAGTTCCGGCAGCGCCGCGGCGTGAACGCCCTCGGCGCCGCCCTTGCTGACGATGGCGCCCCGCGCCGCCGCCATGACCACCGTATCGAACCGGTCCTGGCCGCCGACCAAATCGCCATGGCTGGTCATCGCCATGACGATCCGCCGCGCCGCCTCGGCGCGCAGGCGGCCGAGCCGCTCCGGCGCGACCAGCCGCGCCATCGCCCGCGCCAGGGCGGTCAGCGGCATGGCCAGCGTCGGCACGCCGCAGCCATCGATGCCGCGCATCGAATCCGGCAGTTCGGCTCCGCCCATCTGGACGAGAACCCGCTTGATTCGCAGTTGCACGGGATGGACCGAGCCGGCGTATCCGGTTGCCGGCTCGCGCAGATGAACGGCGGTCGTGAGATAGCCGGCATGCTTGCCGGAGCAATTGTTGTGGAGCGAGGAGAACTGTTGATTCTGGCGAATCAGGTCGCGCGCCGCCTCTTCGGTCAAGGGCGGGTGAGGGCCACAGACCAACGCCGCCGGGGTCAAGCCGATCCGCGCCAGCCAGACGGCGACGCGCTGGACATGCTTTGGCTCCCCGCCGTGGGACCCGCACGCCAGCGCGATCTCCTCGTCGCTGACCGCGAATCGATCGGCGGCGCCGGTCTCCAGCAAAGGCAGCGCCTGCAAGGGCTTGACCGCGGAGCGGGGAAATACGGGCGCGGCGACGTCGCCCCACGCCGCAAGGACCTCCCCCTCGGCATCGACAATGACGGCGGCGCCCCGGTGGCGGCTTTCCACACGCTCGCCGCGGGTAATCTCGACCATGACCGGGTTACATCTGTCCATTTCTCGCCGTCCCGGTGTTGCCTTCAGACCGCGATCTCTGCCATGGTCGGCCATGGATTGGCAATCCCATGCCGTCCCCTCCCCACCATCTTGCAGGAACCAACCGCACCCATGACAAGGATACGCATTCACCTCATTCTTGCTGCTGTCGTCTGCGCTGGCCTCGCGTTCGCATCCGGCGAGGCGTTGGCGGAGCAGAAAACGATCGGCACCTACAATGACTGGACGGCCTTCACCGACAAGGAAGACGGCAAGCCGCTCTGTTACATCGGCAGCGCGCCGACGAAGGCCGAGGGGGCCTATACAAGCCGCGGCAACACCTACGTTCTCGTCAGCATCCGTCCGGCCGAGAAATCCGGCGGCGTCGTCACCGTGGAGGCCGGCTATTCCTACAAGGCCGACAGCAAGGTCACCGTCGACATCGACGGCGCCAAGTACGAGCTTTACACCCGCAATCGCGACAGCGACAAGAAAGGCGACGCCTGGGCGGTCGGCGACGAAGGAGACAAGGCATTGATCGCCGCCATGAGGGCGGGCAAAACCATGGTCGTCAAGGGCACGTCGACCCGGGGCACGCTGACCACCGATACCTATTCCCTTGCCGGCTTCACCGCCGCCTACAACGCCATCGCTCAGGCCTGCAAGGGCGGCTGAGCGGTTGCGAGCCGGCGGAGGGCGCGGACGCGATCCCTCAAGCGCCCGTCGGAACGAAAATACGAAAAGACCAAGCGCAAGCATGCGCCTTTAAGGTTTTCGCGGCCGCGAATCCTTCGGGATTTGCGGGAACGCGGCCGCTCTCCCGACTGTTGTCCCCTGCAAAGTTGGCCAAGGAGGAGACCATCCGATGCGCAATGCCCGCCGGTACGGCGCCGCTTCTGTTCTCGTGCTGGGATTGACGGCGACTTTCGCGCTTGCCGAAGAGCGCACCGTCGAAACCGACCGCTATCAGGTCCGCGTGGAGACCCTTGCCGAGGGGCTCGATCATCCGTGGGGCATTGCCCTGATGCCGGACGGGCGGTTTCTCGTTACGGAACGCAACCCCGGACATCTGCGCATCGGTTCTCGCGACGGCGCGTTGTCCGATCCGGTCGCCGGGGTTCCCGAGATCTTTCGCTTCAAGGGCGAGACCGGACGCAGCCAAGCCGGGCTGTTCGATGTCGTCCTGCATCCCCGATTCGCGGAGAACAGCCTCGTCTACCTGAGCTTTTCCAAGCCGAGCGAATACGGAACCGGCACCGCCGTCGTGCGCGGGCGGCTGGTGGAGGACGGCGCCGCCGCGCGCCTTGAGGACGTCGAGACGGTCTTCGAGATGAAGGAAGCGGACCAGGATTCGAGCGGGCTGCACTTCGGGGGGCGGATGGCGTTCCACCCGCAAGACGGCGCCCTGTTTCTCACGATCGGCGAGCGCCGCAACATCTCGCGCGCCCAGGACCCCGACGATCAGGCCGGCTCGATCATCCGCGTCGCCGACGACGGCGGCGTGCCGGAGGACAATCCTTTCGTCGGCGATGACGGCAAGGACGACAAGATCTTCAGTTGGGGTCATCGCAATCCGCAAGGTCTCGCCTTCGATCCGCAGACGAACGCGCTGTGGGCGAACGAGCATGGACCCAAGGGCGGCGACGAGATCAATCGCATCGAGGCCGGCGACAACTACGGCTGGCCGTTCCTCACCGGCGGAACCGACTACTCCGGCGCGCCGCTTGGCGTCGGCACGGAGAAGGAAGGGATGACCTCGGCCATCCACATTTTCGAGAGGACGGTGGCGCCCTCGGGGTTGGCCTTCTATTCGGGCGATCTCTTCCCCGAGTGGCGGGGCGACATGCTCAACGGCGGCCTCGTCGCGCAAGCCATCGTGCGCGTGCGCGTCAGCAACGGCGAGGTTGTCGAGGAGGAATGGATCGACCTCGGCCGGCGCATCCGCGACGTCGAGGTCGCCGACGATGGCGCGATCTGGGTGATCACCGAGCACGAGGATGGCGAGGTCCTGCGCCTGACGCCCGCCGAGGGGTAAAGCGCCGCGCTCCGATCGCTCAGAACGCGCCCATCGCTTTGAGCGAGCGGCAGCCGCCCTTGGCGACGATGACGTGATCGTGCACGGTGATGCCGAGCTTGGCGCCGATCTCGCTCAGCTCTTGCGTCATCGCGATGTCGGCCTGCGAGGGCGTCGGATCGCCCGAAGGGTGGTTGTGAACGAGGATGAGGCACGAGGCGCCAAGCTCGAGGGCGCGCTTGATCACCTCGCGCGGATAGACGGGGGCGTGGTCGACGGTGCCGGTCTGCTGGATCTCGTCGCGGATGATCTTGTTCTTGCGGTCGAGAAAGAGAATCCGAAAGCGCTCGGTCTTTTCGTCGGCCATGGTCACGCGGCAATAGTCGAGAAGCTGCGTCCACGACGACACGACGGGCCGGTCGGCGATGGTTTCCTTGAGCAGCCGCTGCGCCGCCTCGCGAACGGCCTTGAAATGAACCGTCGTCCGCTCGCCGATCTTGTCGTGCTTCTCGAGTTGCTCGCGGCTTGCCGCAAGAACGCCGCCGAGGCCGCCAAACTCCCGCAGCAGCGCTTTCGCCAACGGCTTCACGTCGACCCGCTCGATCGAATAGAACAGCAGCAGCTCGAGCAGCTCGTAGTCGGCAAAAGCCTCCGGTCCGCCCGTGAGCAGTTTTTGCCGGACGCGCTCGCGGTGGCCCTTGACGTGGTTCTTGTCGTCCCCTTCGCTCGGCCCCGCGCGCGGCGCGGGCTCGCGCGCCTTCGCCATCAAACCGGGTAGGGCGGCCGGTCGAGCCCGGCGGGGGACCGCGTGAAGACCTCGTAGCCGTCGGCGGTTACGCCGATCGAGTGCTCGAACTGCGCCGAAAGAGAGCGGTCTTTGGTCACGGCGGTCCAGCCGTCGCTGAGAATCTTGACGTCCCAGCGACCGGCGTTGATCATCGGCTCGATCGTGAAAAACATGCCTTCCTGAAGCGTCGGCCCCTCGCCCGGCCGGCCGAAGTGAAGAATATTGGGCGCGTCATGGAAGACGCGGCCGAGGCCGTGACCGCAAAAATCGCGGACCACGGAAAAGCGGTGCAGCTCGACGAACGACTGGATGGCATGGCCGATATCGCCGACGGTGGCGCCCGGACGAACCGCCTCGATGCCGCGCCACATCGCCTCGTAGGTCACGTCGATCAGCCGCTGCGCCTTGACCGGGACCTGGCCGACGCAGAACATCCGGCTGGTGTCGCCATGCCAGCCATCGAGGATCACCGTCACGTCGATGTTGAGGATGTCGCCGACGCGCAGCTTTTTTTCCCCGGGAATGCCGTGGCACACGACATGGTTGACGGAGGTGCAGATCGACTTCGGGAATCCGCGGTAATTGAGCGGCGCGGCGATCGCGCCATGACCGCGGATGAAGTCCGCGCACAGGCGATCGAGTTCGTCGGTGGTCACTCCCGGCCGGACATGCGGGGCAATGAAATCGAGCGTTTCGGCGGCCAGCCGGCCGGCGCTGCGCATGCCCGCGAAATCGCCGGGACCATGGAGCTTGATCGGGCGGCTGTCGTAGTGAGCGGTTCCCTCGCGCATATTGTTCATGACGTCATTATGCCATCCATTCTGGGTCCGGCCTACTCTTGAGACCGATGATCGGCCGACAGGGGCAAACGGTCGCGCAGGCTGATCCCGGCGACGGAGACGCGGCAGCGATAACAGATTGCTTCGACTCCCATCGTCATCGCGTCGCGCAGCGCCTCGCCGTAAGCCCGATCGATGTCGTCGGCAATGACAAAATGGTTGGCGTCATCGCGCTGGGCAAGGAACAGCATGACCGCGCGCGCGCCGTTCCGGGCGGCTTGGGCAAGTTCCCGCGCGTGCCTGGCGCCCCGCTCCGTCACGCAGTCGGGAAATTCGACGGGCGCGTCGGGCCGGCTGTCGCGCCGCAACGTGACGTTCTTGATCTCGACGAAGCACGGCGGCCGGTCGGGTCCTTCGAGAAGGAGATCGATGCGGGAGTTGCGTCCGTATTTGACTTCACGCCGGATCGCAGCGTAGCCGCGGAGTTCGGCGATGGCGCCGCCGGCGATCGCGTCGGCGACCAGCCGGTTGGGCCGGGCGGTGTTGACGCCGACCAGGGTCCCGCCGACGCGGATCAGCTCCCAGGTGTAGCGCAGCCGCCGGCTCGGATTGCGGGCGATGGACAGCCAGACCTCGGAGCCGGCGCTGTTGACGCTCAGCATCGAGCCGGGGTTGGCGCAGTGGGCGACGACGGTCTCGCCGGTGTCCAGCGTCACTTCGGCGAAAAAGCGTTGGTAGCGGCGCCGGAGCGTGCCGCGGATCAGCGGTTCCTCGAAAATCACGATGCGCCGGCGCCTTGCCTCTTACCGCAGGTCATCGCGGCCATAGCAGGTGGGCGAACTGCGCCCCGTAACGCGCCGCGATGCGCGCGCGCCGATGCATCGGCGCCTTGTCCGCGGCCCAGGCGTTGTAGCCGCCAAGGCGGCTGCGCAGCGCCGCCTGCAGATCGCGAACATCGGCGTCGAGCCAAAAATCGTCCCCCAGCCTCGCCTTCAGTTCCGTCAGCTTCGCCGCGAGTTCCCGGATTTCGCTATCGGCCTTCGCTTCCTCGTTCACCCGCTGCGATCCTTGCCGCGTTGCCCGTTCAGAGATGGCGCGAAGGCGCCGAAAGCTCAAGGCGCTCGCCGCCATTCGCTCCGCCGTTCCCATGGCGCATCAAGCCGGGTCGGTCTTGACGCCCGCCGCGATTTCCGCGCCGCCGAGAGCGTCGGCAAGGCGGAGCTTCGCGCTTCCGGGCCGCAGCGGCTGCTGCTGGGACGCGTCCGGAGCCCACGCGGTGAGGTAGATCACCTGGAACGTCGCCGGTATCCCGAATTCGTCTCCGAATGTCTCGGCGTAGCGCGCGGCCGCGTCGATGAACATCGCGCGCCGGCTGGCCGACTTGCGGCGCTGGCGGACGGCGTTGCTCTCGCCCATCCCCCTGAGGTCGGCCATCAGCTTGAACGCATCGGGATAACGGACGGTGATGGACTCGGTATCGACGACCGGCAACGCGAAGCCGGCGCGCTGCAACAGCCCGCCCGCGTCGCGCACCTCGGCGAACGGCGAGACGCGCGGACTGACGCCGCCCGCGGTGGCGTTCTCGGCGATCATCAGGGCGTAGCGCAGCTCCTTCAGGGTGTCGCCGCCCAGCATGGCGGCGATGAACAGGCCGTCCGGCTTGAGCGCCATGCGGATCTGACGCAGGGCTCCCGGAAGGTCGTTGATCCAATGCAAGCTGAGCAGGCTCAGGACAGCGTCGAAGGCGCCATTGCCGAAGGGCAGGAATTCCTCGTCGGCGACCACGGCCGGGGCAGGGGCGCGGGCCGCCATCGCCGCCGACAGATCGCAGTGGATCAGCGTCTCAATGCCGCCGCGACGCCCGATCAGGCGGGCCAGCTGTCCGGAATGGCAGCCGAGATCCAAGGCGAGCGGAAACGTCCGGCGAATATCGTCAAGCCGGTCCAGCAAGCGCTCGCCCACCTCGCGCAACAGGAAATCGTGCGCATCGAGCCGCGCCGCCGCGCGATCGCGGCGCCGCCGGACGATGTCGCGGTCGAAAACGCACATGACGTCCGACACAGATTTATGATCCCTCGAAAGTTGTGCTATTCGCTTGTTGTTCGTGTTAGTATATGGTGTCGAGGCAGGTGCGAGCAAAGGCGCCGTCCATGCTGCATCCGACCGCGTTTGTGCCACCCGACGTTCGTCTGTCCCGGGCCGCGTCGCGCATCCTTGCGCTTGTCGGCCTTCTGCGCCGCGTCGCCAGCCGCGCTCTCGACGTGCTGCTGCCGCCGCAATGCCTGCGCTGCGGCTGCATTGTCGAGACGATGGGAACCCTCTGCCCGACTTGCTGGCCGCAACTGCGCTTCATCGACTTGCCGTTCTGCGCTGTCTGCGGCGTGCCCTTCGCCGTCGATCTCGGCCCGGGAGCCGTCTGCGGCGAATGCGCGCAAAGCCGTCCCATCTACGGCCGCGCCCGCGCCGTGCTGGTCTACGATGGCGGCAGCAAGCCGTTGATTCTCAAGTTCAAGCACGGCGATCGGACCGAGGCGGCGGGTCCGTTCGGACGGTGGATGGCGAAGGCCGGGGAGGAGATTCTCGCCGACGCCGACGTTCTGGCGCCGGTGCCGCTGCATTGGACCCGCCTGTTCACCCGGCGGTACAACCAGGCGGCGCTCCTCGCTTATGCGGTCGGCCGCGAAAGCGGCGTCGCCGTCGTCCCCGACTTGCTGCTGCGTCGCAAGCGCACGCCGAAGCTGGGCAAGCTCGGGCCGGCGGCGCGGCGGCGCGCGGTCCAGGGAGCGATCGCCATGCATCCCCGCCGCCGTCATGGCGTCCAGGGAAAGCGCGTCGTTCTGATCGACGATGTCCACACCACGGGCGCGACCCTCTCGGCCTGTGTCCGCGCCTTGCTGGGCGCCGGCGCAGGCCGCGTCGACGTGCTGACTCTCGCCCGGACCGTGCGCGCCGATGACGCCTCCTGACGCCGCCCTCGATGCGCCTTGCGCTTGAGTGGCCGCTCCGCGTCGCCGTCATCCGTTTTCAAACCCCTGGCCTCTCGCTATATGCGGATAAGCTGTCATGATCCATGCGAGGAGACGAAGCCTGTGGCTGATGTCGAGATTTACACAATGCCGTTTTGCCCGTACTGCCATCGCGCCAAGAACCTTCTCAAGCAGAAGGGCGTCGACTACACCGAATACGACGTGATGATGGCTTCGGGGAAGCGGGCGGAAATGCGCGAGCGCGCCGGCGGCCGCAATACGGTGCCGCAGATTTTCATCGATGGCCGGCACATCGGCGGCTCCGATGACCTGATCGCGTTGGATCAGAGGGGAGAACTCGACCCTCTCCTCAAGGAAGCCCCCTTGCGGGAAGACGCCGGAAGCTGAGGACATCGTGAACGGAACCCTGACGGTCGCGTGCGTCCAGACCAATTCCGCGCGCGACATCGCAACCAATCTCGAAATGGTGCCGCCGCTGGTGTGGGCGGCGCGCGGCGCCGGCGCGGAGTTCGTTCTGCTTCCCGAGAACGTCGGCATGTTGGAGCCCGATCCCGCCCTTTGGCGGGAAAAGGCGCTGGCGGAAGATGACCATCCGGCGCTGGCCGCGTTTTCCGCGCTTGCCCGCGATGCCGGCGTGTGGCTGTTGATCGGCTCGCTGGCGATCCGGCTTGCCGATGACAGGGTCGTCAATCGCTCGATCCTGCTCGACGGCAACGGCGCGATCGTCGCGCGGTACGACAAGATCCATCTGTTCGATGTCGATCTCGACGGCGGCGAGAGCTATCGCGAGTCGGCGTCGGTCGTTTCAGGCGACCGCGCGGTTGTCGCCGCGACGCCGTGGGGCCGGTTGGGCATGAGCGTCTGCTACGATCTCCGCTTTCCCCATCTTTACCGGTCGCTGGCGAAGGCCGGCGCGGATTTTCTCTCGATCCCCGCCGCCTTCACGCGAACGACGGGACGCGCCCATTGGCACGTGCTGCAGCGGGCCCGCGCCATCGAGACGGGCTGCTATGTGTTCGCCCCGGCCCAATGCGGCGCCCATGCCATGGGCCGGGAAACCTTCGGTCATGCCCTGATTGTCGATCCCTGGGGCGTTGTGCTTGCCGACGCTGGCGAGGATGTCGGTTTCATCGTCGCCGAGATCGATGTTGCCGCGGTCGCCGACGCACGCCGCAAAATTCCCGCGCTTTGTCATGATCGGCCGTTTGCCGAACCGGACGCGGCGCCGCGTTGATGTGGCGGCCTTCATAAGATCGCTTTGCGCCGCGTTGGCCGCGTCGGCATCGCTGCTTCTCGGCGCGGGTTGCGCCGCCGCTGGTGGCGGGGTCGACGTTCGGCCCTCGCACGGATGCGGCGCGTCCCCGCCGGCCACGGTTCCATCCCGGGTCGAGGTCGACGGGCGTTCACGCGATCTGATCGTCGCGGCGCCGGATTCCTACGATCATCGCAAGCCTCACGACCTGGTCGTCGCCTTCCACGGTTTGACCAACTCGAACGCCGATGTCCGCCGCTACTACAACCTTGAGCGTCACGCGCGGAGACCCACGATCTTCGTCTATCCGAGCGGCTTGCCGGCGGGCGAAGGGCGGCGCTCGTGGTCGGATCCGGGCGATCCCGCCGCGCAACTGCGCGACTACGCCTTGTTCGACGCCATCGCGGCGCAATTCGGGCGCGACTACTGCATCGACCGCAGCCGCATCTTCGCCGTCGGCCATTCCCTCGGGGGATGGTTCGTCAACAGTCTCGGGTGCGCCCGCGGTCGAGAGCTTCGCGCGATCGCCAGCGTCGCCGGCGGCATCAGCCCTTCCGAATGCACCGGCCCGGTGGCGGCCGTCCTTGTGCACAATCCGAACGATCGGCTGGTCGATTTTTCCCACGGCGAGGAAGTTCGGGATCACTTGCTGGCGCGCAACGGCCATGCCGGGCCAGGTCGGCCCGCGGCGGAAAAAATGGATTTGAACTGCGTTCGCTATGGCGGGTCGGCGGACGCCAATCCGGTGCTGTGGTGCCCTCATGCGCGTGACGGCACGCGCGACGGCCGCTATTATCCGCATCAGTGGCCCGCGGAGACGGGGGCCCTCATCATGACGTTCTTCGCCGCGCTGCCGGCGCAGGCGGCGCCATCCGAATAACGAGGTTTTCGTGATCAAGACGATCGTGTTCGACGTCGGCGGCGTTTTGCTGGACTGGAACCCACGCCACCTCTACAGATCGATGTTCGACGGCGACGTCGAAGCGATGGAGCGCTTCCTCGCCGATGTCTGCTCGCCGGCCTGGAATCTCAGTCTTGATGCCGGCACGCCCTTCGCGCAGGGCGTCGCCGAACTCTGCGGCCGCTTTCCGGAGCAGGCCGCTTTGATCGCCGCGTACGACGCCCGCTGGCAGGATATGGTCAAAGGCGTTTTCGAGGAGACGATCGATCTGGCCCGCGCCCTCAAGGCCAAGGGCTATCCGCTTTACGCCCTGACCAACTTTTCCAGCGAAAAGATGGCGCTGGTCCGGTCCCGTTACGACTTTTTCACGCTGTTCGACGGCATGGTCGTTTCAGGCGAGATCGGCGTGGTCAAGCCGGATCTCGCGATCTATCGGCATCTTCTCGACCGGTTCGGCCTGATCGCCGAGGAGACCCTTTTCATCGACGACGCGCCGATCAACGTCGCCGGCGCTCACGCCGCCGGAATGAAGGCGATCCGCTACCACTCCCCCTCCCAGCTTGGCGACGCCCTCACCCGTTTCGGCTTGCTGTGAGCGGCTTGTCGCCCGCGGGAAAATGACCTTTCTGTTCCTGTGGCGATGATCTAGGATCCAGCCACCGGTGAACTAATCGGCGAAGGTGGAGGATAAAATGAACGTTAAGGTTTCTGCGCAAGCGATGACGGGCGGTATAGGCGGCGATGCAGGTCGCGCCGCGCCGGGACCTGTCGATGCCGCCGTCGGCGGCCAGGTGTTGCGCAGCATCGCCGCCCGTCGCGAGGCGACGGACCCCTACCGGCACTGGTTCCTCTCCGACGTGCTTCCGGATGAGATTTGCGCGGCGCTTGTCGATCTGCCCTTCGCCGCGCCGCGGATTGGCGACACCAAGGGCAAGCGCGAGACGCACAACGGGGTCCGCACGTTCTTCTCCGTCGCCAACCGGACGGAATTCGCCGTTTGCAACGAGGTGGCCGCAGCCTTCCAGAGCGAGCCGGTTGCGCGCGCGCTGGAGGACGCCTTCGCCATCGCCTTGAAAGGCAGCTTCTTGCGCATCGAGTATTGCCAGGACACCGGCGGCTTCTGGCTCGAGCCGCATCGCGACGTCGATGTCAAGCTGATCACGATGCAGGTTTATCTGTCCTCGGGTCCCGATGCGGAGAGCCTCGGCACCGACATTTACCGCGACGAGAACACATGGTTCGGCGCCGTCCAGGCCCGCTTCAATTCGGCGCTTGTGTTCGTGCCCGGCGAAAACACTTGGCACGGTTTTCGCCGGCGCCAGTTTGCCGGCATCCGCCGCTCGATCATCATCAACTATGTGACCCCCTCGTGGCGGGCGCGGCACGAACTGGCGTATCCGACCGAGCCTGTGTCCTGACGATTTCCTGTGTCGAGCGCCGCACGCTCTCGTCACGCTCTCGTATTGCAATCGCCATGATGCGCCATTTGCGTGGAAGGACCGTTGACGGAGCATTGCCCACCGCCCAATCTAGCAAAGAGTGTCCATGATTGCGGCGGGACGTTGAGGGGGAACATCCGGTTGCAGCAAGAGCAAGGATTTGCCGATGACCCAGGGCCATCGCCGACAGCGCCGTCAGCAGCCCGACAACTCCGCCTACGAAGCGGTTGAGCTGCGTCTCGCGCCGGATGGCGCGGCGCTTTGGCTGGCGATCGAGGCCGCGCAATATGGCCGTATCCTCCTTCATGAAGAACCGCAGTCGGGGCGCGAGGAGCGCGCCATGAGCGACTTCGCCGAGGTCTTCTCGCGCTACACCGAGGAATGGGAAGAGGCGCCGTCGCCGATCAAGTCCGCGTTCCTGCAAAGTCTCGGCGAGCACGTCGGCTCCTTGCGCGATCAGGGATTGTACGTGCACTGGGGCAGCATCGTGCGAAGACTGACCGACGAAAGCAAACAGGGCCAGGACATATCGCTCGTCGTGCTCAGCATCGACCGGCGCTCGACGATCACCATGCAGATCATGATGCCGCTCAACCTCGACGTCTCTGTCGAAGAACCGGAAGGTCCCGATTGAGGACCGCAGACGGCCGCGGCGGCGGGCCGTCAGAGCCGGCGCGCTGTCAGAGAATGTCGGATTCGTCCAGATCGGTAGTCGACGTCATCAAGATCTCGCAAAGAGCGGCGACCTTCGGACTCATCGGTTTTCTTTTCTCCGCTCCGACCTCGGCGCCGCGACCGACGCGGGTGATGGCCTCAACGAGTTCGAGCTCGGTCGCGCCCGTGCCGATGATTTCGACGATGGTGTGGTCGTCCAGCCGGTTGGGGCCGACCAGCCTCAGGACGGCGCTGCGTGTGAGCATGGTCCAAACTCCTGTCGGTAACGCCGCCGGATTGTTTGCGGCCGGCGCGGCATCGTCATGAGGACGCCGCCGCGAGGGGGATCCTGACGGCGGATTCTATCTCTTGTCCGTGATCCTCGGGCTATCGCCTTCGGCATCCGACTTTGGCAGCCGCGGCGTCAGCGCCGAAAGCCAAGGCCGCCACGCCGCTTCCACCATCCCCGACCACAGGCCGAACGGCGCCGCCCACATCAGGGTGAGCGGATTGGCGAGGCCCTTCGTCAGATAGTCGCCAAAGGCGTTGAACGACGGATTCGCGGTCATCTTGATCGTGACGACCTCGGCGCGCTCTTCAGGGTCCTGAACATGGACCACTTCCACATCCAGTCTCGGCAAATTGGCGATCAGCTTCGTTTCTTCCATATTGCGCTCTCCGGTTGACAACCAAGAGGGCCGCTCATGGCCGCATCGACGGCCGGCGACGCCCAGCCCGGCGTCTCGATCCCATCCACGGGGCAACACCTACCTACCTGACCGAAGGTTAACCGCAGATCGCGCCAGGAGCAAATCCTCTCGTCGGCCCCTTCCGGCAGGGCGGAAGGCGGCGACACGCGGCGACATCCGCGCCGATCGCCGCTGCGATGAACCGCATCACGGACGGCGGCGGGCGGGTTCACGCGCGCCCTGTTCGCGGTTCCGCCTGTCCGATGATGGGGTAGGCGCGCTTGACGGTAACCGCCACGAACGCCGCCGCCGCGGCCTTGATGACGTCGCCGGGAACGAAGCCCATGACGCCGATCGCAGCCTGCCAAAGGGAAATCTCGGCGGCGATGGCGATCCAGGGAATGCCGAAGGCATACATCACGGCGATCCCGCCAACGACATTGATGACGAAGCCGCGCCAGACGTCGAGACGCGACCACGAGCGCTCGATCATCCAGCCGATGGCGAAGGCGGCGATCGGCCATCCGAAAAGAAAGCCGCCGCTGGGGCCGAGGAACACGCCGAAGCCGCCGCGGCCGCCGGCGAGAAGCGGCACGCCGATGGCGACGAGGACCAGAAACAGAAGAATGGCGAGGCCGCCGCGCCGCGCTCCGAGAACCGAGCCGGCGAGCATCACGCCCAGCGACTGCGCGGTGATCGGAACGCCGATCAGCGGCAGGACGATTGGGGGAAAAAGACCCAGCGCCCCGACGATGGCGGCGAAAAGGGCGATATAGACGATATCCCGCGTGCTCACGAACCGGCCTCCGTTCCGGACATGGAACGGCGCTTGGAGACGCCGCGCAAGCGGAAAATACCCTTGCTGTCCGCTCTCGCGGTCTCTTTGGCCGGGTCGGCCGGCGCCTCGCCGGCGCCGCGCGGCGACTC
>CAZRWU010000065.1:0-15322 GCA_964603915.1 uncultured Rhodospirillaceae bacterium
ACAAGATGTCATCGCCGCGAAGGCGTTGATCGACGGCAGGGCCAATCTGATGGCCAAGTTGGAGAAGCCGTCGGCCATCGCTCATCTTGAAGGCATCATCGACGAGTCCGATGGCCTGATGGTGGCGCGGGGCGACCTGGGAGTCGAAATGCCCCCGGAAGACGTGCCGATGATCCAGAAACGGATTGTTCGCAGTTGCCGGCGCGCCGGCAAGCCTGTGGTGGTCGCGACGCAGATGCTGGAGTCGATGATCAATGCGCCGGTTCCGACGCGGGCCGAGGCCTCCGATGTGGCTGTCGCCGTCAACGAGGGGGCCGATGCGGTGATGCTGTCGGCGGAAAGCGCCATCGGCCGTTATCCGGTCGAAGCGGTCAGGATGATGGATCGGATTATCCGCCGGGTGGAAGGGGACCCGATTCACCGCAGCATTCTCGACGCCGTCCGTCCGGAGCCGCGAGCGACGACTTCGGACGCCATTACCAAGGCGTCGCGGCAGGTGGCGGAGACGATCTCGGCCAAGGCCATCGTCACCTGCACCGCCAGTGGCTCGACCACGCTGCGGGCGTCGCGCGAGCGCCCGCCGGTCCCCATTCTGGCGTTGACGCCCATCGAGTTGACGGCGCGCAAGCTGACCCTGTGCTGGGGCGTGCATGCCGATCGCACGGCGCCTTATCACGATTTCGAGAAAATGATTGACGAATCGGTTCAGTGCGCCGTTTCCGAAGGATTTGCCGAGGTCGGAGACAAGCTTGTGGTGACGGCCGGCTTGCCGCTCATGGTTCCCGGCAACACCACCGCGCTTCGCATCGTGACCGTCGCGGCCCGCGATGGCTCCGTTACCGCGGACGACGGCTCGCTTTCCGATCCGGACGCTTGATAAGCCGATCGCGCAGGGCGTTTCCGGGTTTCTGAAAGCCGGATGCACGCCTGAGGCTCGCCATCAGACGGCGGTGGCGGTTTCTCCGGCCGCTTGTGTTCGAATGCCACCATCCGCGGGAGAGTCTCGGGTGCATCCATGACCGGCCAGCTTGTTTCCATTGTCGCGCCCGTGTTCATCTGCGCCGCGATCGGCTTTGCCTGGACGCGCCTTGGCCATGGTTTCGATGTCCAGCTGGTGACGGCTCTCATCACCAACATCGGCGCGCCTTGCCTCGTCTTTCATACCCTCGCCAATCTGGACGTCGCGCCGGCGCTGTTCGGCCGCATGGTCGCCGCCGCTGCCGTGACCCTACTCGTCTGCGCCGTTGTTTCGGCGGGTGTGCTGGCCGCCATGCGGCTTCCGCGGCAAGCGTATCTCCCCGCCCTGGTCTTCGCCAACACCGGCAACATGGGACTGTCGCTGACCTACCTCGCGTTCGGCGAGGTCGGCCTCGGCTTGGCCATCGGAGTGTTCACGGTTTACTCGGTGACGATGTTCATGGTTGGGCCCGCGTTGGCGTCGGGGACCGTTTCCTGGCGTGCGGCGGCTCGGATGCCGCTGCTCTACGCCGTGCCGCTGGCTCTTGGCTTCATGTTCTGGGACGCGTCTCCGCCGCAATGGATCAACACGACCACGAAATTGCTCGGCGACATCACGATCCCGATGATGCTGATCGCCCTTGGCGTCTCGCTGTCGCGCCTCAGGGTCACCAGCCTGGGGCGCAGTTTCGCCATTGCGCTGCTGCGCCTCGTGATGGGATTCGCGGTGGGGCTCGGCGTCGCCTTCGCTTTCGCTCTCGATCCGATCGCGCGCGGTGTTCTCGTCGTGCAAGCCTCGATGCCGTCGGCGGTCTTCACCTACCTGTTCGCCCAACGCTACAACGCGGCGCCTGAGGAGGTGGCCGGCATCGTCGTCATCTCGACGGCGCTCGGCTTTATGCTGCTGCCGTTTCTTTTGTGGTTCGTGCTGTTGTGAAGGACCCCGATGACGCAAGCGCGTTGGCGGCTTCAAGAACCACCGGGCTGGGACTGGCGTTCGCGATCGGCGCGTTCCTGATCTGGGGAGTCTTCCCGATCTTCTTCAAGCAACTCGACACGGTGCCCGCGCTCGAGGTTCTCGCCCACCGTGTGGTGTGGTCAACCTGTTTCACGGCGGGTCTGTTAACCATCCTCGGCCGCTGGCGCGCCGTCGTCATCGGCTTGCGCAATCTCCGCTTGTTCCTCTCCCTGGTCCTGTCCGCGTTCGTCATCTCGTTGAACTGGGGCGTCTTCATCTGGGCGGTTGCCAACAGCCGGGTGCTGGAGTCCAGCCTCGGCTACTACATCAATCCGCTGGTCAGCGTCTTTCTCGGCGTCCTCGTGCTTCGGGAGCGTTTGCGGGTGGCGCAGTGGGCGGCGGTGGCTCTTGCCGGCGTCGGCATCGCGCACGAGGTCGTGCGGCTGGAAGAAATGCCGTGGGTCGCCTTGACGCTGGCATGCAGTTTTGCGGCTTACGGTCTGATTCGCAAAACGGCCGACGTCGATCCGCTGACGGGCCTGTTCGTCGAGACCGCGATCATGACCCCGCTGGCGCTCGCCTATCTGTTGCTGGCGCCCGTAAACGCTGCGGGCGTCCTTTGGCAGACGGCGGATGCGCGCACGTTGTTCCTGCTGGTCATGGCCGGGGCGCTCACGACTTTGCCGCTTCTGCTTTTCGTCGGGGCGGCGAAGCGCATTCGCTTGTCGACCTTGGGCCTGCTGCAGTACATCGTGCCGACCGGCCATTTCCTGATCGCCGTTTATCTCTACGGCGAGGCCCTCAGCCCGTGGCGGATCATGACATTCGTGTGCATCTGGATTGCGCTTGTGATCTACAGCTTGCCGGCGCTGCGCGGCAGGCATCGTTCCTTGGCGTGAGCAAGGCCGCCTAGTGCAACAGCCGTTATGACCGCGATTTGCCGCGGGCGGCCTTCCGCGACCGGCGATAGGCGGCAAGGGAGATGACGTCTCCACCGGCTCGCCGCTTCACCGCCAGCGCCATGCCGGCCGGAACGCTTGCCTCGACGGATTGCTCTTTCACGCGGCGGTCGCCGGTGCTGCGCCGGTCAGAAAGTTTGCGCCGGTCGAGCGATGTGCCTTCGATCCACCGCAACAAGCCCCTGATTTCCGAGCGGGACCGCCGCCGGTCGAGGCCGGATCGCCGGTCCTTGCCGGAGCGCTGTTCGGCGCGTGGTTGTTCTTCCCGGGCTTGAACGCCATGATCGATGCCGACGGCGAAAATTTCCTGTAGCTTATCCGTGCTTCCCTTCAGCCGTTCGATACGATCGAGCGAGAAAGCGATCGCCTTGTTGATTTCGATCAATGCCCGCTGCAGCCGGCGAATATCTCGTCGCAATGATTCGGAATGATCGCGCAGTCGGATAACAAGATCCTTCAAAATTTCCGCGCTACCGTCCTCGTACGGCCTGTCGCTGAGCTCATTGCCGCCGGACGGTTTGCCGGCCTGTCCGTCGCTGTCCGTGTTCACCGTGGGTCCCGTCCTGCCTTCCTGTCTTGCGAAGGCTTCCATTATGACGCTTCCATAATATCGTGAGGATTAACAGGAGGCGAGGAAGAAACAAGAAATGTTGGGGGGTTCCGTCTCAGCTAAAAGAGGTCGCCCCGAGCGTTTCGGCATCAATCGTTTTTTTTCGTCACGGCAGCAAAGGAGGGCACAATCCGCGCTCCTTCCGGGAGCGCCCGCCATCGATGCCAGCTTGCCGTTCAGTTTTCGCCTTTGCGCGCCGTCAGCGTTAAAAGCGCCTAAGAATCGGATTGGGGGCGTTGGGTCGCGGATCCGAGCGGACGCGCGGCGGAAAGGCATGATAAAGCGCGCTTCGAGATCGGATGCACGAATTTGAATGGCAGGAGACGACGGAATGGCGGTCTTGATTACCGGCGCCGCCGGATTTATCGGGTACCATACGGCAATGGCGCTGCTCGAACGGGGCGAGGAGGTCGTCGGCGTCGACAATGTCAACGACTACTACGACGTGTCCCTGAAGGAGGCGCGGCTGGCGCGCTTAAGCGGCGCCGGCCAATTCCGCTTCGAGCGCATCGACATTGCCGATCGGGACGCCGTGACGGCTGCATTGGCGCGCAATCCGCGCCTTGATCGGGTTGTTCACTTGGCGGCCCAGGCCGGGGTTCGCTACTCGCTGATCAACCCCTACGCCTACGTTCGCTGCAATATCGAGGGACACGTGGTCCTGCTGGAGGCTTGTCGGCGGCTTCCGGATCTGCGCCATTTCGTTTATGCGTCGTCGTCGTCGGTATACGGCGCCAACACCAAACTGCCGTTCTCGGTGGAGGACCGCGTTGATACGCCGGTGTCCCTTTACGGCGCGACGAAGAAGGCGATGGAGGAAATCAGTTACGCCTATGCCCACGTCCACCGCATTCCTCTGACCGGCTTGCGGTTCTTCACTGTCTATGGGCCGTGGGGCCGCCCTGACATGGCTGCGTTCATTTTCACTCGCAAAATCCTCGCCGGGGAGCCGATTCCGGTGTTCAACAACGGCGACATGCGGCGAGATTTTACCTACATCGACGACATTGTGAGCGGCGTCGTCGCCAGCCTTGACCAGCCGCCCGTGCAAAGCGCCGACAAAGCCTGCGCCCGCGTCTACAACCTCGGCAACCACCGATCCGAGCATCTCATGGATTACATCGGTCTGATCGAGCAGGCGCTCGGCCGGAAAGCCAAGCTGGAATTGCTGCCGATGCAAACCGGCGACGTGAAGGAGACTTTCGCCGACATTGAGGCCGCGCGCCGCGATCTCGGTTTCGCGCCCAAGACGCCGATCAGCGAAGGTATTCCTCGATTCGTTGCATGGTATCGGGATTTCTATGGCGTGCGCGGGTCCTGAACCCGCAAAAATGCGCGGCGGCTTTGCGAGTCCGCGCATGGAATTTGATGCCCGCCACTGAAGCCGTTAGACTTCGTGCGGCTCATGCGAGTCGGCGCCGGACTGCTGCCGGCGGATGAAATCCAAGGAGGGGTAGGAGATGAAATCCACGCTGATATTGCTTCGCCACGGTGAAAGCGAATGGAACCTGGCGAATCGATTCACCGGCTGGATCGACGTGGATCTGTCGGAGAAGGGGGTCGACGAGGCGCGCCGGGGCGGAAAGCGGATGGCCGAGGAGGGTTTTGAAATCGATATCGCCTTCACATCGGTCCTGAAACGGGCGATCCGTACGCTGTGGATCGGGCTCGACGAAATGGACCAGATGTGGGTTCCGGTTATCCGCGCGTGGCAGTTGAACGAGCGGCACTACGGTAGCCTTCAAGGGCTGAACAAGTCCGAAACGGCGCGGAAATACGGTGAAGAACAGGTCAAGATTTGGCGTCGCAGCTTCGACACGCCGCCTCCGCCGCTCGATATCAACGACCCTTCCCACCCGCGCTTTCAGCGCCGCTACGCGCTTCTCGATCCCGTGATCCTGCCCTCGACCGAGTCGCTGAAAATCACGTTGGAGCGGGTCATGCCGTTCTGGGCGAACAGCATCGTTCCTCATCTTCGCATGGGGCGCACGGTTCTTGTTGCGGCGCATGGCAACAGCTTGCGCGCGCTGGTCAAGCACCTCAACAACATATCGAACGAGGAAATTATCGGTCTCAACATTCCAACCGGTATCCCGCGGGTGTATGAACTGGACAGCGACCTCAGCATTCTCAGCGACCGGTATCTCGCCGACGAGGAAGCGGTCAAGGCGGCGGCGGCCGCCGTGGCGGCCCAGGGACAGGCGTGATCGAAGCCCCACTCCTGGCCGAGTAGGGGTGGCTATGCGCAGGGAGGGCGCTGCGTGAGGAAAGCGCGCTGTATCGCCGTCGCCATGGCGGCGATGGCGTGCGTCATGTGCCCGGACGCCGTTCCGGCAGGGGAATCCCCCGGCGTCGAGGCCGCGTTGAGTCGGCTGCGCGACCTCGCTCCCGAAATTCGCGCCGTTCGCGAGGAGCAGCATCGCGTGGAGGCGGAATCCGCCGCGCTTGCCGAGCAACTGCGCGGTGTTCAGAAGAAAGTGGCGGCTGCGGCGGCGGCCGTCGATGCCGGCTCTGCCGACGTCGCCGCCGCCGAGAATCAGGCGCGCCAACTGGCGCAAAGCGCGTTGGCGCTGACAGCGGCGCACGCCGCCCGGCGCGTTGAGACGGCCGAGATCCTGATGGCGCTCCAGCGCTTGGCGCGGCTGCCGCCCGCCGCCTTGTTGGCCCGATCTGAAACGCCCGTTGACATCGTCAAAACGGGAACGATTTTGAAGACGGCGATGGAAGGGATCGAGCGGCGCGCGCAAGGCCTTCGGCGGGATTTGCTCGATCTCGACGCGGCAAGATCGGCAATCGATGCGCGCCACCGGGCCTTGGAGCGGGCTGTTGCAGAGCTGCGTGTGGAAAAGTCGCAACTTGATCGTCTGGTCGCGAGGAAGTCGGCGCTTCAGGCGCAACTTGCCAGCCGCGCCTGGGACGCCGCCGAGCGGGAGCGCTGGCTTTCCCGGCAGGTCGGCGAAGTCGAGACGCTGGTCTCACGAGTGCGTCAAGAGGAGCAGGTGCGAGAGGAGTTGGCAGCCACGCTCGCCCGTCATCCGCCGCCCCGTCCACCTTCGGCTCATGACTCGAACAGGGACTTTTCTGCGGAACTCCGGCCTGAGACGAAATTGCACCGCCGGCCGGTCCATGGCGGCTCGCATCCTAACGCGTCCGCGCATGTATCGCGGCGCGCTCCGGGCAAGCCCGCCGCCGACGCAGCCTTCCCTCCGGCGGACGGTCGCATCGTCGCGCGTTTCGGCCAAGCGGAAGAGGAAACCGGAGCGAGTAAAGGCGTGACGTGGCGCACCCCGCCAGGGGCGCGGGTGGCGGCGCCGGCGTCTGGCGTGGTGGCGTTCGCCGGTCCCTTTCGCGGTTACGGGTTGCTCTTGATCGTTGAGCACCTCGATGGTTATCATAGCTTGCTGGCAGGTTTGGAGCGAATCGACGTCGGAATCGGGGAACGCGTGCGGTCCGGAGATCTCGTCGGTTCGATGGGACATCGCGACGCCGGCAACCTATCTCTTTACATGGAGCTCCGCAAGAACGGGCGTCCGGTCAACCCCCTGCCGTGGCTTGCGGCGGGCAAGCGAAAGGTAAGTGGATGAAGTTTCGCAAGCTGCTGATAGCTGCCACCATGGTGATCTTCCTGGCGCCGGCAGCACATGCGGCCGACGAAGAGGTGGACGGTGAAACCTACCGTCTGCTTAATCTGTTTGGCGACGTCTTTGAACGGGTCCGCTCGGACTATGTGGAGGACGCCACGGACAAGAAGCTGGTCGAGGCCGCGATCAGCGGGATGCTGACGTCTCTTGATCCTCACTCCGGCTATTTGAATTCCGATAGCTATCGTGAAATGCAGGTGCAGACGCGCGGCGAGTTCGGCGGGCTCGGCATCGAGGTCACGATGGAAAACGGGTTGGTGAAAGTGGTTTCGCCGATCGATGAAACGCCGGCGGCGCAGGCGGGCCTGGAGCCGGGCGATTATCTGACGCATCTCGACGGTGAGCCGGTTCTTGGGCTGACCCTGCCCGAGGCGGTCGAAAAGATGCGCGGGCGCGTTGGCAGCAAGATCGTTCTGACGGTGCGCCGGGAGGGTAGGGAGCCCTTCGATGTGTCGATCACTCGCGACGTCATCAAGATCAAGTCTGTGCGCTCGCGTCTCGAGGGCAAGGTCGGCTACGTGCGGATCAGTTCCTTCAACGAGCAGACGCAAGATGCTCTTGAGCAGGCGATGGAGGAGCTGAAGCAGCAGGCGGGGTCGGAACTCCAGGGCATCGTGCTCGACCTGCGCAACAATCCGGGCGGCCTGTTGTCGCAGGCGGTCGGCGTCTCGGACGCTTTCCTCGACAAAGGAGAAATCGTCTCGACGAGGTCCAGGCGGCCCGAGGAGACGCAACGATACAACGCGCGACCGGGCGATCTCGCCAATGATCTGCCGGTCGTCGTTCTGATCAACGGCGGGTCGGCATCGGCGTCGGAAATCGTCGCCGGCGCCTTGCAAGATCATCGTCGGGCCATCGTTCTCGGCACCAAGTCGTTCGGCAAGGGCTCGGTTCAGACGATCATTCCGCTGTCGGGATACGGCGCGATCCGCTTGACGACGGCCCGCTACTATACGCCGTCGGGCCGCTCAATTCAGGCCAAGGGTATTGAGCCCGATATCGAGGTCAATCAGGCCAGGATCGAAGACGTCGAGCAACTTGCGGGACGGAGCGAGGCCGACCTCCGCCGCGCCCTCGACGCCGCCAACGCCAACGGCGAGTCCGACGAAGGCGCTGCGCCCGATGCTGTCGAACCCGATGCCGACCAGCCCGGAGCAACGGCGCCGGACAAGGATGCCGAGCCGCAGGACTACCAGTTGATGCGAGCGATTGACCTGATCCGCGGGATTGCTCTTTACGCTGAAAAGCTGCCGGTCGCCGCTGCCGTCCACTGACCCGGTTCCGGTCGCCGGAAGGGCAGGGAAACGGTCGCTACGCCGTCATGATTTTTGAGCTGCTGACGCGCCACCTGCGGCGCTTTGCCGCAGGAAGCGACGCCGAACGTGCTGAACCTGTTCCGGCTGGCGCCGCCGAGGAGTCGTCGCCGCGCCGTCGGGCGCCGCGCTCTGTCGCGCTATGGGCCGGAGTCGCGGCAAGCGCAGTGATTGGCGTCGTTGGCGCGGCTTGGTGGTTGACGGAACTGCAGGCTTCTAGCAGCGCGCGCGGCATGGTTATCATCGATGTGCCGCCGCCGACCCGCGCCGCGCAAAGCGATGGTTCGCTGGATCGGCACGGCGGATCCGTAGAGACTGCGCAAGACAATGGTAGAGGGGGAACCGCCGCCGAGAGCGAACTTGCGCTCCTGGCGCCCGCGCCGCAACCGGCCCTGATCGAAGAAGGACCCTACGGCCTCCTGCCGAAGATCGCAGCCGACGGGCGGACGCCCTGGCGGGTTTATGCGCGGCCCTCAGATGCACCAGATACGCGCCCGCGGATCGCCGTCATCATCACCGAGATCGGGCTCAGCACCGCGGCCTCGCAAGAGGCGATTCGGCGTCTGCCGCCCACGGTCACCCTGGCGATCGATCCTTACGCCGCTGCGCCTGAACAGTGGGCGCCGAAGGCGCGTCGGGCCGGGCATGAAATCCTGCTGTCTCTGCCGCTGGAATCGGCGGAGTTTCCCTTTCGCGACCCGGGTCCAAGGGCGCTGCTGACCAGCCTGGCCGTCGAGGACAACATCGATCGATTGCAGCGCGTGCTGAGCCGATGTAGCGGTTATGTCGGTGTCGTCGGCGCTTTTGGCCGCCGCTTCGAGGGCGATCCCGGCAGTCTCGAGCCTGTTCTGAAGTTCATTGGCGAGCGTGGCTTGATCTACGTCGGTGGCGCCATGCCGCAAGCCGTGCGCCGGCCGGAGGGGGGCGATGACGCTGTTGCGCCGCGACTAAGCGTTGATGTTTGGATCGATGACGAGGCAACGCCTCACGGCATCGATCGGGCGCTGGCACGGCTTGAAGCGATCGCTCGCGAGCGCGGTGTCGCGGTGGGTCTGGCCCGCAATTATCCGTTGACGATCGCGAGGCTGGCGACGTGGGCGGCGTTGCTGAAAGAGAAGGACATCGCCTTGGTTCCGATTTCCGCCATTGCCGAACGTCAGCTCCCGCTATGAGCGGTGCCGCTGGCAAATCGCGTTCATACCGAAAAGGTGTGGGAGCGGTGATTTTCAATCGCGATGGCCGCGTTCTCGTGGCGCGGCGGATCGGGACGGTGAGCGCGTGGCAATTGCCGCAAGGAGGGCTTCGCCCGCAAGAAGATGCGCATGTTGCGGTAAAACGTGAACTCAGCGAAGAAATCGGCACCGACCGTGTCGAGATGATCGCAGAAGCGCCGGAGTGGCTTCGCTACGAGTTTCCCGAGCATCTCAAGGTATGGAACGGCAAGTATTGTGGCCAGGAGCAACGCTGGTTTGCGTTCCTCTTCATGGGAGATGAGGGCGATATCGATCTCGCCGCCGGCCACCGTCCGGAATTCGATGCCTGGCAATGGGTCGATATCGAGCAACTACCGGGGCTGGCGGTTGATTTTAAGCGCTCCCTTTATGAGCGACTGGTCGAATATTTTCGCGAGGCCGGTCCGCGAGCCGGGACGACCGGTCGGTGAGCGGCGTGGCGAGCGAGGCGGGACTCCTGGCTCTGCAGACCGTCGCCGGATTCCTGCTGTTGCTGGGCGGCGCCGAGGCGCTCGTCCGGGGATCGGTGGCGATTGCCCGCCGCCTGGGAATTTCGACGATGGTGATCGGCATGACCGTCGTCGCATTTGGCACATCGTCACCAGAACTCATCGTCAGCATGCAGGCATCTCTCGGCGGCGCTCCCGGGATCGCCGTCGGCAACATTGTCGGCAGCAACATCGCCAACGTGCTCTTGATCATCGGCTTGACCGCTCTGTGCATGCCGATTCCCGCGCAAGCGCGGCCACTGGTGCGCGACGCGCTGACCCTTGCCGGCGGCAGTATTCTGTTCGTTGCGCTGATGTGGAATGAAACCATCAGCACGCTGGATGGGCTGCTCTTGCTGAGCGTATTTACCGGGTTCATGATCCTTTCTTATCTGGGGGAAACCCGGGGCGGCGGGGGGGTGACTGTTCAAACTCTGGAGCAGGAGGTCGCTGAAAGAGGCAACCTGCCCGTCGGTTCGTGGGTGGCGTGGGTGGCGACGCTCGGTGGATTGGCTGGCCTTCTCATCGGTTCGGATTTCCTTGTCGAAGGCGGAACAGGCATCGCGAGGCTTCTCGGCGTATCGGAAGCCGTCATCGGTTTGACCATGATCGCCATTGGCACTTCGCTGCCGGAACTGGCCGCGTGCATCGCCGCCTCGCTGCATCGTCATCCCGACGTCGCCGTGGGAGCAGTGCTGGGCAGTAACGTATTCAATATGTTGTTCGTCGGTGGCACGGTCGCTGTCTTTGCGCCGCTGTCCGTCGATCACAAGATTCTCGCGTTCGACATCTGGGTGATGCTCGCTGCGACGCTCTTGTTCCTGCCGGTGCTCCTGGGGGGCCGGTTCGGTCGCGGCGCCGGCTTGCTTTTTCTTGTTCTGTTCGTCGGCTACATCGCGGCGCAGTTCGGTGGAATGGCCGCGTTTGCCGGCTGACAGCGCCCGGGGTCGCGACCGGGGTCCGGAGAGGGAGATAGTCGAGTGGAGTCCTGTCGTCTTGATTCGGCCGTGGTTGCGAGTCATCGTCGCGTATGTCTGAACATGCCATGCCGACAGCGCTTGTGACCGGCGCCGCGAAACGAATAGGCCGGGCGATGGCGGTCGATCTGGCCCGGCACGGTTGGACGGTCGCGATCCATTACAACCGCTCTTCGGACGAGGCAGAGGACGCCGTCGCCGAGATTAAGCGCGGCGGCGGACGGGCCGCCGGCTTTTACGCCGATCTCAACGACGAGGGTCAGGTTGCCGGACTGGCCGACAAGGTTGTGGCCATGTTCGGGCCGATGCTTTGTCTTGTGAACAACGCTTCGGTGTTCGAGCGGGACGATGCGCATTCCGCGACTCGCGAATCCTGGGATCTCCACATGCAGGTGAACTTGCGGGCGCCGTTCGTGTTGAC
This sequence comes from uncultured Rhodospirillaceae bacterium, assembly GCA_964603915.1. GTDB lineage: Bacteria > Pseudomonadota > Alphaproteobacteria > Rhodospirillales > Defluviicoccaceae > REEP01. The sequence continues at coordinate 11,557 of CAZRWU010000065.1, forward strand.
CCAGGCGTTCGCCCGTCAGTTGCCGGAGGGTTGGCATGGCAACGTCGTTAACATACTTGACCAGAGAGTGTGGAACCTGACGCCGTTTTTCACGTCGTACACCGTCAGCAAGGCGGCCTTGTGGGCATTGACCCAGACGTTGGCCATGGCGCTGGCGCCGCGGGTCCGAGTCAACGCCGTCGGGCCCGGGCCAACCCTTGCAAGCCAGCGGCAGACCGAAGAGCAGTTCGTTCGGCAGTGGTCGTCACTGCCGTTGGCGCGTCAGGTTCAACCGCAAGAGATTTGCGACGCGGTCCGCTTCATTCTCGGCGCGCCTTCGATGACCGGGCAGATGATCGCGATCGATGGCGGTCAGCATCTCGGCTGGAGCAGCAAGAAGGCGGACGCTCATCCTGGAGAATAGGCCGCCCGCCGATGAGGGCGTAATGGAATAGCCATGACCGCGGAAAGCATAAAGATCATTCAGCCACGCCACATCGCGGATGCGCGAAACCGTCTGCGTCACGTGTTCGTCCGCGACCTTGTCTTGACGTGTCGCATCGGGGTGCATCGTCATGAACATGCCGTCGCCCAGAGAGTTCGGATCAATGTTGATCTGGCTGTGGAGGACATGGGCGCCGACCTTGCCGACGATCTGGCGAACGTGGTGTGTTACGAGCAGATCACCAATGGCGTGCGGACCATTGTGGCGCGAGGGCACATTCGCTTGGTCGAGACGATGGCGGAGTCGATCGCTGCGATGTGTCTTGAGGATGCCCGGGTCCGTTCGGCAAGAGTTCGTGTCGAAAAGCTCGACGTCTTTCCTGATGTCGCAAGCGTCGGTGTGGAAATCGAGAGGTTCCGGGGACCCGGATGAAGCGGATCATGCGAAAGGATCGGGTCGGCTTTGTCAGCCGGCCGGCCCCGTTCACGCCAAGTTATGCAGGCAAGCAGGCCCCATCTTGGTAAAATGATTCACAACCACACGATCCCCATTGCGAGCCGGCGCTTTGTCTGTCTCCGCGTCGCAGAGATTACGATTCTCAAATATTTTCCTTTGCATTTCAGGCAGCTATCGCTCTGAACGGAATGGTTGTCGGCTTCTAACAAACGCCCGCGCTATGGCGTAATGGCGGACGCTAACTCCGAATCCACAGAGTTATGCACAGAGTTTTCCCGCCTCCGAGCGTTCCTCGCAGGGGCGGCGAAGCGCTGCCGGAGCGAATGGGCTTTGACGCCCGCCGTCCGTTGACCTGAACTCGCGGCGCTGCCAGATAAGCGATATGGAATCCGATCTTTCTGCCGCGTCGCCAGGAAAGACGGCCTCTTCTCCGGCCCGCGGAGCCGAAGTTATCGCCGGGTACCTGCCGACGCTGCCGACCGCTCCGGGCGTCTATCGGATGCTCGCCGTAACCGGCGACGCCCTTTATGTCGGCAAGGCGCGCAATTTGAGAAGGCGGGTCGCCACGTACGCTCAGCCGAGGCGGCTTGGTACTCGCCTGCACCGGATGGTCTCCGAAACGGTGGCGATGGAATTCGTCACGACCCACACCGAAGCGGAGGCGTTGCTGCTTGAGGCCAATCTGATCAAGCGCCTCAAGCCTCGCTACAACATCCTGCTGCGCGACGACAAGTCGTTCCCGATGATTTTGGTGCGGCGCGACCACCCGTTCCCGCAAGTGCTCAAACATCGCGGTTCACGCTCCCATGACGGCGAGTACTTCGGTCCGTTCGCCTCGGGCTGGGCGGTCAACGAGACGCTGACGGTTTTGCAGCGCGCGTTCTTGCTGCGGAGTTGCTCCGATTCCGTTCTCGCCTCTCGCACCCGGCCATGCCTTCTCTACCAGATCAAGCGGTGCTCCGCGCCATGCGTCGGACGCATTCGCGAAGCCGATTATCGCGAACTGGTGGATCAGGCGCGAACGTTTCTGCGCGGCGACAGCCAAGCCATTCAGCGGGAGTTCGCGATGCGGATGGAAGCCGCCAGCGAGGCTTTGGCATTTGAAGAAGCGGCCGCCTATCGGGATCGAATCCGCGCGCTGACCGCCGTCCAATCGCATCAGGGCATTAACCTCAACGGTCTCGGCGAAGCAGATGCGTTCGGGATTCACGGCGCCGGAGGCCAGGTCTGCATCCAGGTGTTCTTCTTTCGCGCCGGCCAGAATTACGGCAATCGGGCCTATTATGTCACTCACGGCGAGGATGAGGCGGCCGAGGCCGTGCTCGAGGCCTTCATCGGCCAGTTTTATACCGAGCGGCCGCCGCCGCCGCTTGTTTTGGTGAGTCATCGCCTGCCTCAACAACGCCTCCTTGCGGAAGCGCTGTCGGTTCACGGGGGGCGCCGGGTGCAGGTACTGTTTCCGCAGCGCGGTGAAAAACTCAGCCTCGTTACCCGGGCAATCGTCAACGCCCGGGAGGCGCTCGGGCGGCGAATGGCGGAGAGCGCCTCGCAGCGCCGGTTGTTGGAGGAGTTGGCGTCGCGGCTGGATCTGGAGGCGCCGCCGGAGCGGATCGAGGTTTACGACAATTCGCATGTTTCCGGCGCGGAGGCGGTCGGCGCCATGGTGGTTGCCGGACCGGAAGGCTTCATCAAGAGCGCGTACCGCAAGTGGACGATCCGCGGCGGCGAGGGATTCACGCCGGGCGACGACTACGCGATGATGCGGGAAGTCCTGACGCGGCGCTTTGCTCGCGCCCTCAAGGAAGATCCCGGTCGCAGCCTCGGCGGATGGCCGCAGTTGGTGCTGATCGACGGCGGACCCGGCCAGTTGGGCGTGGCCCGGGCCGTGCTGGCCGAACTCGGTATTGACGACCTTGCCGTCTGCGCCATCGCCAAGGGGCCCGAGCGCAACGCGGGCCGTGAGCGGTTATATATGCCGGACCGCGAGGTGCTGGAATTGCCGCCGGCGGACCCGGTTCTTTATTTTCTTCAGCGTTTGCGCGACGAAGCGCACCGCTTTGCGATTGGCGGGCATCGCGCCAAGCGCGCCAAGCGGATCACCCATTCCGCCTTGGATGATATCCCCGGCATTGGCGCGCGTCGCAAGAAGGCGCTGCTTCATCATTTCGGCTCGGCGCGCGCCGTTGCCCAAGCGGGGCGCGCCGATCTGGAAGCGGTCGAGGGAATCAACCGGGCAATCGCCAATAAAATCTATGACTGGTTTCATACGGAGGGCTAGAATGGCCGGTAACTGGCGCCGGGTGCTATGACTTCGCTGCGGGCGGATCCCCGTCGCCGATTGCCGCATTGGCAAAGACTGGCGGCGCCTCGGGTGTTGGGTCGGCCGGTGGATGCCGTAGCGCCTTCAAGGCCAAGGTTGGGTATGTCCTGATTTTTGCCTTGTTCCTGCTGTTGGAACTGATGGCGAGGCAGGCCAGTTGTCTGTAAGACGCAACGGCCGCACAATGACGATGGCGTCGGGTAGCCGATGAGCGGAAACTTACCCAATGTATTGACCCTTTCGCGCATCGCCGCGAGCGTGGTGGTCTGCATTTTGTTGATGATGCAGACGTTCTGGGGAAGCTGGTTGGCTCTCGCGGCGTTCTTGTTCGCGTGCGTGACCGATTTCCTCGACGGGTACCTCGCGCGCGCGTGGCGGCAGCAATCGAGCTTCGGCCGTTTTCTTGATCCGATTGCCGATAAGTTGCTGGTGGCCTCCGTACTGCTGGTTCTGGTTGGGATCGATCGGCCGCCCGGCATCCATATTGTGCCGGCCGCGGTGATCTTGTGGCGCGAGATCCTGGTCTCGGGACTGCGCGAGCACCTGGCGCAGCTCAACGTCGGGCT
>CAZRWU010000066.1:0-15261 GCA_964603915.1 uncultured Rhodospirillaceae bacterium
GGCCTAGCGGCGGGCCTGATCGCGGTGGTCTTGACCGACAGCTTCGGCCAGACGATCGGCGACTGGTTCGGCGGCTTGCCCTTTGGCCGGTGGCCGTTGACTATCCACTCGGCAGGCTGGGGCATCATCGCGAACGTCATCGTCTGCGTCGTTCTTTCGGCGCTCACCCAGGACGAGCGAGCGACCGCTCACCGGATGAAGTATCACAACTTCCTGCGGGAACACGCCTCGCTCGGCGCCGACAAGCGGAAGCTGATTCCGGTCGCGTGGGTCGTCACCTTGGCGTGGTTCTTCTTCGGCATCGGTCCCGGCGCGGTCATCGGCAATGACATTTTCGGCGCGCCGGATGCGGGTGTCGAGGGCTGGACGTTCGGCATTCCGTCGATCTGGGCCTGGCAGATCCTGTTCTGGCTGCTCGGCGTGGCGATGATGTGGTTCCTCGCCTACAAGATGGAAATGTCCACGGTGCCGACCACGGAAGTGGAAGCCCTGGTCGAGGACATCGGCGACACCAGCCTCGAGAAGCCGGGCCTCTAGACCGTCACGCTTCAGGCAAGAGGGAAGGGTCGCCCCTTCCCTCTTTTCCCGTCAACGGCGCAGCCAAGCGCAAGGGGCGCCGCGACAAGATAACGGGGCATAGCTCCTGTACAGGCAGACGACGAGACGAAGCGAGGATCATGCAGCATCAACTGGTGTGGACCCTTGTGCTGGCGGTGGCGCTGTTCTACCCCGTTCGTCAGTTGATCTGGACGCTGTCCGTACGGCGCGAAGAACGTCAGCTTGGCGGCCCGACCGATGAAACGCGCCGCTCGGCCTTGAAACGCCGCGCCAGCGTGACGGCGGCCTTGCTTTGCTTCATATTCGCCGTTCTCTATCAGAACGTGATGATGAGCCAACTGTATGGTCCGTGAATGAATCCACGAATCCTCCGCCGCTTTATCGTTATCATGGCGATCTCCACGTTCGCGATGTTCACCGTGTCGGCGGTCGTCAAACAATTCATGCAAGCCCCGCCGGGGGACTATCTGGTGCGCACGGGTGACTTGCGCCTTGGCGAACGGAAATTCGACGAAGCGCTGGCGGCATTCGATGCGGCGCTCGAACAAGCGCCGCACCATCGCGGCGCCATGATGGGACGGGCCATTGTCTTTCTGCAAACCGACCAGCACTCCGCGGCGGAAGCGGCATTTAGCGAGCTGATCGCGTTTCTGACGCGCAACCTGGACGCCGACGACGCCACCGGAATTGCGGTGCTCGCCGCCGCGCACGCCAACCGGGGCATTCTCTATGACCGCACCGGCCGCCACGAAAAAGCTCTCGACGATTATCACGAAGCGATACGCATCGATGGAGGCGCGGTCAAAGGACCCAACATCTTTCACCGGATTCTTTACGGCAATTCGCAACCCGCCACCGTCAAAAAGCGCGCCGAGTACCTCGCCACGCAGCTTGCGCTGCCAGAGGACCAGCGCGTTCTCCTGGATCCCGAGCGAGACGCGGCGCAGCGCATGCACAAGCCTTGAGAGGAGGTCTTTCCGGTCCTGGCGCCACGCTCGATCGGGATCGGCATTCCGGCGTCAGAACTGAATGATGCCGAGGACATCCTGGAAGAGAACAAGACAAAAGTAGGTCGCCGCGATGCAACCGAACAATAGCCGCACAAAGTCCGGCTTACCTTCCGCGTCGCGGTAGCGGATGCCGTGCCAGGCGATTGCTCCGGTTACCAGAAGAAAAACAAGATCGATCAGCGTTTGATAATCGCTTCCGGCATCCAGCATGGCTCAAGGGTAGCGCCGGCGTATCGCACTGACAACCCGGAGGAACGATTCGCCGGTTTCAACGCTGCTGACGAAAATCCGCAGGATCGCTTTGGGCCTTCGGCTCCGACGCATTGCGCGGCAATTCGTTCCGCTCGAAAAAAGGCGGCAGCAGCGACGTCGGCTTGTAGGCGGCCCGATTCGCAATGACAATGCCGGAGACGAGCGCGAGGGCAAGCAACCCGACCACAAGACAAAAACGCTGCACCCCGTACGGAACTGTGGTGTGGTAATCATGATCATAGCGATGGTAGCGGGCGTCATGCGCGGCCAAGGTGCCTTGCTCGTCGCGCATCAAGATCAGGCGCGCATAATGTCGCGCCCAATGCGGCACTTCGTTGCGCAGCATGTAGGCGGCAAACAGCCGCGAAACCATCGCTTCCGGAAGATCTTCCCCAAACCATTCGCGGTAGGCCAGTTGCAGGAACTGGAACTCGCCCACCTGCAAGACATTGGCGGCCGAGGAGATAATCATCCGCTCTTCCATCTCCAACTCTTCTCGGTCAGGATGCAGCAGAGTCGAAAAGAAGTTCATGTCAGGTGTCCTGATTGCCGAACGTGGGGCGCGCGGGTTACGGCTCCGTTCTTGTGAGAACGCGGGTTACGGCTCCGTTCTTGTGAGAACGCATTGTGCTTCGGGGAAGTTCAACGACCCGAGCTAACGCGCACGATGTCTCACTATATCTCGAACTGCGAGCCTTCATCCTACGACAACGACAGGCCAAGTGGATCAAGAAAAGGTTGGTCGTGAACATCCTCGTTGTGGACATCGGCGGCACCGCCATCAAGCTCTGCGCGTCCAGCGGGCCGGAAATACGCACGGCGTCGTCTGGTCCGACGATGACGCCGGCGGCCATGACCAAGGCGGCCTTGCGGCTGACCGAGGACTGGGAGTACGACGTCGTGTCAATCGGTTATCCGGGCGAAGTTCGCGACGGTCGGCCGTCGCTCGAGCCGCACAATCTCGCCCCGGGATGGGTCGACTTCGATTATCGCGAAGCCTTCGGGCGTCCTGTCAAGGTCGTCAACGACGCGGCGATGCAGGCCATTGGCAGCTTCGAGAGCGGCCGGATGCTGTTTCTGGGTCTTGGCACCGGTCTTGGCTCCGCCCTCGTCATCCACGGGGCGGTCCATGCCCTCCAGCTGTCCCAACTCCCTTACAAGGAGGGCGGCAGCTTTGGCGACTTTCTCGCCCAACGCGGCCTGATCCGCCTGGGATTGACGGCATGGCGCCAGGAGGTTGAGCGCGTCGTAACCCTCCTCCGCCGCACCCTTGTCACCGATTACGTGGTGCTCGGCGGCGGCAACGTGCGCCATCTTGAAAGGCTTCCTCCCTATGCTCGCGCGGGTCACAACGCGAACGCCTTCGAGGGCGGCTTCCGCCTCTGGCGCGATCCGGATCTTCGCGTGTGAGGTATGCCGGCTGACGGACGGTTCCCAAAAAGGGGCAAAAGGACGCTCGTTTGACGGCGCCGGCAGTAATTTCTCTGCTTCGACGGTAAAAAACGTTGCGATCGAGCCGTTTCTATCGCAACTTCTTGCAGTCGAGCGCAAGGTCCGTCGCCAGCGGAGCGGCGCGGCGCTCGCACACGAGAACAAAGACCCGCTCAAGACGCTGCGCAACCGGCCAAAGGCACCTGCGCATTAAACGCTCTGCCCGTCGGCACCGCGCTCAGAAACCGGGGTGTCGCATGCAACGCCATGAGAGGTCGATGAACCGCATTACGCTCTTAGTCTTTCTCAGCATTCTTTTGCTTAGCGCCATCGCGCTGCCGCCAATGGCCAGCGCGTCTCCCCAGCGCGATCCGGGAACGCCGGCAAAGGGCAAGGTTGCTCAGCCGGAATGGAAACGCGGAGCGCTCGCCCGCGACAAAGCCGGCCGCTTGATCGTCGATCCGACATCGCGACGGCTGGACGCACACGACCCGGAGCGATTCGCGTTCCTCAAGGATTATCCGACGTCGGTGGGCTTGTCCTGCAATGGGCGCAAGGCGTCTGGTCATCTCGATACTAAGGCGCCGGCCCACGTCAAATCGATCGTCCACGAGCTGGCGCCGAAATACGATCTCGATCCCCGGCTCGTCCTGGCGGTGATCGCGGTCGAGTCGAACTTTCAAGCCTCCGCCGTGTCGCCCAAGAACGCGCAGGGGTTGATGCAGCTGATTCCCGATACCGCCAAGCGCTTCGGCGTGCGCGATCCGTTCAATCCTTCGGAAAACATCCGCGGCGGAATGCTCTACCTGCGCTGGCTATTGAAAACGTTCAACGGCGACGTCGCGCTCGCTCTGGCCGGATACAATGCCGGCGAAAAAGCCGTCGAAAAGCACAAGGGGGTGCCTCCCTACAACGAGACACGGCAATACATCCAGAAAATTCATCAACTCTACGGCTGCGCCTCCGGAGCCATTGCGGCGAGAGTCGCGCCGTCCGGCCCTGGCGCCGGCAAGAGCGCCTGGCCGCAAGCGCGGGAGCCTTACGACCTCTGGAACGCAGCACAGAACAGCGTGGAGCGCGGGCCGGATAGCCGATGCCGCCTTCGCCTTGGCCGGGATCCGGATCATCGCCTGAGCGCCGGCTTCGCGACCGGCGGAACCGCGTTCTGCCGCTGAGTTTCCACACCTTTGCGGGTCCAGCAAGCCGGTCTCCATTGCGCACCCTGAACCTTGACGCGCATCCTGGCGCCGCCGGTAGCAGCGGGACATATCTTGAGCAGGCGGCGGACGAGAGGGCCCACCTGATCTGACGCCGCCTTCTTGTGAAAATCACGATCTGGGGCCCGACAATCCATGACCACGTTTGAGGGCCGAGCCGTGCGCGAACTTGTTGCGCCAATACCGTTGTGGCGAGGCTGGGGGCTGCCTCTCGGCTATCGTCAGGCAGCGGCCTTGCTTGTGGGCATCGTTCTCGTTGCCCGCATCGCTATCTTGTTCACCGCCGATTACAACCTCAACCCGGACGAAGCGCAGTATTGGTCGTGGTCCAAGGATCTGGCGTTCGGTTACTTCTCGAAGCCGCCGATGATCGCCTGGCTCATCGCTCTGACCACCGCTGTGTTCGGCGACAGCGAAGCGGCGATCCGCTTGGCAGCGCCCCTGTTGCACGCCGCCACTGCTTTCGCCGTCTTCGCCTTGGCCCGTTCGCTTTATGACGAGCGCGTCGCATTCTGGTCCTGCCTCGTCTACTTCACCGTGCCGGCGGTCTGGTTTTCCTCCGGGCTGATCACCACGGACGTCCCGTTGCTGCTGTTCTGGTGCCTGGCTTTGCTGGCGCTCCACCGTACGCTGGAAACCCGCAGCATGGCATGGGCGACCGCTCTTGGCGTCGCGGTAGGGCTCGGCATGATGAGCAAGTACGCGATGCTCTATTTTGCCATCTCCGGCGGCCTTTATCTCGGCGTTTGCAGGCGCGATCGGTGGTTGCTGTGGAGCCGTCAAGGTCTGCTTGCCGTCGTCATCGCAATCCTGCTGTCGCTGCCGAACATCCTGTGGAACCTCGACAATCATCTAGCGACGGTTGGCCATACCACGGCCAACGCCGGCTGGAACGCAGGACTGTTCAACGCCGACGAATTTCTTGAGTTCTTCACCGCCCAGTTCGGCGTGTTCGGCCCCCTGCTCTTCTGCGCGTTGATCTGGGGCCTGATCACGCTTCGCCACCGTCTGCAAGAGCGGGCCGACGTCTATCTCGTCTGCTTCGTGGCGCCGGTCCTGGCGATCGTCATGTTGCAGGCGTTCATTTCACACGCCAACGCCAACTGGGCGGCGACGGCTTACGTCGCTGCCGCCATCCTCGTCGTGGTTTGGCTGCTGCGCCATCGGCGGCTGGCGTGGGCGGTGCCGGCTTCGGTCGCCATCCACACCGCGCTGGGGATGATCCTTTACGCTTTGGTCCTCTCGCCAAGTCTGGCGGACGGCCTCGGGCGCGACAACGATTTCAAGCAGGTTCGCGGTTGGGATGTGATGGGCGCCGCCGTCGCGGAGATGGCCAGCAAAGGATATCACGGAAAAGCCTACTCCGCGGTGCTGACTGACGATCGCTTCGTCCACACGTCTCTGTTGTACTACGGCCGCCCTCATCAGCAGCCGGTCGTCATGTGGAATGGCGACGGCCTCGCGCAAAACCATTACGAACTGACAACGCCTTACAAATCGAGCTTGGGAACGCCGCTCTTGTTGACGACCGAGAGGAGCGAAACGGAAGCGGAGCCGATCCTGGCACGGTTCCGCGAGCATCGGCTGCTGGAGACGCTTGAGATTCCTATCGGAGGCGAGAAAACCCGGATCATCAGGCTTTTCGCCTTGCATGGGCTCCGAGACGGCGCCCATGAATGAGCAGACCGTTTCGTCTTCAGAGCCACCCGCGTCGCCTCGGTCTGTGGAGCGCGCCGCGCGGAATGCCCGCGGCGTTGCGCTAGTCTGTCTTGCCGGCATGGCGGCGACGATTTTGTTCGTCTCTTGGCCGGAGATCGACCTTGTCACGGCGCGGCTGTTCTTCGACGACACCCATCGCTTTTTCCTTGAGCGCCATCCCGTACCAAGGTTGTTCAATACGCTGATCGACGCGCTTGCCGTCGTCCTGATCGTATCCGGCCTTGGCGGCATGGCTTACACCGGACTTGCGGGACGGACCCTCGCCGGCCACGGACCACGCGCCTTTGCCTTTATCGTGGCGTCGGTCGTTGTCGGCCCGGGTCTTGTCGCCAACACCGTGTTCAAGAACGAATGGGGCCGCGCGCGCCCGCGTCAGATCGTCGAGTTCGGCGGCGGCGCAGATTTCACCCCTGCCCTTGCCATGGCCGATCAGTGCGCCCGCAACTGCTCCTTTGTCGCCGGCGACGCATCCCTGGCTTTTGCCCTGCTCGCGGTGGCCTTGCTGGCGCCGCAGTCGACGCGCGCGCGGTGGATCGCCGCCGCTGTTTCTTTCGGCGCCTTCATCGGCTTCATTCGCATCGTTCAGGGAGCGCACTTTCTGAGCGACGTCGTGTTTGCCGGCATCTTCGTCAGTCTCGTCGTCCTTTTGCTGAAGGGCATGATCTTCGAAGGTTGCTGGGGTGGCGCGGCGGTTGAGCGGGCGCTGGCTCCGCAATTCAGGCTGCTGTCTGCCGCCGTTCGCCGGGGCGCGGCGGATATTTCGCGGCGGGTGCGCCCGCCCCTACCCAAGGCGGCGCAGCGGCTGGCCGCCGCCGTGGCGAAGAGAGAATTCTGGTTAAGAATGCTCCCCGGCCTCAAGGAATTGGGGCTGATCCCCCGCGGAGCAGCCTCGCCATCGCAAAGAACTCAGGGAGATTGACCCGCTCCGCCATGCGCGCCGGCCCGCGTGCGCATCGACAACGCGGCGCCGCGGCAAGCGCCGGGGAATCTCGTCCCGGTCGCGATCATGATCGCTGCGTCCCCCACTTCTTGCCGTCCTCCGCCGCCGACCCCGCGGAGGCGCTGGGCAGCATCCGCCAAAGGATCATTCCAGCGGCCATCGCGGCGACAAAAACGATGGTTTCGAGCGCACCGAAGGCGAGACCGGAAAGCGCCGGTCCCGGGCAGTATCCGCCCAGGCCCCAGCCGATCCCGAAAATCGCGCTGCCGGCCATCAACCGCGCGTCGATGTCCTGCCGTGTCGGGAGCACGAACTTGCTTTCAAACAGAGGCCGCTCGCGCCGGAAGACGAGGCGGTAGCCAATCGCCGTCGTCACGACCGCTCCCAGCATGACGAACGCCAGGCTGGGGTCCCATTGCCCGAAGATATCGAGGAAGTTGAGAACCTTGGCGGGATTGATCATTTCGGAGACGGAAAGACCGACGCCGAACAAAAGACCTGCAACAAGACCTGTCACGAGCCGCGCCATGTCATCCTCCGATCGCATGCCGAACCACGAATACGGTGACGACCGCCGTCACCATGAACGTCGCCGTCGCCACCAGCGAGCGCGTCGAAAGGCGCGCGATTCCGCACACGCCGTGCCCGCTGGTGCAGCCGTTGCCAAGAGAAGTGCCGATGCCGACCAGAAAGCCGGCGACGGCCATGGCGACGACTCCCATCGGAAACGCGATCGGCGGCGGCGATCCGGCGGCGAAAGCGAGAATAAGGGGCCCGGCAACGAGACCAAGCACAAAGGCCAAGCGCCATGCCCAATCGTTCGCTGGCCGCGGCAACAAGAGGTTGCCGAAAATGCCGCTGATGCCGGCGATGCGGCCGATCAGAGCCATCAGCAAGACCGCCGCAAGGCCGATCAGAACGCCTCCGATCGTGGCCGAGAGCGGCGTAAATTCGGTTTCAATCATGATGCCCCTTCTCTTTCGTCCTGGGATTGAAAATGCTGTGCGCAGTACGTTTCATACAGAAAGGCGATGAGCCGCCGTACGTCGTCCCGCTCCAGAGAATAGAAAATGCTTTGGCCCTCGCGCCGCGCGACGACGAGATTCTCGCGGCGCAACAAGCCGAGCTGCTGCGAAACAGCAGCGTCGCGCATGTCAAGAAGGCGGGCGATCTCGCCAACCGACCGCTCGCCACCGGCGAGCTGACACAGAATCATCAGGCGCTTTGGGCTCGAAAGAGCCTTCATCAGGTCGCTGACCTGCTCCGCCGTTGCCGCCATATCCGTAATATTCATATATCTATAAATACGAAATTGCTAATCTTCGGTCAAGACGGATGGTTGCGCCGATTGTGTCTCGCTGAATCGCAACTCTTCGGCGGAACGATGCGAGGAGGCCGCGCGTTGACGCCGCAATGAAGAGACGACGGAAGAGCATCAACAGCGGAGAAAACGAACATGGCGAAGGACAGCAAAACCGAAGCCACTGATCAAAGCGTTCCTGGAGTAAAGCCCGAGGTCGTCGAGCGCGTCGTCGACAAGGCGAAGGGCGAAGGCGTGCCTCCGGAAACGGCCAAGGAGATCATGCGCGAGGCGCTGGAAGAAGGCGCCGATCCCGAGGACCTTCAGGAAGTCGCCGAGGAAGCCATCGAAGTGGAGCGCGAGGATCAGGAGAAGGCCGGCCGGTAGCCGCGCCAACGCGGCCTGAGCGGATCGACAGCCGGTCAGGCCGCCGGTCTTATGCGCCGCTTTCGCGCGCCCAGTCCTTGGCTCGGTCAAGGGCCTTCAGCCACTGCCCGTAAACACGCTCGCGCTGGTCGTGGCGCATGCTCGGGGCATAGCGGCGCGAGAGCCGCCAGTTGGCGTCGATTTCAGCGCGATCGGACCAGTAGCCGGTGGCGAGCCCGGCAAGATAAGCCGCTCCCAACGCGGTGGTTTCGGCGACCTCAGGCACCTCGACCGGGACGCCGAGAATGTCCGATTGGTATTGCATCAAGAAGCCATTGACAGAGGCGCCGCCGTCACAGCGCAGTTCCTTCAGCGAAATTCCGGAATCCCGCTGCATCGCTTCGACGACGTCGCGGGTCTGATAGCACATGCTCTCAAGAACGGCGCGCGCGAGATGCGCCCTCGTCGAGCCGCGCGTTACGCCGACAAGCGTGCCGCGCGCGTAAGGGTCCCAGTGCGGCGCTCCCAGCCCCACCAGGGCCGGCACAAAATAAACGCCCTCATTCGAGGTCAGGCTTTCGGCCAAGACTTCCGTTTCGGCGGCGTGGCTGATGATGCCGAGCCCATCGCGCAGCCACTGCACCGCCGCTCCGGTGATGAAAATGGCGCCTTCCAGGGCATATTCGACGGGCCGATCGCCGATTTTCCAGGCGATCGTGGTGAGCAGCCTCTCCTTGCTGGCGACCGCCTCGATCCCTGTGTTCATCAGGACGAAGGAGCCCGTGCCGTAGGTGTTCTTGGCCCGACCCTCGCCATAGCAGGCTTGGCCGAACAACGCCGCCTGCTGGTCGCCCGCGGCGCCGGACACGGGAATGGCATGCGTGCCGAAGAACAAATCCGGGTCGGTCCAGCCGTATATGCAAGAAGAAGGCCGGACTTCCGGCAAGATCGATGCCGGCACGCCGAAAAGATCCACGAGCTCCTCATCCCATTTCTGATCGTGGATATTGAACAGAAGAGTCCGTGAAGCGTTGGAATGGTCAGTGCTGTGGACCTTGCCCCCGGTCAACTGCCACACCAGCCAGGAATCGATCGTGCCGAACGCAATGTCGCCCTTGCGCGCCTGCGCCCGCAGCCCCTCGACATTGTCAAGCAGCCATTTCACCTTGGTTGCCGAGAAGTAGGGGTCGATGACCAGGCCGGTCTTGCGGCGCACCGCATCCTCCCACCCATCCGCCTTCAATGCCTCGCATAAAGGGGCAGTCCGACGGTCCTGCCAAACGATCGCGGGCGCCACCGGCTTGCCTGTCTTGCGGTGCCACATCACCACGGTTTCGCGCTGATTGGTGATGCCGATGGCATTCAAGTTGCTGGCCTTCACTCCCGCCTTCTCAAGAACCTCCCGGATCGCGCCGAGCGTGACGTTCCAGATCTCCACCGCGTCATGCTCAACCCACCCGGGCCGTGGGTAGTGTTGGCTGAATTCCGCATAAGCCCGGCCCCTGACCGTCGCCTCACGATCGACAACGAGAACGGTCGATCCGGTCGTGCCTTGGTCGATCGCCAGAATATACTGGTTTTCCATCTCCTGATCCTTCGCGGTCGCGGCCGCCTCGTGCGCCTCGCCAACCGCACGTCCCTCAGCGAAAGCGATAGCGCCGCCGCGCGAGCAACCCGCAGGGGCGCAGCAGCAGCAACACCGCAAGCAGGCCCAAGGGAGCGAGGTTGCGGCCGTCATGCGAGAGATATACCGCCCACAAAATCTCGAAAACCGCAATGGCGACGCCGCCAACAACAGCGCCGCCGAGCGATCCGAATCCGCCAATGGCCGCCGCGACAAGACCCTTGAAAACGATCAGGCCGAGGGCGGCGGCGCTGAGCGCACCGTAGTAGAGGGTCGTGATCGCGCCGGCGATGCAGACACTGAAGCCGCCGATAAGAACCGCGCGGATGACCAACCGGTTGGCATCGACAGTGGGGAGAGCCGAGATGCCGCCACTGTCGCGGCATGCCCGGTAGCAACCGCCGAACCCGCTCTCCGCCATGACGACGCCGAGAACGCCGACCACCCCAATGGCAATCGCGAGAGCAACGAGTTGCGCGGGATTCATCACGACGAGGAAGCCGTCGCTGTCGATGACGGCGCGCGAGCCGCCTGCCGCGGCCTCCAGCCAGAGATCGCGCGCGGTCTCGGCAAGCCGCAACGCCTCGCGCGTCAGGACGGCGGCGGCGAGCGTCGCAACGAGCGCCCATTCGACGCCAAGTTGCCGACCAAAGGCGCTGCCGAGCGCGCCGCGCTGCGATGACGAGACGGCCCGGGGGACGGTCCATCTGTAGATTCCGCCCGCCGCCACGAGCACCAGCAGCGCCATGGCCACCGCCATGACAGCCCCATCTGCGCTGGCCACCACCAGGAAGGAGACGCCGAGGGTCGCCGCACATACCGCAACGGTTGCCAGCGCCCCGCCGCCGCCAAGGGAGGATCGGCCAGCGACACCGCAAACCAGCGAAAAGCCAACCGCGATCAACACATAGATCGAGCCCAGAGGAATCGCGTCAATGAGGTGCTGGATCAGATGAGCGGGGTGGTGGGGCGGCGAGCGCAACCCGGGAGAGCGCGCGCCCGGAGGAGACGCTCGGCCGTCATCGGCGAGCCGCAACCAGACTTGCAGCATCGCCACACGGACAGGCGGCAACGCACCCTGACGATCGGTGATGACACCGATCAGATCTTGCGGTCTCGTCGCCGGCAATCCGCCAGCGAAGCGGCAGGCGATCCAGCGAGTCACAGGCTCGCCGGCGGCGTCCCTCACCTGGTAATCCAGAACAATCGCGTCAGCCACTTCCGGATGACGGACAGCGCGCGCCATCTCCAGCGTTGCCGCCTCGCCCTCAAGAGCGCGGACAACCTGTTCGCAGAGGCGGACCTGGGCGCGGTCGACGCCGCAACCGGTCAGCGCGGTCATGAAGACCAGAAACATGGCGACGACGCCTCGGCGAACGGACCCCCTCAGCGCCGACGGTGCGCGCGCGGCGAACGAGATCAAGCGCGTTTCATGGCGAGGGTAAGCCCGTCGCCGATCGGCACGAGGCTGAGTTCGACCCGCTCATCGGCGCCAGCGGCAAAATTAAAGGCGCGGATCGCGACAGTGTCCGGGTCCTGCTTGGCGGGATCGATAACGCTTCCGCCCCAAAGAACGTTGTCGACGATAATCAGGCCCCCGGGGCGAACAAGTTCGAGCGCGCGCTCATAATAGCGCGCATAGTTCTCCTTGTCGGCATCGATAAAGGCGAGATCGAAAGATCCCTCCTCCCCCGCCGCCAGCAGCGCGTCCAGGGTCGCCAGCGCCGGCCCGAGGCGCAGGCTGATCCGCCCATCCACCCCAGCCTCCGCCCAAAAGCGCCGCGCCACGTCGGTCCATTGGGTGCTGAGATCGCAGGTTACGATCTGGCCGCGGGGCGGCATGGCAAGAGCCATGCACAACGCGCTGTAGCCGGTAAACGCGCCAACTTCGAGGATCCGGTGGGCGTTGATCAGGCGAACGAGCAGCGCCATGAACTGGCCCTGCTCCGGAGCGATCTGCATGCTCCGCTGCGGCAATCGGGCGGTTTCGTCGCGCAACCGACGCAGCACGTCCGCCTCGCGAAGCGAGACCGTGAGCAGGTAATCGTAAAGCGCGTCGTTGAGGCCAATCGTGCGGTTGGACAACGGAAATCTCCCAGCGATCCAAAATTCGGACGGAATATCGATCTAAACGGCGACCATTTTCAATCGTGCCTGGATTTCGGCCGCGATCGTCCCTGCGGAATTGAGCGGCGCGTACTCCCAAGTTTCCAACGCCGACTCTAAAGGTCGAGCGCATCCGTAGGCAAATAGAGCGTGGTGCAGGCGCGTGTGCTTGTCGATCACGAATCCGGGAGGGGCGTAAATGTAAACGGGCGCGCCACTGGCGCATGCCTCCGTGCACATCGACGCGGAGTCGCCCGTGACGATGACGAAATCGGCGAGCGCAAGATAGCCGAAATAGGGGTTCTCGCCGGTGTCGCTGTACCGATAAGCGTGGTAGGGCACGCCGAGGGCGTCAATCAGGTCGTCAGCGGCAGCGCCGGTGCGCCGGCTCGTCGAAACAAGAAGCGAGCCGCCCGCTTTCGCCGCAAGGGCGCCGGCGGCGCCGGCAAGCGCGCGCGCCATCTCGGGAGTGAAGCGGCGGCGCTTCGTTGGTCCGCCAACCAGGACGGCGATGCGCGGTTCGGGCAGATGGGCAAGCCGCGGCAGCCAATCCTTTCGCGCCGCCGCCAGCTTTTCCGGAGTGACCCGATGCGGCGCGCCCGTGGTAAGGAGAACATTTGCCGCCGGGGCGGCCCGGTCATGAGCCGGCACGGCGACGAGATCGAGATCGTCATATCGGCCCCCTGGATCCATGAGCTGGACCGCAAACGGGCGTCCCGCGCCATACCGCTTGATCGCGCGCAAGACCGGCGCGGCCCGTCTTCCGGCAGCGATGACGACGTCAGGCCACGGCGCGCGCAAATCGACCCGGCTTTCGGCAGTCAAGCCCGCCAATGACGCGCCGAGGAGTCGGTTGGGCAGTCGCGCCAGCCGGCCGTAGCGGATCTCCTTGATGGCGAACGGCAGGCCGACAGCCTCGCCGACGCCGAGCACCTGGCTGCGGTTTCCCGCGCGCTCGTCGAGGAGCGTCCAAACCTGGAACGGGACCGGTCGCGTAGGCGTGTCAGCCATGGGTAAACGCGCCCGTTTCCAAGCGCTACGGCACGAGGACCGCGGCGCCGGTCAGGCGCCCCTCGCGCAAGCGGCCGAGGGCGTCGTTGGCGCAGGCAAGCGGCATGGTCTCGATCGTCGTGCGCACCGGAACCTGCGGCGCCAGGGCAAGAAACTCCTCCGCGTCCCGCCGCGTCAGATTGGCGACGGACACCACCCGGCGCTCGCCCCAAAGAATGGCGTAAGGAAAGGCGGGAATATCGCTCATGTGGATTCCGCCGCAAACGACGACGCCACCGGGCCGGATCGCCCGCAGGGCCGCCGGGACCAAGCCGCCGACCGGCGCAAAAATGATGGCGGCGTCGAGTTCCTCCGGCGGCGGCTCGTCGCTGCCGCCCGCCCATTCGGCGCCGAGATTCCTGGCGAACGCCTGCGCCGCGATATCGCCACTGCGGGTGAATGCGAAGAGCCTGCGCCCTTGGTGCCGGGCCACCTGGGCGACGATGTGAGCGGCGGCGCCGAAGCCGTAGATGCCGAGTCGCAAGGCGTCTCCGCACATCCTCAGCGAGCGGTAGCCGATCAGTCCAGCGCACAGCAACGGCGCGGCTTCGGCGTCGGCGTACGCATCGGGAAGAGGAAAGCAATAGCGCGCGTCGGCGACAACGTACTCGGCATAGCCGCCGTCCCGCTGGTAGCCGGTGAAACGGGCGTTCGGACAGAGGTTCTCCTCTCCCGAGCGGCAATAACGGCATTCGCCGCAGGTCCAGCCAAGCCACGGAATGCCGACCCGCTGCCCGGCGGCGAACCGCTCCATCCCTTGCCCGCCGGCGACGACGCGGCCGACGATCTCGTGTCCCGGCACGATCGGCAGCTTCGGCTCCGTCAGTTCGCCATCGACGACATGCAGGTCGGTGCGGCACACGGCGCACGCCGCGACCTTGACCAGCAGTTCCCCCGCTTGCGGCTCCGGCCGCGGCAGCGTCCGCTCCGCCAGCGGCGTTCCCGGCGCATCGAGGACCATGGCGCGCATCCGCGCCGGCGCGCCGGTTTGTCCTCCGTCCATCGTCTTCTCGCCTATCGCCTTGCCCTCCCCGCCGAAGGCCGTTGCTACGGCTCGACCGGCTGATAGATCTCGCCGCCCCTCGCCCGGAATTCGCCGGCCATTTCGGCCATTCCCGACTCGGCGTATTCGCGCACTTCCTGGGTGATCTTCATCGAGCAGAACTTCGGCCCGCACATCGAGCAGAAGTGGGCCGTTTTGGCCCCCTCGGCCGGCAGGGTCTGATCATGAAAACGCTCGGCCGTGTCCGGATCCAGCGACAGGTTGAACTGGTCGCGCCAGCGGAACTCGAACCGGGCCTCGCTCAAGGCGTCGTCGCGCTCCTGCGCCGCCGGATGACCCTTGGCGAGATCGGCGGCGTGGGCCGCGATCTTGTAGGTGATCACGCCGGTCTTGACGTCGTCGCGGTCGGGCAGGCCAAGATGTTCCTTGGGCGTCACGTAGCACAGCATCGCCGTCCCGAACCAGCCGATCATCGCCGCGCCGATGCCGCTGGTGATGTGATCGTAGCCCGGCGCGATGTCGGTGACGAGCGGCCCCAAGGTATAGAACGGCGCTTCGCCGCACGCGGCAAGCTGCTTGTCCATGTTCGCCTTGATCTTGTGCATCGGCACATGGCCGGGGCCCTCGATCATGACCTGAACGTCATGCTTCCAGGCAACGCGGGTCAACTCCCCCAGCGTCTCCA
>CAZRWU010000067.1:0-15000 GCA_964603915.1 uncultured Rhodospirillaceae bacterium
GGCGTCACGGCCACCGTGCTCGGCACGGTCCGCTGGGCCGAGCCCGCGGGAGGCGTTGGCGCGGATCCGCGCGCGGCGCGTCATCATCGTTCCCGTGTTCATGTGCGACGGCGTTCTCCGCCGGGAGGCTGTCCCCGCCGCGCTGAGGGCGGCCGGGGAATGCCGGCCAGACGGGCACGCCTTCTACATGTGCCCGCCTGTCGGCATGCATCCGGCGATCGCCGATCTGATCGTGGATCGCGCCGAGGCGGCGCTCATGAAACACGCGCTGACGCCGACGGCGGCGACGCTGTTGGTGATCGGGCACGGCTCTACGCGCGACCCGGCCTCGGAGAGCGCGGTCGCCCTGCAAACGGAACGGATCCGGGCGACGTCGAAATTCCATGGCGTCACGACCGCCTTCATCAGCCAGCCGCCTCTCCTCGAAGACGTGCTTGCGAGCGCCAAGGATCCGACGATCGGGGTGGCTTTATTCAGCGCCCGCGGCAATCATGTCGTCGAGGATATCGAAAAGAAGTTCACGCGCGACAAAGGACGAACGTTGGTTTTCGCCGGCGCGATTGGCGAAGACGATCGAATCGTCGACATAATTGATCACCTGGCGGGCGAGAAAGTCCCCTCCTTCGGCTATGATTGAGCATGCCGCCTCTGGAAAAAGAGGGACGGCTTTCCAGAAACTCGATAATTCTTACGCTCTTTATAAGATTTTCTAAAGGAGTGTCTTTTCGCGGTTCCGGCCGGTTTCGCCATTTTCCACCATAGCCTCTTGCGGCCATGTTCACGATTTTCTTGTAGCCTCAAAAGCCGCCAATCGCGTGATCGACAGCACCTTTTTGATGCGGTGCAAAATGCTGTCCATCCCCGGTAATGACTCGTAACTCCTTTTCATCAAGAGGTTCTTCGCCGATGACGTATTGGACAACAGCCCTCCCGTCTGCTACCTTATTGCAGTGCGGTAGTTGTTCGGCAGAGCAGCAAACGCCTTAGTTCCCGCGGCGTTGCGGGGTAGGGGATGGCGAAACGATGACGGACTTAAGCGAGCTCGGAAAGATCCTGCATGAAGAGCACTTTCGCATCATCATGTTGCTTTGTGACCTGGAACATCGGATCACCGGCGAGGCTGCCTTGCGTCCCATCGATCCCCAATGTGAGGCCGACCGTGGCCAGTTGCGGGAGTTGCTGTTTTCCCTCGATCAGATTGTCGATCACAACACCTTCGAAGAGATCGAGCTGTTCCCGATCATCTGCGCCCATGGCGAAGAGGAGTTGGCGGCCCTTCTCGTCGATGAGCATGACGCCATCGGACCGCTCGCCAAGCATCTGCGCGCGATCGCATTGGAGATCCTTGAAGTCGGCATCAGCGCCCAGCGGTGGCGCGATTTCAGGGCCGTGGCGTCGGAGTTGGTATCCGGCATGATGTTCCACCTGCAAAAGGAGGAAATGACGGTCGTTCAGAGGTTGGCGCGCTTTCTTGATGCGCCTGCCGATCACCGCCTGGCGGTGAAGCACCTCGCGGAACGCCCGCCAATCCGGTCCCTTCCCCAGGCGGCGTCAGGGCGCCCCGGCGCGCCGGACCACCATGTCTAGGCCGAGCGTGCGTTCGCGCCATTCGCTTGTTTTACGCTGTCAGTTCCGCCGCCAGCGCACGGCGTAGAAGCCGTCCATGCCGCCTGCCTCGGACAGGAAGAAAGGAAAGGTGCGCAGCTCGCCATCGGACGTGACGGCAGCCGGCAGGCGGCCAATCGATGCCCTTTCGGCATCCTCATCCGTCACCGGTTCAAGCCGCAACCCGAGATCGCTCTCTCTTAGCCAGGAGAGATGGCCAGGGCCTTCCTCCGGCTGCAACGAGCACACACAGTAAACGAGCAAGCCTCCCGGCCGCACCATCTCCGCCGCCGCCGCCAGCAGCCGACGTTGCAAGGCGGCCAGTGCTTCGACGTCGTCGGGCCGCTTGATCCAGGGGACATCGGGGTGGCGGCGAATGGTTCCGGTGGCGGAACAGGGGGCATCGAGCAGAACGGCATCGGCCGGCTCCTCCGGACGCCATTCAAGGACATCGGCATTGACGATCTGCGCCGGCAATCCGAGCCGCGCCAAATTGTCGGACAGACATGCAATGCGCTCCGGAGCCCGGTCGACAGCCGTAACCAATGCTCCGCCTGCCGCGAGTTGCGCCGTCTTGCCGCCCGGCGCGGCGCACAAATCGATGATCCGCTGGCCGCGGATATCTCTCAACAGCCGTACCGGCAAGGCGGCCGCGGCATCCTGAACCCACCAGTCTCCGCCCGCGAAGCCGGGGAGGGCCGTGACGGAAGCCTCTCGGCGGCGCAGACGCACGGCGCCGGTGGGCAGGACTTCCGCCGCCAGCCGCTCGGCGGTGACGAAGGGGTCCGCTTTGGCGGTGAGGTCGAGCGGCGGCTCATCCAAATGGGCTTCGGCGATTCGCCGGCATGTGTCGTAACCATAGGCCGCCATCCACGCTCGCCACAGCCAGTCCGGCGTGTTCAGGCGGGGGGCGTCCTGAGCCGCACATTTCTCGTCGCCCTCTCTTGCGACGCGCCGCAGCAGCGCGTTGATCAATGCGAGGTGCCGCCCCTGGCGGTAGCGGCGCGCAAGGTCGACCGTGGTGTCGACAGCGGCGTGGGCGGGCGTTCGCAGGAACATCAGCTGACAGACGCCAAGGCGGAGCAGGGTGCGCGCCCAGTGGTCGCGCAGTGGCAGCGGATGATGCAGAAACGAGTCGATCAGGGCATCAATTTGACCCAGCCGCCGCAGCGACGTCGCAACGAGGTTGAAGGCGAAGGCGCGGTCACGCGGGTCGAGCGCGGTCCAATCGGCGTGCCCCTCAAGCGTTTCATCGAAGGACAGCCGCCTCCGCAACACGGTATCGAGCGCTTCCAGCGCGACGGCGCGGGGGTTCGCCGCGCCGCGCTCCGATCGACGATCGGTCCTGTTTCTCAATGGATGCTTTTGCCGAAGGCTTTGCGGGCGCGCTTGCGGGCTGGGGTGAAAAGGCACGCTAGCGCGCCACGGCTATGGCGGCAAGGAGCCGGCGGTTCAGCCCCATGGCCCGCCCTGGCGGGTCGTTGTCGTACCCTCCATCTCCAGCAGCATGCGGATGCGGTTCTCCATGCTGGGATGGGTCGAGAAGAGGTTGTCGACCGAGCCGCCGTGGAGCGGATTGACAATGAACAGATGCGCCGCCGCGGGATTGCGCTCGGCGGCCGGATTGTCGATCCGGCGGGCGAAGACATCGAGCTTCTGGAGCGCCGAGGCCAGCCATGTCGGACGCCCGCAGATCTTGGCGCCTTCCCGATCGGCGGCGTACTCCCGGGTGCGCGAGATGGCCATCTGGACGAGCATCGCCGCCAGCGGCGCGAGGAGCACGACCAAAATCGTGCCGATCATGCCGAGAGGATTGTTCTCCCGGTTGCCGCCGAAGAACAGCGCGAAGTTCGCCAGCATGCCGATCGCGCCGGCGATGGTGGCGGTCACGGTCATCGTCAAGGTGTCCCGGTTCTTCACATGCGCGAGCTCGTGGGCCATGACACCGGCGATTTCCTCTTGACTAAGGTTTTGCAACAGCCCGGTCGTTGCGGCGACAGCAGAGTTCTGCGGATTGCGGCCGGTGGCAAAGGCATTGGGTTGCGGATTATCGATGATATAGACACGCGGCATCGGCAGTTCGGCGCGCTGAGCGAGCTGCTTGACGATGCCGTAAAACGCGGGCGCCGAGCGGGCGTCGACCTCACGGGCATTGAACATCCGCAGGACGATTTTGTCGGCGTTCCAGTAAGAGAACACGTTCATGCCGAGGGCGACGACGAACGCGATCAGCATGCCCCCCTGACCGCCCAGCAGGTAGCCGATGGCGAGGAACAGCGCGGTCATCGCGGCAAGCAACAGTCCGGTGCGGAATGTGTTCATCATGGCAGCGGGATCAGTTCCTTTACAAAAACCCGATGGCAATGTTGGATATCAAATTAGGAATGCCGTGATCGCGACCGCAAGGGTCTTGAGAATGAAAGGGAAAGGAAATGAGCATGAGCGATCATCATAAAGAAGATCCGCCGGGCGGAGATCGCGATCACGACAGCGCGTCGCTTCCCCGAAAGCCCGGCGAGGCGCCCGCGCAGGAATCGCCGCCGCCGCTCGTCGGCGAGGATGTCGGGGAAATCGGCGGCCCCGGTGGGCCCGAGCCGACGCGATATGGGGATTGGGAGCGCAAGGGACGCTGCATCGACTTCTGAGCAGGCGTCGGCACTTGCACTGAACCTTTGGAGAATGGCCCGGGCCCTTCTCCAAGGGGGTCCGCGATGGACCTGAGCGCAGCGCCGCCGAGGCCGCCCGGCAACGCAACACTGGCGAAGCCGTCGCCGGTTTCGCCAGTGTCGGTCGCAGCCGAAGAGGGCTATTGCGCCGCGATGGCGCGGTTCTCGATGAGGTCTTGCACCACTGTCGGATCGGCGAGGGTCGAGGTATCGCCGAGGCTTCCGATGTCGTTTTCGGCGATCTTGCGCAGGATCCGACGCATGATCTTGCCCGAGCGCGTCTTCGGCAGACCGGGCGCCCACTGGATGACATCCGGCGAGGCGATCGGGCCGATTTCCTGACGGACCCAGTTGATCAGCTCCTTGCGCAACTCTTCGCTCGGCGTCTCGTCGGCGTTGAGCGTGACATAGGCGTAAATGCCCTGGCCCTTGATGTCGTGCGGGAAACCGACAACCGCCGCTTCGGCGACCTTCGGATGAGCCACCAGCGCGCTCTCCACTTCCGCCGTTCCCATGCGGTGCCCGGATACGTTTATGACGTCGTCGACGCGGCCGGTGATCCAGTAATAGCCGTCCTCGTCGCGGCGGCAGCCGTCACCGGTGAAATACTTGCCGCGATAGGTCGAGAAGTAGGTCTGGACGAACCTGTCGTGGTCGCGGAAGACGGTCCGCATGATGCCCGGCCAGGCATCGACGAGACACAGATTTCCCGACACGGCGCCCTTCAGTTCCTCGCCGTCGGCGTCGACGATCAACGGCTGCACGCCGAAATACGGCCGGGTCGCCGAGCCGGGCTTGAGCGCCGTCGCGCCCGGCAGCGGCGTGATCAGAATGCCGCCGGTTTCCGTCTGCCACCATGTATCGACGATCGGGCAGCGGGCATCGCCGACGACGTTATAATACCAGTTCCACGCCTCGGGGTTGATCGGCTCGCCGACGGTGCCAAGAATTCGCAACGACTTGCGGCTGGTCTTCTTGACCCACTGCTCGCCTTCCCGCATCAACGCCCGGATCGCCGTCGGCGCGGTATAGATGATGCGGACGTTGTGCTTGTCGCAGATCTGCCAAAACCGCGACGGATCGGGATAGTTGGGCACGCCCTCGAACATCACCGAGATGGCGCCGTTCGCCAGCGGCCCGTAAACGATATAGCTGTGCCCGGTGACCCAGCCGATGTCCGCCGTGCACCAGTACACTTCGCCGTCCTTGTAGTCGAAGACGTGCTGGTGGGTCATCGCCACGTAGACCAGATATCCGCCGGTGGTGTGCAGCACGCCCTTCGGCTTGCCGGTCGAACCGGAGGTGTAGAGGATGAACAGCGGATCCTCGGCGTTCATCTCCTCGGGCGGGCAGTCCGCGGAGGCCTTGTCCATCATCTCGTGGTACCAGAGATCGCGCCCCTCGCTCCATGCGACGTTGCCGCCCGTGTGCTTGACCACGATGCATTTCTCGACGCTCGGACATTCTTCCAAGGCCTTGTCGGCATTGGCCTTGAGGGGAACTTTTCGACCGCCGCGTAGGCCCTCATCGGCCGTAATAAGGATGCTGGAGTCGCAGTCCTGAATGCGGTTGGCGAGGGAATCCGGCGAGAAGCCGCCAAAGACGATGGAATGAATGGCGCCAATGCGGGTGCACGCCAGCATTGTCACCGGCAGTTCCAGGATCATCGGCAGGTAGATCGTGACACGGTCGCCCTTCTTGACGCCAAGCTCTTTGAGCACGTTGGCGAACTTGCAGACCTGCTCGTGCAATTCGCGGTAGGTCAGGGACTTGCTGACGTCAGGAGAGTCGCCTTCCCACAGCAGCGCCACCTGATCGCCGCGGGTGGCGAGATGGCGATCGAGACAGTTCGCCGAGACGTTGAGAGTGCCATCGTAAAACCATTTGATGTGAACGTCCGGCGCGTGGAAATTGACGTCCTTGATCTTCGTGTAGGGCTTGATCCAATCGATCCGTTTCCCCTGCTCGCTCCAGAAGCCCTCGGGGTCTTCGATCGACTGCTTGTACATCGCCTGATACTTGTCGTTGTCGATCCAAGCTTCCCTGGCGATGGCTTCCGGTACGGGATAGATCTCGTCGTGGGACATAACGGGTTTTTCCTCCCCGAAAATAACGTTACAAGATTTATTGGGCATCACGATGACGCCACGGGCGGCGCAACGAAATTCAAGAGCGGCTGGATTATCTCAGAATTCGATATTCATACAAGAGGCGGCGCACCTGAAGTTGCTTTGCCCGGCATCCACCCGCGGAAAAAATGACGCCGGCGGTGGACAAGGCGCGATCGCGGCCGGCTTAACCGCCGGCTGCGCAAATGATGCGCCACGCCTCATCGTCGATGGGCATCACCGAGAGGCGTGAACGGCGAACGAGCGCGATATGCCCGAGCCGCTCGTCGGCCTTGATCGCGGCGAGCGTGACCGGCCGCGAGAAGGCATGGAGCGCCTTCAAGTCGACCATGCCGAAGCGCCCGGTGGGATCGCTCGGATCAGGATAGTAGGGACGCGAAACCTCGGCCACGCCCATGATCCTGCGTTCCGATCCGGAGTGATAGAACAAGACGCGGTCTCCGATCCGCATGGCCCTCAGGTTGCGCGCGGCCTCGTGGTTGCGCACGCCGTCCCACGGCGCGGTTCCCGCCTCCACATGTTGCCGCCACGACCAGGCCGCCGGCTCCGATTTCACCAGCCAGTAAGCCACCGCCCGCTCCTTGCGCCGGCCGTCGCCGAAGGCGGCGTCACTCCTTGGGCAGCGCCTTTTTCCAGCGCCGGATCGTGACGCTCTCGAACAGGTCGGCCTTGGCGTAGGGATCGTTATCGGCGAACCGCTCGACGAGAAGCTTATCGGCGAAGTCGACAATGAGTAGGCTGCCGATCATGCGCTCGCCGTCGTCGCTGAGGACGGGGCCGGCGACCACGATATGGTCTTCGAAGTTTTTCAGATAGTCGAGGTGGGTTTGCCGAGTATCCTTGCGTACGTCTTCGTGACCGGGCTTGTCCCGGCAGTCGATGATGAACAGCATGGCGACTCCTCCTTATACAAGGTCCCAACCGCCTCCCATGGCGACAAGATCCTGATGCTTTGGGTCAAAAGTGCGTGCCCGCCGGCCTTTCTTCCGTCGGGGGGCGGGCAAGAAGATCAGCGACGGTGGCGTCAATGTCGGCTCCGGCGTTCAGAACCGCATCCACGGCAAAGCAGATCGGCATGTCAACGCCGAGCTTGCGGGCCAGGGTCGTGACCGACGCGGCGGAAAACACGCCCTCGGCGACCGTTCGGCGGGAGGCCAGGATCTCATTCAAAGGCTGTCCTTGGCCAAGGGCAACGCCGAGAGAATAGTTCCGCGACTGCATGGTCGTGCAGGTCAGGACGAGATCGCCGAGGCCCGATAGCCCCATCAATGTATCGGGCCGCGCGCCCTTGGCAAGGGCGAGCCGCGCCATCTCGGCGAGACCGCGCGTGATCAAGGCCGCCCGCGCGTTTGTGCCGAACCTGCGGCCCGTAACGATGCCGCAGGCGATCGCCAGCACGTTCTTGACGGCTCCGCCGACTTGGGCGCCGATGACGTCGTCATGCGAATAAATTCGAAAGAGCGTCGTTCCGAGCGCGCTCGCGACCATCGCCCGCAGCGTCGGATCGGCGCATGCCAGCGTCACCGCCGTCGGCTGCCGCCGCGCCACCTCGTCCGCAAAGCTTGGGCCCGACAGCACGGCGACATCCGCATCCGGCAGACACTCGGCAAGGACCTCGCTCATCAACGCGCAGGTTTGGTGCTCGATGCCCTTGCAACAAATGACCGCCGCTGTGCCGCGACGCCAATGCGTTGCCGTCGCGCCGGCCGCCTGGCGCAAGAACTGAGCCGGGACGGTGAACAGGACCAACTCGGCATCGGCGGCCTCCGCCGGATCGCCAGTGGCCCGGATCGTCGGATCGAGGGCGATGCCCGCGAGAAAAATCGTGTTCTCATGTCGGTTGTTGATGGCTTCAATGACTTCCGACTCGCGCGCCCAGAGCACGACCGAATGGCCCGCTTCGCGCGCCACGACTGCAAGCGCCGTCCCCCAAGAACCTGCACCGATGATTCCGACGCGTCTCATTGCGCCCTTATGCTCCGGCTGAGTGTGGCCGACAAGTCTCGTGCCGCCTGCTCGCGCTCATGGCGGTCTTCCGGTACGCGCCCGATCTCGTCGGCGGGCGATTGCTCTCGTCGTCGATCCGACGGCAGTCGTCACGCCTTGACGCCGGCAAAGGCGGCCGGCTCCGCATGAGGATCGAGAGGCCAGCGCGGGCGCGGCGCGAAATCAAAAGGATCGCTGAACCCCTGGCGCAAGCGCTCCACGCCGGCCCACGCGATCATCGCGCCGTTATCGGTGCATAGGCGCTGCGGCGGCGCGATCAGCCGGACTCCCTCGGCGCTTGCCAGCCGGGCGAGGCGCTCGCGGAGGTAGCCGTTCGCGGCGACCCCGCCGGCGACGACAAGGGTGTCGGCGTGACTTTGCCGCAACGCCTGACGCGTCCGATCGACAAGCGAATCGCCTGCGGCGGCTTGAAACGACGCGCACAAGTCGGCGATGTCCGCCTCGGCAAGGGGGCCCGCGGGCAAAGCGTCGACGGCGTGAATGAGCGCGGTTTTCAATCCGGAAAACGAGAAGTGGCAGTCGGGACGTCCCTTCATCGGCCGCGGCAGCGCGAAACGTTCGGCGTCGCCCGCGCGCGCGGCGTGCTCCACTGCCGGCCCGCCCGGGTAGCCGAGCCCCAGAACTTTCGCAACCTTGTCGAAGGCTTCGCCGATCGCATCATCGAGCGTGGTGCCGAGGCGCTGGTAATGGCCGACGCCTTTGACGATCAGCAACTGGCAGTGACCGCCCGACACCAGCAGCAGAAGATAAGGAAATTCGACGGTGTCGGTCAGGCGCGCGGTCAGCGCGTGACCCTCGAGATGATTGACGGCGAGAAACGGCTTATCGTGAACCGCGGCGATTGCCTTGGCGGTCATCACGCCGACAATGAGGCCGCCGATCAAACCGGGGCCGGCTGTCGCCGCAACGCCGTCGAGTTCCTTGAAGGACAGCCCCGCGTCGCCCATCGTTCCCGCGATCAAGTCCTCGAGAACGTCGAGGTGGGCGCGGGCGGCGACCTCGGGCACGATTCCGCCGTAAGGGCGGTGCGCGTCAACCTGGGACAGAAGGCGCTCGGCGCGAATTTTTCGATCGTCGTCGACCACGGCGACCGCGGTTTCGTCGCAGCTCGTCTCGATTCCGAGAACAATCATCGAAAGTCTTTCCTGTCAGCCGGTCTCGATCTTACGATGCGCGGGCGGGCGGAGCCACGATACACTGAGCGCGACGTCACGATGACCCGCCTCGCGATTGACCGTGCGGCCGCCGACGCTATTGAAAACGCGCAGACCCAAGATCCGGAAAAACATGCCCCCACTTCGCATCGGAACCCGCGGCAGCCCTCTCGCTCTAGCGCAAACGGAGGCGGTTCGGCGATGCCTGATCGCCCGACGGCCTGGACCGGGCGGAGCGGAAGCCATCGAAATCATGGTCATCAAAACCACGGGCGACAAGATCCTCGATCGCCCGCTCGCGGAAGTCGGCGGCAAGGGCCTTTTTACCAAGGAACTCGACGAGGCGCTGCTTGACGAGCGCATCGACCTTGCCGTCCATTCCGTCAAGGACCTGCCGACGTGGCTCCCCGAGGGCCTCGAGCTGGCCTGTACCCTGGCGCGCGAGGATCCGCGCGATGTTCTCGTCAGCCGCGATGCGACATGCATCGAGGCTCTTCCCGCCGGAGCCGTCGTCGGCACCGCTTCGCTTCGTCGGCAAGCGCAACTGCTGCATCGCCGACCGGACATAAAAGTGGCGCCCTTGCGCGGCAACGTCCAGACGCGCCTGGCGAGGGTCGCCAGCGGCGACGTCGATGCAACGCTGCTGGCGCTCGCGGGGCTGCGCCGTCTCAATCTGGCGGATGCGCCGATCGCCGTGCTCGATACGAAGGAGATGCTTCCAGCGGTGGGGCAGGGCGCCATCGGCGTGACCTGCCGGAACTCGGACGTGGAAACGCGATCGTTGCTGGCCGAAATCGATCATGGCGAAACCAGCCTTCGGATTGCGGCGGAGCGCGCCATGCTCGATGTTCTCGACGGCTCCTGCCGCACGCCGATTGCCGGGCTTGCAGAGATGTGCGGGAGTGGGCGTCTCAGGTTGCGCGGGCTGATCGCCCGGCCGGATGGATCGGAAATGGTCGAGGCCATGCGCGAGGCCTCGTCGTCCTCGGCCCGCGAGCTTGGCGTCGCCGTGGGAGAAGAGCTGCGGAAGTCGGGCGGGCCTCGCTTTTTTGCGGGGGAACCATAAAGGCATGAGGGCCTGATGTTGGTCATGATCACACGCCCCGAGGAGGATGGCGCGCCACTTGCGGCGGAACTTAGGGCGCATAACGTCGAGTCGGTCATCGCGCCGATGATGACGATTGTCCATCGGCCGGGACCGCCACTGGACTTGCGCGGCGTGCAGGCTCTGCTTGCCACCAGCGCGAATGGCGTGCGCGCCTTTGCCGCGCGCAACGAACAACGGGATCGGCTTGTCTGCGCGGTCGGCAATGCGACGGCGCAAGCGGCGCGGGATGCCGGCTTCCCGCGCGTCGCCACGGCCGGAGGCGATGCGACATCCCTTGCCGAAATGGTCGAGGATATGCTTGATCCTGCGGCCGGGGAGTTGCTGCACATCGCCGGCAGCACGGTCGCCGGCGATCTCGCCGCGGTTCTCCGCGACGCCGGGTTCTCCTTTCGCCGCGAGGTTCTTTATGACGCGCGCAAGGCAAGCCGGTTGCCGGAAATCGCGGCGGCGCGGCTGCGGGAGGGCGCTCTCGACGGCGTCGTCTTTTACTCGCCGCGGACGGCGCGGGTTTTTGCGGAACTGACGCAGTCCGCCGGCCTTGGCGGCCAGTGCGCGGCGCTCACCGCATGGTGCCTGAGCGGCGCGGTGGCCGAACAGGCGCGCGCGCTGTCATGGCGAAGGGTGGTGGTCGCCGATCGCATCGACGGCGCCGCGATGGTCGACGCCATCGCCGGCGCCGCTGGGCGGGCAGGGAAGGATTTTGTCTCCCCATGACGATCATTTCCCTGCTAGTGTGCCGGTCTTGCGAGCGGAACGATTGAAAAAGCCAGGGAAAAACAGGGGATGAGCGAAGATCCCAAAAAGAGCGGGCCGACGTCGAAGGATCAGGAAAACGCGGCTTCGAAAAAGAACGGGCCGGCGGATGCGAGCCGGCAGCAGACTCCCGAGAAGACCGCGGAGGTGAAACCGGGGACCGACGCCGGGAAGGCCGCGAGCGCGCCGTCGCCTTTGGCCAAGGATCCGGGCAAGCCTTCGGACAAGGATGGGATCAAGGAAACGGCGCAAAAGGCGACTCCGCCGTCGAAGGGAATCTCACCGCCGAGCCCGGCAACCGCTCCAACGCCACCCCCGCCCGGCAAGGCGGCGCCGTCCGCGCCGACGAAATCGGCCTCGCCCGACAAGCCGAAGCCGGAAACGCCGGCCCAGGCGCCGTCGCCGGCCAAGGCCGAGACTCCTGGCAGATCGGAACCCCCCGGCAAGCCCGCCGCTTCACCAGCTCCCGGAGCCGATCAGCCTGCCGCGGAACCGTGGAAGTCGAGCCCGGTCGCGGCCGCCGCGCCGGGCATGGCGTCTCCACCTCGCCCCGAAGCGCAAAAACCCGGCGCGGGATCGCCGATGACGGGTTCCCCTGGAGCCGGCGCCACTTCTTTCGGTTCCGAGAAAAAAACGGCCGAGCCCGAGAAAAAGACGGGCGGCGCCGGCGGCGCGCCACGTCCGGGTGAACCGGCGGATCGACCGCCGCCCTCGACCCCGGCCGCGAAGCGGCGATGGGGATGCCTGCCGCTCATTGCGCTGGCGGCGATCCTGCTGGCCGCCGCCCTCCTGACATCGCCATGGTGGTCGCGCGGCATCGCGCCCTACGTTCAAAATTACCTTCCCGCGGCGCCTTCGAACGGTCAGACGGCCGCGCTGGAAGAGCGGATCGCGGCTCTTGAACAGACGGTTCGCGATCAGCCGGTTGGCGAGGCGGCGGTGCGAGAGGAGGACTTGGCGGCGCTGGAGCAGGAGATCGAGGCGGTGCGCCGGCAGGTCGACGCGCTGAGCGAGCGGCTGCAGGACGTTGAGCCGGGAGTCGCCGCCGTTCCGCCGGAACAGCTCGACGAGCGCCTGAGTGAACTGCGCTCCGAGCGTGAACAACTCGTGCGGCGGGTCGGCGATATCGACGGACGGCTGGCGAGCCTTGACGATCAAGTCGGCGGCATCGGGGAACAGGTCAACCGGCTGGACGATCGAATGAATCGTCTGGGCGAGAGGGTTGATGGGCGGCTGTCGGAAGTCGACGAGCAGGTGCGCAATCTCTCGCAGCAGATGGATACGTCTCATGGCGTGGCGGCTATCGCCCTGGGTTTGAGCCGCCTCAGCGAAACGCTCGGCACGTCCCGCGCCTACAGAGAGGAACTCGACGCTCTCAAGAACGCCTCCGATCAGGCCGTGCTGGACGAGGAAAGCATGCAGGTTCTTGAAGCCTATGCGGAATTCGGTGTTCCCACATTTGCCGACCTTTACCGGCGGTTTCCGGAAATGGCCGATGCCGTGGCGCGGGCCGAAGCCGATGCAAATGCCGAAGGACCTCTCGAGACGGCCTTCAACCGGTTGCGTTCCCTGGTGAGCGTCCGCCGCACCGGCGAGGCGGCGTTGGCGGCGGGCGGCGTCGACGCCGCTCTTGAAGTCGCGCGCAACCGCATGGAAGCCGCCGATCTTCCCGGCGCCATCGACGCCATCGCGCAACTGGAAGGGGCGGCGGCGCAAGCCGCGGCATGGTGGATCGACGGCGCCCGGTCGCGCTTGGCGGTGCAGCGAGCCATGGAGCGCGTGCAAGTCCGCGCCATCGCCACGCTCTCGTCCCAGGAGGGCTAGGCCATGATTCGCTGGGGCGTTTTCCTCGTCATCATCGGCCTTGTCGCGCTCGGCGCCGGCTGGCTCGCCGGCAATCCGGGCGCCGTGATGCTGGAATGGCAAAACTATCAGGTCAATACGTCCGTCGCCGTGTTGATCGCCGCCGTTCTTGTTTTCGCCGGGATCGTCGCCTTGCTCTATCGCTTGTGGTGGTCGCTCCTCAGAACGCCGCGGCTGATCGGCCGGGCGCGGCGCGAGAGGCGGCGGCGGCGCGGCTTCGAAGCCTTGAGCCGAGGGATGGTCGCGGTGGCGGCGGGGGATGCGGAAGCCGCCCGGCGGCAAGCGCGGCGCGCCGACCGCTATCTCGACGATCCGCCGCTGACCATGCTGCTTTCAGCGCAAGCGGCGCAAATGGAAGGCGACGACAAGGCTGCCGAGAAATACTTCACGGCGATGAGCGAACGGCGGGCGACAGAGTTTCTTGGCGTCCGCGGCCTCCTCAATCAAGCGATCAAGCGGCAGGATTGGCGCGAGGCGTTGTCGCTCGCCCGCCGCGCCTACCGGCTGAATCCGAAGAGCCCGTGGGTCGTCAAGGCCCTCTACGATCTGCAGAAGCGGACCGACAACTGGGCCGAGGCAGCGGTCACTGTCGACGAGGCGGCGCGCCTGAAGGCGCTGCCGAGCGCCGACGCCCAGCAGGAGAAGGCCGAGATCTACTATCACCGGAGCCTGCAGGAATCCGGCGCCGAGGCAGTGAAGTGGGCGCGCAAGGCGGTGCGCGAGCGCCCCGGTTATGCGCCCGCGGTCGTGCGCTGGGCGCAGCTTCTGATCGAGGACGACCGGCATCGCAAGGCCGTCGGCGTGATCGAAGAAGGGTGGCAGCGGAATCCCGATCCTGAACTCGCCGAGGTTTACTGGAAGGCGCGCAGGGTCAACGACGCCCTGCAAAAGCTGGATGCGGCGCAACGGCTGGCCGATCACAATCCGGAGCACATCGAGAGCCGCATCACCGTCGCGGTAGCCGCGCTCGAGGCGCAAAAATGGGACCAGGCCCGCGCCGCGCTGGAGCCGGTCGCGACCGAACACGCGCCGCCGCGGGTATGCCGGCTGATGGCGCAGCTCGAGGAGGCGGAGCACGGCGATCTCGTTCGCGCCCGCGAATGGCTGATGCGCGCCACCGAGGACGAGCACGGCGCGCGGATGTCGCCGACGATCGCGCATCTGGAGCATGCGCCGGCGCCCCCGCCGACGGCTCTGGCATCGCTGTCATCGTCAGCTTCTCCAGCATCTTCGGCTTGAGCGGCCGGCGCGCCCGCGGACTTGGGGTGGGCGATTGGGAGCGCTAGGTTACGCGTCGTCAACCGTCCGGTCTTTTAGGCCGTCTGCCTGGAAGATCGAAGTTGGGCGCCGCAGTAGCTCAGTGGTAGAGCAACGCATTCGTAACACGCTGCTTCTACTTGCCACGGTGCAACATGCTGCAAAAAAATTAAGCATTTCAATGAAGTCAGGTGATATAGCGTCACATAGATAACCGCCATACTACAGCCTTTTGGAGTGCCCCGCTGATGCCCAGCCTCTCTGATGCAGCGGTCGGCAATGCGCAGCCGCAGACCAAGACCATTACCCTCTTGGACAGAGCCCTCAAAAGGTTTGGCTGCCGTATCCATCTGACTGAAAAAAACTTGGATTGTCCCGATTGCCTCCAATCGCGGCCAAGCGATTGGTCACTACCCGCTTGTCCTCCCTCGCCGACGCTCAAAGAGGCGCGGCAGGAA
>CAZRWU010000068.1:0-14905 GCA_964603915.1 uncultured Rhodospirillaceae bacterium
GCGCCGACGAAGGCAAGTTCAGCGTCTGGTACTACGATCACCGTTTTCCCATCAATCCCGCCTACTATGCCGTCATCCTCGTCGACGTCCTCGAGCGCCTCCAGAACGCGGAAGATATGGAGGAAGCGCGCCTCATTGAGTTCGAGCTGCTCGTCGCCGGCTTTCGGGATCTGCGTCGACCCGCCCGCTCGTCGCGGCAGAGATCCTTCCGGCGCAGCAAGGCCGAAAAGCTGTCAAGCCAGCTCGCCACGCTGGCGCAGCAACACGGGGCTCTCAGCCGTTGCATCGACGAAGTACTGCGACCGATCAACGGCGAACGCGGCAACGCCAAATCGTTCAAGCACCTGCATCGCCTGCTCGAGGCCCAGAACTACCGGCTCGCCTTCTGGCGCGTCGCGGCGGAGGAAATCAACTATCGTCGCTTCTTTCAGATCAACGATCTTGCCGGCATCCGGGTCGAGGTCTCCGAGGTTTTCGACTCGATTCACCACCTCGTCCTGCGTCTGATCGCCGAAGGACGCTTGCACGGTTTGAGGATCGATCACATCGACGGCCTGTTCGATCCGCGTGGCTACCTGCAGCGGCTTCAGGAAAAGGCGCGCGCGGCGCGGGCGAGTCAACGGAAAGCGGAAGAACAGGGCGGCCCGGAGCAGGACGGCGATGACGGGATGTTCTACATTGTCGTCGAGAAAATCCTCGCCCATCATGAAACGCTTCGCGAAGATTGGGCCGTTGCCGGGACGACGGGATATGAGTTTCTCAACCGTCTCAACGGGGTATTCGTCGATCCCGAGAGCGCCGAGCCGCTGGCGCGCACCTATCACCGTTTCATCGGCCGCGAACTCGACTTCGATGCGATCTGCGATAGCGCCAAGCGGCAGGCGATGGACGAAGAACTGGCCAGTGAACTGCGGGTGCTGGCGAACGAATTCAATCACATGACCGAAAAAAGCTGGCTCACCCGCGATTACACGCTGGTCGGCTTGCGCCAAGCGCTGCGGGAAATCGTCGCCTGTTTTCCCGTCTACCGAACCTATGTCGATCGTCGCGGCCCCGCCAACGAGGATGTTCGCGACATCGAATGGGCGATTGGCCGCGCCCGCAAGCGCAGCACCCGGGCGGATAATTCAGTGTTCGACTTCATCCGTGACGTTCTCATGGTGGCGCCGTCGTCGACCCGCAAGAAGGGCGCGAAAGACAAGGGCATCCCCCGCAGCGAAGTTCAGCGTCTGGCGATGAAATTTCAGCAGTATACGGGGCCGGTCATGGCCAAGGGCGTCGAGGACACCGCTTTTTACCGGTACGGGTGTTTGGTGTCACTCAACGAGGTCGGCGGCGAGCCGCACCGTTTTGGATTATCTCCGGCCGCCTTTCACCAGCGCAATCAGGAACAGGCGCGTCGCTGGCCGGCATCGATGCTGTGCACGTCGACCCACGACACCAAGCGCGGCGAGGATGTACGAGCCCGGATCAACGTCCTTTCGGAAATGCCGCACGAATGGGCGCGAAAGGTGCGGCGCTGGTCGACCATCAATTGGCGCAGGAAGTCGGCGATCGAAGGCGGCAGCGCCCCCAGCGAGAACGATGAATACTTGTTTTATCAAACATTGATCGGCGCCTGGCCGCTGGAGTTTCACGACGCCGAGGCGCTCGATGTCGATATCATGGCCAATTTCCGCGAGCGCATGACGGCCTATATGCTGAAAGCGGCGCGCGAGGCGAAAACGCACACCAGTTGGATCAACTGCGATTCCGCTTACGAGACCGGCCTCACCGCCTTCGTCGAGCGCGTGCTCGACGTCGAACGACGCAACCCTTTCTTGATCGACTTTCAGGACTTCCACCCGCGGATCGCGGAACTCGGCATGCTGAACGGCCTCGCTCAGACGGTTCTCAAGTTGACGGTTCCCGGCGTACCGGATCTCTATCAGGGAAGCGAGCTGTGGGATCTCAATCTGGTCGATCCGGACAACCGCCGACCCGTCGATTTCACGGAACGGGAGCGGATGATCGGAAGGCTCGATGAGATGATGTCGTCGGGGTCGAACGTCGCCTGCGCGCAGTTGCTCGAGCATTGGCCGGACGGCATGGTCAAGCTGTTCGTGGTCTGGCGGCTGTTGTCGCTGCGGCGGGGCTGCCCGCAAACTTTCCTGGAAGGCGACTACATTCCCTTGGAAAGCGTAGGCACTCGCGCCAATCACGTGCTCTCGTTCGCCCGCACCGGCGGCGACCGCACGCTTATGGTCTGCGTTCCGCGTCTGCTCGCGCGTCTGGCGTCGCCATCGGCTCCCTACGCCACCGGCGAGACGGTGTGGGCCGATACGTATCTCGCGGTGCCGGAAGAGCTCAGCAAAAAAGCTTGGCGGAACGTCTTCACGGATGAGCATGTGGAAGCGGCGGCAAGCCATGAAGACCGGCAAATTCCCATAGGTTCGCTGCTCGGCGCGTTCCCAGTGGCCGTGTTCGAGCCGACCTAGAGGTTCGCGAGCCGTCCACGGCGGGTCGGAAACGGATCGAGACATTCCGGCTGGCCCTGCTCAGCGTCGTGCTGAGGGCGGCCGACTGGGTCGAGCCGGCCCGCGCCGCCGTCGCCGATATCCTCCATCTGGCCGGCGCGTCCTGATGCGCCCGCCCCGCAGCCGTTCAGCCGCGGTCGATGTTCTGATAGTTCGGCGCCTCGCGGGTGATGGTGACGTCGTGGACGTGGCTCTCCCGCACGCCCGCGGCCGTGGTGCGGCGGAACTTGCAGTTGCGCTGCATTTCCCCGATCGTGCCGTTGCCCGTGTAGCCCATGGCGGCGCACAGGCCGCCGACAAGCTGATGGATGACGTTGGCAACCGGCCCCTTATGCGGCACCCGCCCCTCGACGCCTTCCGGCACCATCTTCAAGCTGTCCGCCACTTCCTGCTGGAAGTAGCGGTCGGCCGAGCCGCGCGCCATGGCGCCGATCGAACCCATGCCGCGGTAGGCCTTGTAGGAGCGGCCCTGATAGAGAAACACTTCGCCCGGACTCTCGTCCGTTCCCGCGAACAGGGAGCCGATCATCGCGCAGTCGGCGCCAGCGGCGATCGCCTTGGCCAAGTCGCCAGAATAGCGCAACCCGCCGTCGGCGATGAGCGGCACGTCCGCCGCCCGACACGCCGTTGCGCACTCGACGATTGCCGAAAACTGTGGAACGCCGACACCGGCGACCATCCGGGTCGTGCAAATGGAGCCGGGCCCGATGCCAACCTTGACGGCATCGGCGCCGGCGTCGATCAGGGCCCGCGCGCCGGCCGCCGTGGCGACGTTTCCGGCGACGACCTGGGCGTAGTTGCTGATCCGCTTGATCTGCTGCACCGCGTCGATCACGCCCTGCGAGTGGCCGTGCGCCGTGTCGACGACAATGACATCGACCTCCGCCGTGAGCAGCGCTTCGGCGCGCGCCAATCCGTCCCGGCCGACGCCGGTCGCCGCGCCGACCCGCAACCGGCCCTGGACGTCCTTGCACGCGTTGGGAAACCGCTCGGCCTTCTCGATGTCCTTGACCGTGATCAGGCCGATGCAGCGGTAAGCATCGTCGACAACCAGCAGCTTTTCGATCCGGTGCTTGTGGAGGATGCGCTTTGCCTCCTCGCGGCTGACGCCGTCGCGCACGGTCACGAGCGGCTTTTCCGGCGTGTCCCGCGTCATCAGTTCGACCACCGGCTGGCGCAGATTATCGGCGAATCGAACGTCGCGATTGGTGAGAACCCCGACGAGCCGGCCGCTGCCTTTTTCAACCACGGGCACGCCCGAGAACTTGTGGGCGCTCATCAGGTTCAACGCATCCGCCAGCGTTGCTTCGGGATGAATCGTCATCGGATCGACGACCATGCCCGATTCGAACTTCTTGACCTTGCGCACCTCAGCGGCCTGCGCGGCGGGCGCCATGTTCTTATGGATCACGCCGATGCCGCCCGCGACCGCCATGGCGATGGCGAGCGCGCTTTCGGTCACGGTATCCATGGCCGACGAAATCAAGGGGATGCGAAGCGCCACCTCGCGCGTGACGCGCGTGCTTGTATCGGCCTGTGAGGGAAGGACGTTCGAGGCAGCCGGGATCAGCAGAACGTCATCGAAAGCCAAAGCCTCCGGAATCTCCATGCCGCCTCCGCCGCTGCGCGATGGCCGCGTATCATACACAAGGACCCGGACTTGCCAAGCGGTTCCGCCGGAGGCGCGGCAGGGGTCCCCTCTTCATCCCCTCGCGCCGCCCCGGAAGTTGGTGGCGACCAGGTACGTCTCCGCCGACTCCGGCCGCGATGCCGGCGGCTTGGCGTGATGCACGCCGGCGAAGCGCTTCTTGATCTCGTGAAGCAGAGTCGCCTCGGCGCCGCCTTGAAAGACCTTGCAGACGAAGGCGCCGCCCGGAGCCAGCACCGCGCGAGCGAACGCAAAAGCGGCCTCCGCCAAGGCCATGATGCGCAGGTGATCGGCTCCGGCGTGGCCGATGGTGGCGGGGGCCATGTCGCTCAACACGAGGTCGGCCAGGCCGTTCAGTTCCTCCTTCACCCGCTCCACGACCGCCTCGTCAAGACAATCTGCCATGATGATGCGCGCGCCCGGAATGGGATCCATGGGCGCTTTGTCGACAGCCAGGACATTGCCGCCATTCGCAGTCCCGGCCCGCACCCGCTTCACGGCAACCTCCGTCCAACCGCCTGGAGCGGCGCCGAGATCAACAACCCGCATGCCGGCTTTCAGCAAGCGGTAGCGCTCGTCAAGTTCGATCAGCTTGAATGCGGCCCGCGAACGATAGCCCTGCCGCCGTGCCTCGGCTACGTACGGATCGCTGAGGTGGCGCTCGAGCCAGCGCTGCGAGGACAGCGTGCGTTTTTTCCGCAGCTTCTTGGGCCCCTTCCGCTCATCCGGCGCAGGCCCCGCGCCTGTCTTGCCGGTCCGGCGTCGCGGCCCGCGGCGGCTGCCGGTCGCCTTGCCCCGAGTCATCGCCTTCCCGTCGATGCCGACCGGTCGGCGGCCATCATTTCCATCAACAGTCCTTCGCGGATTCCACGGTCGGCAATGCGCAAGCGCCCAACGGGCCAGCGCCGGCAAATAGCTTCAAGAATCGCGCAACCGGCGACAACGAGGTCCGCCCGGTCCGGTCCGATACAGGGATTGGATGCCCGCGTGGCCCAGTCGGTCGCCGCAAGAACGGCGCTGACCGCTGCAATATCGTCAAAACTGACTTCGAGACCATCGACGCGGGCGCGATCGTAGCGATTGAGGCGAAGGTAGGCGGCGCCCATCGTCGTGACGGTGCCGGATGTCCCGATCATCTGCACTCGTCCGGCGGCAATTTCCCGGCTGATCCCATACTCGGCCTCGAGCGGCACCAGCATGTCATCGATTATTGCGACAATTGCCCGATAGGCATCCTCTTTCAACCGGTCGCCGCCGTAGCGCTCGGCGAACGAAACAACCCCGTAAGGAAGCGAGCGGAACCCTCTCATCCGCGCGCGCATTCCCGGCCGCTGCTCCACCCAACTCACTTCCGTGCTGCCGCCGCCGATGTCGAAGAGCAAGACCCACGGGAAGCGCGGATCGAGCAACGGTCGGCATCCTACAAGCGTGAGCTGTGCCTCATCGGCGGCGGAGACGCTTTCAAGGGCGAGGCCCGTTTCGCGGGCGACGCGACGGACGAACGCGGCGGCATTGCCGGCGCGCCGGCAAGGTTCGGTGGCAATGCTCCGGATGTGTCGCGGCTTGGCCTCGCGCAGGCTTTCAGCGCACGTTTTCAGCGCTCCGATCGCCCGTTCAATCGCGGCTTCGCCAAGCGTGCCGCTGGCGGCCAAGCCTTCTCCGAGCCTGACCGGGCGGGAAAAGGAACGGATGACGCGAAACATCCGAAGAGGATCGGGCTTGGCCACGAGCATTCGGCAATTGTGGGTTCCAAGATCGATGGCGGCATACACCGAGGCGCGCCACGTGGGGCCCGCAGCGGCATCCAGAGCAAACTTCATGCGACCGAACCGTTGCATCGGCTCCATTCGCGCCATACGTTGCGGGCGGTCTGCCCGTCTGATGACTCCACAATTGCACCGTCTGTCGCTGTTTTTACCGGAAACAAGGCGACATGCGAAGCACGTTTGGTGGAACGCTGCTGGTCTGGCGGCGTTATCTGTGCTACAAGCTCCCGGTTCGGGCGGATCAGCTCGCGCATTCCGGCTGCTCCTTACGACCAGGACGTATTCGCGGGACGTCTGGGTGGGGGATAGTTTAACGGTAGAACTCTCGGCTCTGGACCGTGCAGTCCTGGTTCGAATCCAGGTCCCCCAGCCAAATCTCGTTTTTTACTGAATTGCCGCCGGTGAAGCAAAGGGGGAAGGTCGGGCATCCCTGTCCCCCCTCTTTCGCATATCCCCTTGAACTGACCCCAAACAGCGCTGCCGATGGCGGCGCGACACCGTCCTTTGTGTCCTCGCGCCATACTTCAGGGGGTAACAGCCCGGGGCTGACGAAATCAGGATCGCCCGGCCAAGCCAAGACGAAATGATGAGATTCCGTATCGGCCGGCCGGGGCGATTGCGCGACTGGATTGGTGTTGCGTTGCGGCGACGTCGCAACCGATGGGGCAGAAGCGCACGGCAGCGCTCGGTCCTCCGCCCATCGGCGACGACGTGTCTTGCGGTTCGCGAATCGTTAGGGCTTAACGACAATGGGTTTTGTTTTGCCGGCGCCCGGCCCGGCGCCAAGATCGGCCCCGGTAATTGGATCAATATCAACACGCGACTTGGTGCGCGCCATGGTTTTTTCGACCATTTTCTCCTCGTCGGAAGCAAGCTTGACATGAGGCTCGCCATCGCCGCCGTCCGCAGGTCCCATATCCGGTTTCTGGCTGACGAAATCCCACTGCTCGCCTTGGTTCCACGACCCACGCATCTCGCCAGGGCCATGGCTCGTCTTGAAGTAGATATCGCCGAACTTGCCCATCGCCGGCAGCTTGCCCGGCGGGAAGTTGTCTTCGATCGCGTAGAGCGCCTTCTCGAAGGATTTCTGGTGCGCGATCTCGCGCGTCATCAGGAAACCGAGCGCTTCCTTGACGTCGGTATCGGGGCAAATGTTGATCAAGCGCTCGTAGACGATCTTGGCGCGGGACTCGGCGGCGATGTTGGAGCGCAGATCACAGGTGGGATCGCCCTTGGTGTCGACGTAAGCCGCGGTCCACGGCACGCCGCTGGAATTCACGAGCGCCGGACCGCCGCCATAAAGAAGGCAGAGGTTGTGGCTTTCGCCGCCTTGGGTGATGGTCGCCAGCATATCCGCCGCCTCTTCTTCACCCTCCGTCAACTTGCCCTTGGCGCCCTTGGTCAGCATCGCGACAATGCTGCCAATGACCTCTAAATGACTCAATTCTTCAGTCGCGATGTCGATCAGCATGTCCTTGCGACCGGGATCGGTCTCTCCCAGGGCTTGCGTGAAATAGCGCATCGCCGCCGCGAGTTCGCCGTCGGGGCCGCCGAACTGCTCCAGCATCAGGCTCGCCAGCTTGGGGTTCGTTTCTGACACGCGGACTGTGTACATAAGACGTTTGTTGTGCATAAACATCGGGCATTCGCTCCGCTTCCGGTGTGGGTTGTCGACACCACTGCAAGGAGTCATGGCAGGCGCACAGCCGCTGCGTCCCACAGTAGACCACCATCGTGCCGACGATTGCACCTTAAACACTTTCTAAAGAATACAGTTCCCACCCGCAGCAGGTGCCCGGACTCCACGCATGTCCTCGGCTTCATGCCTTGCATGCTTGCGACAGACGTCCGCCCGAGGGCCAAACCTTACCCCAAGCCAGTGATATCCAAGCCTGCGAATGCTTGCCTGCCGCATCCGTATTGATCACAATCGCACCTCTTGCCAAGCCATCTCGCCGGGCACCAAAGGAGCGATCCCGATATGCTGCGACTGATGTCCGCCATCGCCCGGCTCGGTCGGCATGCTTCTCCCACCGCTCCGTCGAGCGGCCCCCGCGGCCGTCCCCCAGACGGCGCACCCTATCCCGCGGAATTCGATCCCGAGATCTACCGCCGCTATCCCGATCTCGCGGCCATGAACGATGACGAACTGTTACAGCACTATGAGGAGCACGGCCGAACCGAGGGGCGCATTGCGTCGGCGGTGTGTTGCCGCGCCGACTTCATCGCGCTGGCCGAAATGGGAAACGCAATTCTTGAAATCGGCCCATTCTGCTCACCTGCGATACGGAAAAAAGGCGTAAAGTATTTCGATATACTTGATCAGAAACTCTTAAAAGAACGCGCAAAAGAACATAAACTCAATCCCACGTACATTCCTTATATCGATTATGTATCATCGAATGGCGATCTGTCAATTGTAGATGAAAAATTTGATATCGTTTTCAGCAGTCATGCAATCGAACATCAACCTGATTTGATAAAACATCTTCGTGATGTGAATAGCATTCTTCGCCCTGAAGGGAGCTACTTTCTTATTATTCCCGACAAGCGTTTTTGTTTCGATCATTTTATAGCAGAAACGACACTGGAAGACGTCATCTCCGCACATCATGAAACGGCAAGGCGACATCGCCTGCACAGCGTGATCGAACATCTCGCTTTTACTACCCATAACGACCCCCGGCGCCATTGGTCGGGCGATCACGGAGACAGATTGCAAAGCGGCACCCGTGACAAGATCGACAGCGCTGTTCGCTATT
The DNA here is from genome assembly GCA_964603915.1 of uncultured Rhodospirillaceae bacterium. Taxonomy (GTDB): domain Bacteria; phylum Pseudomonadota; class Alphaproteobacteria; order Rhodospirillales; family Defluviicoccaceae; genus REEP01. The sequence continues at coordinate 8,693 of CAZRWU010000068.1, forward strand.
GGCGGGAGAATCCGGATTCCTATATCGACGTGCACGCATGGCAATTCACGCCGGCAAATTTCCGGCCCATCATCGCCGATCTGAATTTTTTGAGTTATAGCGATTTTTATCCCTATCGCGTCTATGACACGCCCTATGGTCATCTGGAGTTCATGGCGATACTGCGAAAGAATGGCAGCGAGTAGAACGGGCATTGAAAGCGCTTCAAAGACCCGACAACGATGGCGCATCCTCGAGCGACAATCTTCGTGTAAACGAACAACGCAGCACCGGGAGGTACGGTCATGGGTGGCGGTTGGAACGCGGGCGGTCGCGGACGCGGCTTCGTCGTCATGCCTTTTGGCCGCAAGAGCGATGCGAAAGGCGAAGAGATCGATTTCGATCTGGTCTATCGCGAACTGATCGCGCCGGCCTTGCACGACGCCGAGATCGAGCCGTTCCGCGCCGATGTCGAGATCCGCGCCGGCAGCATCCACGCCGACATGTTTCAGGAACTGCTGCTCGCCGATATCGTCGTCGCCGACCTGACGATCGACAACGCGAACGCCTTCTATGAGCTTGGCGTCCGTCACGCCTTGCGCGACAACGCCACCGTCTCGATGTTCAGCAGCAGCCGGCCGTGGCTGCCATTCGACGTCATCGGCGAGCGAAGCCTGATTTACAGCCCGATTCGCGCGCCCATCGATCGCGATGCCGTCCTTCGCGATCGCGCCCGGCTGACCGACATGATCGAGGCGACGCTTGCCGCTTGGCGGGGCCGCAAGACGAGTCCGGTCTACCGCATGCTGCCCAACCTCGAGGAGCCGCAATGGAAACGGCTCAAGGTCGGCGATATCAACGAGTTCTGGCAAAAGCTCGATGCCTGGAAATCATGGGTCGACACCGCGGTCGCCAAGCAGCGACCCGGCGATATCCTTTTGCTTGCCGACGAGACCCCGAACCGCATTCTTGAACTCGAAGCCCTGCAAACGGCGGCAAAGGCGCTTCTGCAACTGAACAGGATCGACTACGCGATCGCGATCCTCGAGCGCGGAATGGCGCTCGACCCGCACAACCCGTGGCTCTGTCAACAGCACGGTCTTGCGCTCGGCCGCAGCGGCCGGTTCGCCGATGCCCGAACGCGGCTTTCGGCGCTGGCTCAAGAACACCGCTCCGGCGAGACCGTGGGTCTTCTCGGCCGCTGCTACAAGGACCACTGGATGCAGCTCTGGTGCATGGAGGAACTGGCGCCGGACGCCAAACGCAGCAAGGCCAAGGCGTCGGCCGCCCACCTCGAGCGCGCCGTCGAGATCTATACGCAGGCTTTTCAAATCGAGCCCAGCAATTTCTATCCCGGGATCAACGCGCTCACCCTTGGCCATCTTCTGCAGCATCTCACCGGCAAGGCGCCGAAAGTCGATCTTTCGCTGATCGCCCAGGGCGTCCGCTGGACGGTGGCGTGCGCTCTTCGCGGGTGCGCCGCCAAGCGCCCGGCGGATTACTGGGCGCTGGCGACGCGGCGCGAGTTGAGGCTCGTAGCTGACGGCGACGAGGCGTGTCTTGAGGACTTCGAGGCGGCAGCCGCGCAGGCAGTCGTCGACAGCGATCTGTTCGCGCTCGCCTCCACGGCTCAGCAACTGGCGCTTTTGCATGATCTCGGTTTTCGGGCTGAGTTGGTCGAACGCGCCCGCCAGATCATCGACGAAGCGGAACAACAGTTGGCGCGCCTGCTCGGCGCGCGCCGCGAGACGCCGCGGCACGTTGTATTGTTCAGCGGCCACATGATCGACGATCCGCAAAAACGGGGCGAGGGCCTGGATCTCGCGCCGCGCTTCCCGGCCACGAAGGTGGAAGCCGCGCGAGAGACTATAGAGGCAGCGCTCGACAGGATCGGCGTCGGCGGGGGCGATCTCGGCTTGTGCGGCGGCGCCTGCGGCGGCGATCTCCTGTTCGCCGAGGCGTGCCTGGCGCGCGGCGTGAACCTCGATATCCGACTCACCATGCGCGTGCCGCAGTTCCTCGCCGACTCGGTGACCTTTGCCGATGCCGACCAGTTCTGGTTTCACGCCTTTCAGCGGGTGACGAAGAATCCACGAACGCGAACCCTGATCATGCCGGATGAGATCGGCCCCGCTCCCGAGGGCGTCAGCGTGCACGACCGCGCCAACCGATGGCAGCTCTACTCGGCGCTCTCTCAAGGTCTTGATAGCGTCGATTTCATCGCGCTGTGGGACGGCAAGCCGGCGGGAGGGCCCGGCGGCACCGAGGAGATGGTCGAGCACGTCCGCCGGTTCACCGGCCGCGCGCCCATCCTGATCGATCCGGCGCGGCTCTGACTTTATTTCAAGGCGAGCCTGGAGTGGCGATCGGACCCTGGAACGCCAGACAAAGGAGAATCAGGCGGTGCGGGACATGACGCCGAAGCGAGGCACAAGATGATGAGAACGACGCCGTTCCGTTCCGACATCTCGCTAACGTCCGTCTGAGGCCCCTTTTCCCTCCGCCGATCCGGCGAGCGTGACGATACCGGCCACGGCGTCCTTGACGGGGACGAGCCAGTCCCCGGCCTTGAGGGCGACATCAAGAAGCTGGAGGCGAAACGTGTCGATCTTCTCCCGGTTGCTGAACTCGGCGAGCATGACCTGCTCCTTGACGGCGCGGATGAACTCGCCGAAGGCGCGTTCGTGGACATGGCTAAGGTCGACGAGCAGATAGGGCTCGCCAATATTGCTGTCCGGCGTCAGCCGTTCGGGATGACCGAGGAGATAGGGGCCGCCTCCGCCCTCGATGCAATAGCCCGGCAAGTCGCCGCCCGCCGCGCCCACACAGAGGTTCACCAACAGGCTCGCGGCGTAGCTGTAGTCGTAGAAATCCGGGTGCAACAGGTCGGCGGACAAATCGCTCGAGGTGCGCTCGGCGACGAGGGCCTGGATGCGGTCGCGGACCGGCACCACGAACACGTTGATCGCGCCCGGCTCGGCCAATCGCGCATGTTCGGTCCAACCGGTGCTGCTCAGCAGCGCCTGAAGCAGCCGTTCCGCGCGTTCGTTTGCGGCGCGAAACAAGACATAGGTGTACAAGCCGTAGTCGCGCTCAAACCCGGCATGTGGGTCGAGAAAATCGTAAAGGCTGAGACGGATCCCCTGCCCGCCTTGGTCCCGAGTCACATAGGAGGAATACAGTGCGGAGTTGAGGGCGGAGGCGGTCGCGGCGACGGCCGTTTGCGCGTCGACATGGACTTCGGCATCGGCGACGAAACGGCGCAAATGGCGATCCCGATCCGCGTCCGCGGCTTGCCCGAGGAGAACCGCGATGGCGGCGCGCAAAAGTTCGACTGTTTCATCAACCCGCACGGTCGCCGCCAGGAATGCGGTCATATGTCGATCAGTGGAGGATGTATCCGAAGGCGGCGGATGCTTTTCCGCGGCTTCGACGAGCGCTCGACCACTGAAGGAGAGATCGCGGGAGGCGTCGACCACGGCGCGGATGGCGTCGACCGCTTCGGCGCGCAAGCGCGAATCGGCGATCTCGGATTGGGCCAGAAAGACGAGGACGCGCCCGACGTCCCGCTGCGCCTGCTCGGCCGAGGTCATCGCCTGTTGCGACAACCGCACGATACACGGCGCGATCACGTCGGCGGAGAGAGTCGCGCAGGCGCCCAGGTCTTCCGCCCGCTGCTGGGCGAGGGCAGTCGCGGCAACGGGCGTAAGGACGATGAGCGCCGTCGCCAGCGCCCGGTTGAACTGGCGCAATCTTTGTGCCGGTGGGCTCAGCCAATTCATGTCATGACTCACCGATGTTCGTGCTGCGAGTGCCGATAGCGCGCGCGGAGGAGACGCCAGAACGCGCGCAGGGCGAAGGCTGCCGCAAAGCCGACAAGAGCGAAAAGCAGCCACAACCCGGCATCGAGGGAGACAGTGGGATAAGCGTACTGGAACGCCACGGCCGAGGCGATCGCCACGAGAAGGCCGCCGCCAAGGACGCTGGCAAGCTTCCCTGGCGAATCCTCCCTCGCCCTGCCGGCCGGAGGCGAGCGAGGTGGGGGCGTGGACGGGAGCGTCGGCTTGGTGAGGTGAGAAGACACATGATCCGAAGCATCCCCCGCCGCGTCTGTTTCCGACAGTCGGGCGGCAATGGCCGCGACGAGACCGCTGAAGCCGGGGTGGCTCGCGTCACCATCCCACCCGCGCAGATCGGCGGTCTGAATGCCGCGAAAGGCCAGCGGGATCTCCGCGTCATCGAGCCGCACCGGAGCGAGGATGTCGCGGTCGCGGCCATCCGTCGCCTCGCTCCGGACCCAGCGCGAGCGGACGCCATGCTGCGACCAGAGAACCACCACACACCGCGCTCCGGTGAGTTGCGCCTCAATGACCTCATCGAAGTGGCGGCCGACCGGAATGTGCGGGTCCCACCACACCGACCAGCCCGCAATCTCCAATGCGCTGGCCAGCCGCTGCGCCGCTTCGCGATCGACCCGCGCATAGCTGATGAAGATATCGGCCATGCTTCCAAACGCCCCGCATCCTCATCCCGGTGTCAACTGTGCCCGACTTCGGCTTGACCCGCAAACGTCCTGAGTGGAGCGAAAATTTCCACCTCATGATCACCGTAAGGTAGACCAGATAGCCAGCATCGTGGTATTTTAGGCCCCCATACGCGGTGAAAAAACGTCAGGGAGGCGAGCGGCCGCGCGCTAAATACTAAGTATTAATGGAAAACAAGCGAAAGCACACGAATGCTGTCGCATTTGCAGGAGGGGAAGCGCGAGAGATGTATCGGCAGGCAGGGGATGAACTGCGAGATCTTCGAAAAGATGTCGTCGCAGATGCGTGCTTGAATTCCGCCAGGGAGAGAGGAAAACCGTCTCGACTGCCCGCGCGAGGAAGGGTTGAGGCAATCTTGCCCGCCGCGGCGCCGTTTGGTCTGGTGCTGGCTTTTGCACCCGGCGCACTCGCACAGGGGCCTCTCGAGCAATTGCCCAGTCAAAATCCACCCCAGCAAGACATGGCCAGGTACATCGACACCGTCTGGGCTCCTCTCAACCAAAGAGGGGAAATCCTCCCCCAGTCACCGGAAGAAGCCGATCTTGCGCGCATCTGTACGGGGATGATCGAGACGGCAAGAAATATTCTGGGCTTGGAACCAGTTACACCTGGTTTCGGGTTGACCACGGAAGAGACCAACAACGCGCTGCAGTCCATCAACGGCGAGGAGGTACAGGCCGCGCAAAAGCAGATCGGCGATATCCAGGCGAGCAACATTTCCGGCCGCCTGGCGGCGATCCGCAGCGGCGCCGTCGGGCGGGGCTTGAGCGTCGCTGGTTTGCGCCTCGATTCCGGCGGCCGGCTGGCGTCGCTCGGCAAGGATCGCGGCTATAGATCCGACGGCCCGCTCACGGCGAGCGCTGCTGTGTCCGACGCGCCCATCACCTTGGCGCAAGGCGAAGAAAGCGCGGCGTGGTTCGGGCCTTGGGGCGTTTTTTTGACCGGATCGGTGGCGTTCGGCAACAAGGACGCGACAAGCGAAGTGGACGGTTTCGATTTTGTAATGCCGGGCGTCACGGCGGGCGTCGATTATCAAGTCTCGCAGAATTTCATTGTCGGCGGCGCGTTCGGCTATAGCTACTACGACGCCGATTTCGACGCGACGGTCCGATCGCCGGCCGGGCAGTCCCTCAAGAGCAACAGCTATACATTTTCCGTGTTCGCGAGCTACTTCTTTGAAAAGGGATTTTACGCCGAGGCCATCGGCACGATCGGCTACACCGGCTACGAGTCGACGCGCCGTCTCGTCATACCGAGCCAGAACCCCACCGTAGATCCCATCAACCGGATCGCGAATGGCGATTTCGACGCGATCCAGTACGGTTTCGCGGCCAATGTCGGATACCAATACGCGCTTGGCGGAGTGGATGTGCAGCCCATCGCGCGGCTGCGCTACCTAGCGGCCGACATCAACAGCTTCACGGAGACGGGCGCCGGCGGTCTGAATCTCCAATTCAACGATCAAAACGTCGATTCCTTGACGACGCGGATCGGCCTGCAAGCATCCTACGCCGTGGGCACGCCGATCGGGGTTATCGTTCCCTATGTGCGCGGCGAATACGTCCATGAGTTCTTGAACGACAACGACGGCGCCGCGGTCCGTTATGCCGCCGATCCGACCGGCCTCTCCGGCTTCATTATCGCGACGGAAGATCCAGACCGCAACTACGGCGACCTCGGCGTCGGTGTG
>CAZRWU010000069.1:0-14593 GCA_964603915.1 uncultured Rhodospirillaceae bacterium
CCTGCACGGCGATCTGCAGAGCAACGGCGTGCGGTGCTGGTTCGCACCAGAGGACATGAAGATCGGCGATAAGTTCCGGCAACGGATCGATGAAGCTATTCACGTCCACGAACGGCTGCTGCTAATCCTGTCCGAAAGCTCGGTATCAAGCGCGTGGGTCGAAAAGGAGGTTGAGACTGCCTTCGAGAAGGAGCAGCGACAGAAGCGCACAGTCCTGTTCCCTGTTAGCTTGGATGATACCGTGCTGGAGTGCCGTACTGGGTGGTCCGCTGACATTCGGCGGAGTCGTCACATCGGCGATTTCCGGAAATGGAAGGACCACGACGCCTACCAGCAGGCCTTCGAGCGGGTTCTGCGCGACCTGAAGACGGTGCCGGGATGATGCTTGGGAAATGCCCGCCGCCGCAGTTGCGGCTCACTCCTTGTCGAGATTGCGGACGAGCGGAAAGTACAACGCGTAGGGCAAACAGCGGAGCAGCTTCAAAAACCAGGTGAAGCGCCGCGGGAAAGTGATCTCGAAGCGGCCGCTGTCGAGGCCGCGGACGAGGCGCTCGGCGGCGTCGTCCGGCTCCATCAGGAACGGCATCTTGAATGGGTTCTTGTCGGTCAAGGGGGTGCGGATGAAGCCCGGATTGACGACGGTGATCCGCACCCCGTATCGGTCCAGCTCGGGCTTGAGCGCTTCGCACATGTTGGTGAGAGCCGCTTTCGTCGCACCGTAGGCCGACCCCGTCGGAAGGCCGCGATAGCCGGCGACCGAGGAGACGACAACGACATGCCCCACGCGCCGCGCGATCAACCGGGGCAACACCGCCGCCAGCCCGTGCACCACGCCCATGACATTGGTTTCGAAAAGCTTGCGAAACGGCTCGACGGAGAATTCGCGCGCCCGCACCGGCTCATGGGTGCCGGCGTTGAGAATGACAAGGTCGAGCGGCCCGATCTTTTCCTCGAGGGCTGCAACGGTGGCCATCATCGCCGCTTCGTCCGTCACGTCGACGACAAAGGGAAAAACCGATCCCGTTTCTCTCGCCGACTCGCTTGCAAGCGTCAGGAGATCGGTTTCGGATCGTGCGCTCGCCGCCACCGTCCACCCACGGGAGACGAGGCTGAGCGCCACCGCGCGGCCCAAGCCCTTGCCGGCTCCGGTAATCCAGGCGACCCGGCTCATGCGCTGCCGGATCCCGCGCCGCAACGCTCGCACACGTACTCGATCGTCGAGCCGTCCTTGGCGTTGAACCGCATTTTCACCCAGCGTCCCTCGGCGTCGTACCAGACCTCCGACTCGATGTCGCCGGCGTAGCGATAGCGTTGGGCGATGATCGTGCGTCCCTCCACCACCACTCGGTCTTCACCAAGCGCGATCAAGTCGACCTCGGCGATCCGGCCGGTGATCGTGTTCAAGACCCGGGTCGAATCCAGGACGCCGGCGTTCCAATGCGTGGTCGGATGAATGCCGGGGGCGACCGCCTTGGCGCCTGCTGGGCTCGTGATCCGCAAGACCTCGCCGTCAAATTCGGCTTCCACCCGTGTGCGCTTGCCGTTGTCGTTGGTTTCGGCCGTCAACGCCACAAGGCATCCATCTCGCCACACATCGCGCGAGTGGTAGTGATAGCGGTAGGCGGTCAGAAACAGGATCCTGACTTCCGCCTCAAACCGCGTCTCCGCGATCACCTCGTCCTCGCGGGCGCGAAACCTCACCTCGTGGTGGCCAATCGGCGCGCCGTTGCGGAGCACCCGGAAACGCAACTGATCGCCGTAAAGCGAAAAAGGATCGACCGCCGCCGCCGCTCCGGCGGGCGCGCCCGTTCCCGTGCAGCCGGTGGCAACCGCCGAGGCGTGGGCATCGCGCGCCGCCATGCCCTGCCCCATCAAGCCCGCCACTGATAACGCCGCCGTGAGCGCACCCAGCAAAGACCGCCGAGCCGCTCTTGCGCGCAATCTCATGCTCGTCATGGTCACACCTCTCCTGTCCAGCGCTTTTCGGCGCACGTCGCAATGCGCTGCTTGCCTTGATTTTCCCCGGCTTCACATCCGCAAGAACGGATTGACCAGCCGACCCATCATGCCCGTCAACTTCAAGGGCGCATCCAGAACAGCCAGGCAGATGCATTCCTCGTCGCTATCGACAACGGGACGATGCACGTCCGAAGCGTCCTTGAGCGAAAAATCTCCCGGCCCGTACTGGTGGCCGTTGTCCCGGTAGCCTCCGGCCAGGACAAGGGTGTATTCCCGGCCGCGGTGCGTGTGGACCGGCATGATGCTTCCGGGCTTCAAGCGCATCAGCGACGCCTTGAACCCCCTGACGCTGGTCGGAAGCTTGATTTCCTCGAACATCCCGCCGACCTTGCGCCAGACCAACCGCGTCGCGTCTTCACCCAGATACGCCTGCAACGCCGCGGGAAGTTGACTGACAATCCCACCCGGCGACGCCAACTGATCGACGGATCCTCTGGCGCGCGCGGCTGCGTCGCGCCCGGCCATCGAAGAAGCCAGAGCCGGTTGCGGTTCATCGAGCCGCGCCATGACAGCTTCGAGAGCATTTTCACTGATCCCCACCGGTTCGATTTCCGCGAGCATCTCACCGCCGATCGTCTCGACGGCGAAGATCTCGTCACGGCATTCGCGGCACAGTTCCGCGTGCGCGGCGACCACGAGGGCGGCGGGTTCAGTCAGGCTGCCGGTCCCGAAATCGAACAACAGCTCGAAGGGAGGATGATGCCTGATCATAGCTGATCCTCCGGCAGTGTATTGCGTAGTCGCGCCAAGCCCAGCCTTATGCGGGACTTGACCGTGCCCAAAGGCAAATTGAGTTCGTCGGCGATCACGCTGTGTGATTTGTCCTCGAAGAACGCCTTGAGAAGAACTTCCTTCTGATCTCTTGGCAGATGCGCCAGAGCGTGGCGGATGGCCTTGCTCGCCTGCGCCAGGTCGAAGCCGCTGTCGGGCGGCTCGATCTCGGCTGGCTGATCGGCCGCCTCGTCAAGACTGACATCGATGCGTCGCTCGCGGCGAAACATGTCGATCCGCTTGTTGCGAACGATGGTGAACACCCACGTCGAGGCGGTTGCACGCTGACGATCGAAGGTTTCAGCCTTACGCCATACGGAGATCATGGTTTCTTGCGCGAGTTCCTCGGCAGCCGCCGGATTGGTTCCTTGACGCAGTCCGAACGCTTTCAAGCGCGGCGCGAAATAGTTGAATAACTCTGCAAACGCCTTGCGGTCGCGGCGCTCTGCCACCGCTTCAATCAGCGAGCAAAGCCGATCGTTATCCAAGCGAGACTCCACCATTGTTCGGATGGAGGATACCCGGCGTACAGGCATTGTCCACCGGGCGCCCTGCATAATCTCACTAATGACGAGCGCCGTTGCCATGTCCATTCTCACAATGCGTTGACTGACGGTTTTTACGGCCCTTCGGCATGGCCGGATCACCAGCAGAACCGGTTTGCTCCTGCCGCGAGCATGCGTTTTCTATGAATCGAAATGCAAAAAAAGACGAAGAGAGGATGGCGGCCGGATGATCGTCCGCTTCGCCAAGCTCTCTGGGTCAGCGCGCGCCTTCTTCGGAAGTGGCCGGGGACGCCGCGGGGAAAGTCGCGGACCCGCGCTGCGAGGACTGGCGCTTCATGAAGGCAAGCATGTCGGCATGGACGGAATCGCGTATGCGAAACGGCGCGGCAAGCGAGAGAAGCAATCCGATGTGCGTTCGCCGCGGATATGCAATGAGCCGAGCCTCGTTGCCCATCTTCCGGAGGCGAGCGGCGAGCTCCTCGGCATTGATCAGTTCAACGGTTTCGTCGCGCAAACCATGCATCAGCAGCGCCGGCGGCGCGTTCTTGTCGACGAATGCGATCGGCCGCGCCTGGTCGGAAGAGTCGACAGTCGAAAAGACCGCGCGCGTGCTTTCATAGGCAAGCGGATCGAATGCATAAGGGCCGGCCAGGCCAATGAACCCAACGATCCGGTCACGATCAAACCCCGCCGCCGCCAGATAGCCCGGGTCGAACAGAAGCAATGCCGCAAGATGAGCCCCGGCCGAATGGCCGGCGAGAAACACGCGTTGGCTATCGCCGCCATGCTGAAAAACGTTCCGTTCGACCCACTTCAGCGCCTTTGCGCCATCCTCGACAAATACCGGAAAACGCGCCTCGGGATAGAGCCGATAATCCGGGATGACCACGACATACCCGCGCGAGGCGAACGCCTCGCCAATGAAACGGTAGTTCTCCCGGCTGCCGCTCCTCCAGCTGCCTCCATAGAAAAAGACAAGAACCGGCGCCGGTCCCACGGCTTCCTCCGGGGCATATACATCGAGCCGTTGCCGGGCCTCGGCGCCGTAAGCGAGGCCGGACGTAATGTCGTAGCCTGCCCTCGGTATCACCGCGTTGAGCAATGCCGCTGGCGAACAGGCGGCAAGTGAGGCGATGGCCGACGCCATCGCTGCCGCCGTTGTCACCACCCGGCTGATGGCCCGAGAAACCTTCATGACGGCATACTTCCCGACGGCTCAAGCATGTCGTGATGGGTCCATGGATCCGTAGAGAGCGCCGTGAATGCGGCCCGCTTGATGACGGCTCATCTTAGGGTTTATCGAGGCTCTTGCACAATCGATGCAGCCCTCCACGGTGCCTCGAATGCCGCCCCACGAGCCTCGATGGCGTATATTAGGGCGCCGAGAGGCTTGCGGGGCGGCACGTTGGAGGGAAGAGTATAGCCGTCAACCGGCGATGAGCATCCGGTCCGGCGGCGACGTTGGAGCTCCTCAATCGAGGTGGTCTAGAAACTCCACCGATCGTGTGGGGACGACAGCGGCCGATCGATCTGCTCCGGCCAGTCGCCCGACGGGCGACGCGAAGACGGTGTGGAAACCCGCCCATCTTCCCGGCGCATGAACGAATCCGGGACTACGGGATAAAAAATCGGGTCGACACGATCCGCGTCGGTGTTATAAAGGTTTCTTGCCAATTTCGACTCTCCTTTCGCAGTTTTCTGTCGAGTATTGGTCCAACAAGAGAGCCGGGATGTGTGGGGCATCCCGGTTCTCGGTTTGCGAATTGGCCGCAAACGGTACGAAAGTCAATAGGGTTGCCTGTGAGGGGCTGGTTCGCGATCAACCGGCCTTGTGCATTTGCGTATGCGGAAGGGAACAGTTCGCGATGTCTCTCCGTGACTTGTCACCACCTGGACTGCCTGATGGGGCCTTGTCCGCCGCGCCGCACAACTCAGCGTTCATCGGCGAATGTGACATTAGAACAACAGTTGCCGGCCTCGGCGTTCTCTGCGTCGCCCGCGCTTGAAATCTTTACCATCGCGTTTGCACATTCAACTGGCATAAGCATCTCGGAGTATCTTGGAATCTTGTGGTGAAGCATCATCAAAGAGGGGGCCGAATCGGGTTATCCTACCCATTTGGGTAAGAGTTTGGTAATATTCGGGTGTATTCGCTGCAAGGTGTCCAGAGATGAGTCTGCAAAAAGGCGAGATTTTTTTGCTAAGTCGCACGTACAAGTTGACTCATTAGCATCTAATGCGTTAATTGATATGCCTAACCTGTTTGAACAATACTCTCAAACGTGATCCCGAAGGAGGTCGAGCGTTGGTGGACGGAAATGCAACAGATCGGCGGGACGGCAATCGGCGATTGACGAACGACAGGCGCATGACGCCGGACCGCCGATCCGGGGGGGATCGCAGGCGCGGATGGGTTGATGGCGGACCCACGCTCTCGGCGTGGAGGGTGAATGTCGGTCAGCCTTTCGTCGACCGCCGCAGCGGCGAAGATCGGCGTTCCGGAGCCGATAACCGCCTTGGCATCGACCGCCGCGCGGGAATCGACAGGCGCGTCGGGGTTGGCTGGCGCAATAACGACCTCGGTGGTCAGCTTTCACCCGAGCAAGCGCTCAACCTCGTTTCCGAATTCTACAGCGCCAGCATGGATCCGCGATTCTGGCCGACGGCGCTCGCCAAGTTGCGCGAGGCCATCGGCGCTCAGGCATGCGCTTTGGCCTCTTACGACTTCGCGGCGGGCACGGGAAAAATCGACCAAGCGGACGGCATCGACATCCAGTCGATCAGCAGCTACAGCGAGGTCTATGCGAGAAGCAACATTTGGTTGCAACGCGAGGAAATGTTCCGCAGTCCCGGCGCCGTATGGACGGGCGCCGAGTTGGTCAGCGACGCCGAGAAAGAGGGCAACGAGTATTTTCAACACTGGCTGGCGCCCCAGAACCTGGAACAACAGGTCTTCGGTCTGCTTGAGCGCCAGAGCAACAGCGCACTTTATCTTTTTGCTGCTCGTCCGGAAGCGGCGGGGCCGTTCACTGCCGAGAACATTGCATTGTTGCGTCGACTGCTGCCGTATCTGCAACGCAGTCTGCGTTCGGGGGAACTGCTGCGCCGCAGCCAGGACGTCCGCCGGATCGCAACCGACACCCTGGAGATCATGCCGATTGGCGTCATCCAGATCAGCCTCGGCGGCGCTATACTCGCCGCCAATCGAGTGGCCCGCGAGGTCATGGCGGTCAAGGATGTGCTGACGGTCGGGCGAAGCGGCCTTGAGGTTGAACGCGATGGACGGCGCGTGCGCTTCCGCGACCTGATCTCCGATGCGATGAAACGTACCCAGCATAATCAGCGCGGTTTGCAGATGGCGTTTTCGGTTCCTCGTCCTCAGGGCCGGCGGCCGCTTTCTTTCGCGATCCTGCCGGTGCGCCTGCCCAGCCATAATGTCAGCTGGGAAGAGCCGGCGGCAGTGATCTTTATCGGCGATCCGGACCGGAAGAGCGAGATCGACGAGAACCGCCTTCGCCAGCTCTATGGTCTCACCAACGCCGAAGCGCGCGTCGCCGCTTTGCTCGCCTGCGGCCACCGATTGGACGAAATTGCCGAAATGCTCAATGTCGCCTACGAGACGACGAGGAAACATCTGAAGAAAGTACTTTCCAAAGCGGAAACAGATCGCCAGGCGGAACTGGTTCGGATGATCGTGACAGGCCCTGGCGGATTGCTCGGCTGACGCCGCGGCAGCGGCAGCGGGATGGTTGCGTGGCGCCGCTGTCGACGATCCGCAACCGCCCGACTCAAGGACGCCACGGCAAGAAGATTGTGTGCCGAAAGGTTGGATGAAACAAGCGGCGGTTTCAGCGCCGCAAAGGAGGTTGCCGCGCAGAGCCGAAGATTTGCCTTAACAGCATCAGGCCCTAAACGACGTCCGGCATGGTGACGACAAAGCAGTCGTAGCCGCGAAACGGCGAGGAATAGGCTGCGGCCCTTGGAGAAAGCGGGCGGCAACGGAAATGGGCCATTATCGGCAAATAATCGGTCACTCCTGCAATCCTAGCCTGTCAGCCTTGCATTCCTTGAACGAAGTGACAAAGTTTGGTTCAGGATCTACTGAAGTTGATCCTGTGGCTGGCGCACCGAAGCTCTTGAGCTGGTTTCATCACCTTCGGCAAGGCGCTCGCGCAAGGTGGAAAAGGAGCGCGTTGTCCCGTTCCTGCGGGTGAGAAACGGGAACGCAGATGCCGGGGAACCGCCGGAGCGCCCGTGCTTAAGGTGGCCCGTGGCTGGAATGTGAAAGAGGATCGCAGCTTGGGCGCAAAAAGGGGTTAAGGGAGGATATGGCGCGATGAGAAACCGGCGCCCAATAGCCAAGCGACGGACATGAGGCGGGTATATTCCCAGGGCGTGACAGGGAGTGGGACGGACCGATGAAAGCAAACCGCAATCTGGGACTTTGGCTTGTCGCCGGGCTCGTCCTGTTTTTCCTGTTCAGCGCGATGCAGGGACCGGCGCAACGGGCTCCGGATCGGCAATTATCCTTTTCTGACTTCATGACGGCGGTGCGCGGGGGAGACGTCGCGGAAGCCGTCATTCGCGGTCAGGAAGTCTCGGGAACGCTGCGCGATGGCCAAGCTTACAGCACATATTCGCCAAGGGGCGCCAATTTGGTCCCGCAGCTCTCCGAACATGGCGTCCGCATCTCCGCGGTCCCGCCTCAACAGCCAAGCCTGTTGATGTCGCTCTTCATATCGGCGTTTCCCGTGCTCTTGCTGATTGGCGTGTGGATCTACTTCATGCGCCGCATGCAGGGCGGCGGTTCGGGCGGACTCATGGGCTTCGGCAAGAGCCGCGCGCGGATGCTGACGCAGGACAGCCGGCGGGTAACGTTCGATGATGTCGCGGGAATCGATGAAGCCAAGCAGGAACTTGAGGAGATCGTCGATTTTCTCAAGGATCCGCAAAAGTTTCAGGTTCTCGGCGGAAAGATTCCCAAGGGTTGCCTGCTCGTCGGCCCTCCCGGAACCGGCAAGACATTGCTGGCGCGTTCGATTGCGGGAGAAGCCAACGTTCCCTTCTTCACCATTTCCGGATCGGACTTTGTCGAAATGTTCGTCGGCGTCGGCGCCAGCCGGGTCCGCGACATGTTCGAGCAAGCCAAGAAGAACGCGCCCTGCATCGTCTTTATCGACGAGATCGATGCCGTTGGCCGTCACCGGGGCACGGGCCTTGGAGGTGGGCATGACGAGCGTGAGCAGACATTGAACCAGCTTCTGGTCGAGATGGACGGTTTCGAGGCGAACGAAGGAGTCATTCTGATCGCGGCGACAAACCGCCCCGACGTCCTCGATCCGGCGCTGCTGCGACCGGGGCGGTTCGATCGGCAAGTCGTGGTGCCAAATCCGGATGTGCTGGGCCGGGAGCAGATCTTGAAGGTTCATATGCGCAAGGTGCCACTGGCGGCCGATGTCGACCCGCGCATCATCGCCCGCGGCACGCCGGGATTTTCCGGAGCCGACCTTGCCAATCTTGTCAACGAAGCGGCCCTGCTCGCGGCTCGGGCGGGGCGCAGCAAGGTAGGGATGGTCGACTTCGAAGCGGCCAAGGACAAGATCATGATGGGGACCGAGCGCCGCTCAATGATCATGTCCGATCAGGAGAAGCGGCTCACCGCATATCATGAGGCTGGTCATGCGCTCGTTGGCTTGCTTGTTCCCGGGGTCGATCCTCTTCACAAAGTGACGATTATTCCGCGCGGCCGCGCGCTCGGCGTAACGATGAACCTGCCGGAGCGCGACAGGTACTCGATGAAAAAAAGCGAAATCGAAGCGCGCTTGGCGATGATGTTCGGCGGCCGGGTGGCGGAGGAATTGATATTTGGCCTGGAAAACGTCACGACCGGGGCCAGCAACGATATTCAGCAGGCGACGGACATGGCGCGGCGCATGGTTACCGAGTGGGGGATGAGCGAAAAGCTGGGTCGCCTCCGCTACAGCGAAAACGAGGAAGAGGTGTTTCTTGGGCGCTCCGTCACGCGCACCCAGTCCATCTCCGATGAAACGGCGTTGCTGATCGACAACGAGGTGCGGCGCATCATTGAGACCGCGGAAGCAAAAGCCCACGAAGTGCTGACCGAAAATATCGACACCCTGCATCGCGTTGCCGAGGCGTTGCTTGCCTATGAAACCCTGAGCGGCGATGAAGTCAGGACGCTTGTCGCCGGCGGCGAGATCGAGCGGAGCGATGATCAACCGATCACCCCGGAACGACCCGCTGGGCGGCGTGGTTCGGTTCCCTCGACCAAGCGTCCGCGGCCAGGATCGGTGGGTCCGACTCCGGGACTTCAGCCACAGGGCTAGCATTCGCCCGGATTTGCAGGCATTCTGCTTCCCGCGCCGTATCGGGCGCCATGCGCGGGAGCGTTCTTAATTCGATGGGCCGGTAGCTCAGCGGTAGAGCATTCGACTTTTAATCGAATGGTCGTGAGTTCGATCCTCACCCGGCCCACCATGCCCCCGTGACGTCGGGATCGGCTGTCGCCGACGCCGCCAGAAGCGCCGCTCCCTTGAATGTCGGCCTTCGGATCGGCAAGAATGTGATCCGGGCGCGTTATTGCGCCGAAGGATTGCGATGGCCAACGACATCGTTCTGTTCGCCCTCAAGACATCCGAGGAATACGGCGCGCGCGTTGCGCGCAGCCTTGGAATAGCGCTTGCCCGCCATGAAGAGCGCAACTTCGAAGACGGCGAGCACAAGATCAGGCCCCTCGTCGATGTCCGCGCCCGGGATGTTTTCGTGGTCCAATCCCTCTACGCCGACCATTTGGCGAGCGTGAACGACAAGCTGGCCAAGCTGCTTTTTTTCGTGGGCGCCTGCAAGGATGCGGCGGCGGCTTCCGTCACCGCGGTTGTTCCCTACCTCTGCTATTCCCGCAAGGACCGCAAGACCAAGCTGCGGGATCCGGTGACCACGCGCTACGTCGCGCAATTGTTTGAAGCAGTCGGGACCGACGCCGTGATGACCCTGGACGTTCACAATCTCGCGGCGTTCCAGAACAGCTTTCGCTGCCGCAGCGATCACCTCGAGGCGTTGTCGCTGTTCGTCGCGCACTTTTCCTCCACCCTTCGCGGCGAAGCCGTCGCCGTCGTGTCGCCGGATATCGGTGGGGCCAAACGCGCCGATCGATTCCGCCAAGCTCTCGAGCGGGCGATGGATGTCGAGGTCGCGTCCGCCTTCGTCGAGAAGCATCGCAGCGGCGGCAAGGTTACCGGCAGCGCGTTCGGCGGCGATGTCGCGGGCCGGGTGTGCATCATTCTTGACGATCTGATCGCCAGCGGCGGAACCATCCTCCGGGCTGCCGAGGCCTGCCGCAGGGTGGGCGCGTCGCGCGTCATCGCCTGCGCCACCCACGGCAATTTCGTGGATCAAGCCAATGAAGTCCTCGCCAGCGACGCTCTCGAGCGCTTCGTCATCACCGACACCATTCCGCCGTCGCGCATTCGCCCTGACCTGGCCGACCGCAAACTCATGATCCTCGATTCGGCGAGCTTGTTCGGGCAGGCCATCGACGGCATCCGCAATGGCAGGCCGATCGAAGAAGTGTTCGAAGTCTGACGGCGGCCGCCGATGCCCGCCGTTCATTACAGCCTGTCCCATTGAAAAAAATTGATTTGCATGCTCCCGATTAAGGGAGTAACCCAACGCCGTCATATGGATACTGACGCTGATCTGGATTTTCTTGGATAGCGTAGGAGTTGGGCCGACATTTACTTAAGGAGAACCTTTCATGAAAATGCAGCACCGCTTGGCGGCGGAACTCCTCGGGACATTCTGGCTTGTCTTCGGTGGATGCGGCAGCGCCGTTCTCGCCGCCGCATTCCCGGAACTGGGTATCGGTTTCGTCGGTGTTTCTCTCGCTTTCGGACTGACGGTGGTGACCATGGCCTACGCCGTCGGGCATATTTCCGGGGGACACTTCAACCCGGCTGTAACCGTCGGGCTATGGGCGGGCGAGCGCTTTGCCGCCGGCGACATCCTACCGTACATCATCGCCCAGGTGGCGGGAGCCATTCTTGCCGCCGCGGTCCTTTATGTGGTCGCCAGCGGCGCGGCCGGGTTTAGCGTCAGCGATGGCTTCGCCTCCAACGGCTACGGCGAACATTCGCCCGGCGGCTATTCCCTGACAGCCGCTCTGGTCATAGAATTTGTTCTGACCTTCATGTTTCTGATGGTGATCCTCGGGACGACCGACGCGCGGGCGCCGGCTGGCTTTGCGCCGCTGGCCATCGGCTTGGCTCTGACCCTGATTCACCTGATCAGCATTCCGGTGACCAACACGTCGGTCAACCCGGCGCGGAGCACCGGGCCGGCCTTGTTCGTCGGCGGCTGGGCGATCGCCCAGCTGTGGGCGTTCTGGGTGGCGCCCATCCTTGGCGCCGCCGTCGCCGGCTTCGCTTACCGGTGGCTGCGCGGCGAGCCCGCCATTACCCGGGTGGTGGCGACCGAGACGCAGACGGTGGGAACGGGCGCCGCGGCGGAAGAGGCTATGATCAAGCGGAGGTGATCGTCTTCTCCAGCAACCTCCTATTGTAACGCTTTCTGGGTACCGGGCCGCCTCTTGCGGCCCTGTGCTTTTTTGATCCAGCGTTCACCGCCCCTCTACCGCGGCAAGACGTTCACGCCGCCCACGATCGCAATCAAACTTCTGTTCCTGTGCGAGAGCCTCGAATTTCGTCAGCTCGTTCGAGGCCAAGGAGATCTTAGCGCTGGCCCATGCCCTCGGCGAGCCTGGGAGCGCTGCCGGCGCGGACGCATTGTTCGATCCGCCGACCGACATCTGCATCGATATTCTTCCAGTACTCGAAGGCCCGCTCAAGCACCGGCGAACGGACACCGACAAGCAGGCTGCCCGCGACCTGATCGACCAGCTTTGCTCGTTGCTCGTCATTGAACACTTCGCGCACCAGAATGCCCGGCTGACTAAAGTCGTCATCCTCGGCATGAAGCGTGTAAGCGCTGCGGACCATCTCGCCGTCCACTTCCCATCCATCTCCAACTGGACCGGTTTCGTCCGCCCAGCTGCGGCCGTCGCTGTTGGGCGCGTAAACCGGCGCATTACCGCTATGGTCATAGGCCATCTGGCCGTCGAACATGTAAGTGTTAACGGCGACCTTGGGACGGTTGACCGGCAACTGGTGGAAGTTGGTGCCGATACGGTTGCGTTGCGCGTCATTGTACGCAAAGGCACGGCCGAGCAGCATCTTGTCGGGTGACAGGCCAATGCCCGGCACGGTGTTGCCCGGCGAGAACGCCGCCTGCTCGATTTGTGCGAAGAAATTCTCGGGGTTCCGGTTGAGCGTCATGGTGCCGACCCTGACGAGCGGATAGTCCGCGTGCGACCAGGTCTTGGTCAGGTCGAAAGGGTTGAAACGATATGTCTTCGCCTCGCCGTAGGGCATGACTTGGACCGATAGCGTCCAACTCGGATACTCGCCACGTGCGATTGCCTCAAACAAGTCGCGGCGGTGGAAATCCGCATCGTCGCCCGCCATTTTGGCTGCTTCGGCGTTGGTGAAGAACGCCATGCCCTGGTTGGTGTGAAAATGGTATTTCACCCAGAACTTCTCGCCGGCGGAATTGATCCACATAAAGGTGTGAGAGCCATAGCCGTTCATATGACGCCACGTCCGGGGTAAGCCGCGCTCGCCCATCAAATAAGTCACCTGGTGAGCGGATTCCGGATTGTTGGTCCAAAAGTCCCACTGCATGTGATTGTCGCGCAGGCCCGAGTCGGGCAACCTCTTCTGGCTGCGGATGAAGTGCGGAAACTTCATCGGATCGCGAATGAAGAATATCGGGGTATTGTTGCCGACTAGATCGTAATTCCCCTCGTCGGTATAGAACTTGAGCGAGAAACCGCGCACATCGCGCCAAGTATCGGGGCTACCGGCCTCGCCGGCCACTGTTGAAAAGCGCGCGAGCACTTGGGTCTCGGCACCTTTTTTGAACAAGGCTGCCTTGGTGTAAGCGGAGACATCCTCGGTCATCTGGAAGACGCCAAACGCGCCCGCTCCCTTGGCATGCGGCTGGCGTTCGGGAACCTTCTCACGGTTGAAGTGGGCCATCTGCTCAAGAAAATGAACGTCATGGAGCAGGATTGGTCCATCAGGACCGATTGTCAGCGAGTTGCGGTCACTGGGCGCCGGCGCGCCGGTGCTCATCGTGGAACCGGCGACAGACTTATTGCTGGAATCGCTCGAATCAGACATACGATCTTCCTTCGTTCGGTCCACGACATTAATCAGCCTGTGGACGTTTTTAGAATCACTCTAATATACCCTTATCATTTTTATGGTTACCGGTAAACAGTCGATGTGCCTCACGAAAGGAGTTCGGGCGCCCTATTGGGTGCCGGGCGGGCCAAGCCGAAAGCACAACCCGCAGGCTCAATAGGGATCTTTGATGCGCGGATAAAAAGGGATCAGACGCCGCTTCTATGGGGATGGAGGCAACAACATGCGGACATAACTGTCGTCAACTTAATTTCCCGCTTTGAGCTTTAACGCTTTCGCGAAGACACTGCCGGAGTGCTACCCTGCCACCGCTACAGCTAATTGAATAACAGATTTTGGCAGGGAGGCCGTCATGCTTGCAACGATAAATGATTTCTTGTGGACCTGGGTGCTGATCGTCTTTCTCGTCGGCATCGGCGTTACGTTCACGATCGTCTCGCGCTTTGTCCAGTTTCGCTATTTCGGAAAAATGTTCGGCATTCTGCTCGAGGCCTTCCACCACGAGAAAGGACATGTCAGCTCGTTCCAGGCCCTCGCGCTCAGCGTCGCCGGCCGTGTCGGCGCGGGCAACATCGCCGGCGTCGCGGTCGCGATCACCCTCGGTGGCCCGGGAGCGATTTTCTGGATGTGGATCATCGGCCTCATCGGCATGGCGACGAGCTTCTTCGAGAACAGTCTTGCCCAACTATACAAGAACGCCGAGCCGGACGGCACCTATCGCGGAGGTCCCGCCTATTACATCGAGCGCGGCCTCGGCCAGCGCTGGCTGTCGGCGATTTTCTCGGTTCTTCTCCTGGTTACCTTCGGCTTCGCCTTCAGCGCGCTGCAGGCCTACACCGTGGCGACATCGTTCGAGGACGCCTTCGCCATCCCGACGTGGATCAGCGGCATCGGACTGGTCATCGTGCTTGGCTTGATCATCTTCGGGGGCATCAAGCGCATCGCGACGGCGGCCGAGATTGTCGTTCCGATCATGGCGGCGGGATATTTCATCATGGCCCTTATTGTCATCTCGAT
>CAZRWU010000070.1:0-14488 GCA_964603915.1 uncultured Rhodospirillaceae bacterium
GATGAGGATTTGCATGTAACTGAGCTGGACGGAAAATATTCCGTTCTGCGTCAGAATGAATCCGCCCGGAACGACGGGGGGCAGAGGTTTGACCCGCGCGCCCTGGAAGATCTGAACATAGTTTTGCAGGAAAATCGACATGCCGATGGCCGAGATCAGCGCGGCGAGCCGCGGCGAACCGCGCAACGGACGGTAGGCGATCCTCTCGAGAGTCCACCCGTAGACCGCGGTGAACAGCATCGCCGCGATCAATACGATCAGAAGAGCGAGAGGAAGCCACGTAATCCCCAGAATTCCTAGCACCAGAAACGCAATCAAGGAAATAAAGGCGCCGATCATGTAAATCTCGCCATGGGCGAAATTGATCATGCCGATAATGCCATATACCATCGTGTAGCCGATGGCGATGAGGCCGTAGATGGCGCCGAGAGTCAGGCCATTGATGAGTTGCTGTAAAAAGTACTCCATGCGTCGCGGCTCGCCCTATCGGGTTATGGCCAAACGACGGGGGCGCGTCATGCTCCGCCGTTCCCCGTGAAACAAGTGCAGGGAAACACATAGTAAACGGTAGAAAGACCTAGAAGATTTTCTACCTTGGCAGTCGATTCCTTTATATCGATGCTCTACCCGTCCCCCTCATCGCACGCTCAAGGCCGGGGCATGTGTCATCGCTCAACGAAATCTTGTCAAGGAGAATCCCGATCCTTCGTCGTGGCGGCGTTACGCTTCGGATGGAGCGCAAAGAAGGAGCGGAGATCTTCGACCGCCGCAAGACGAGGAGACGCCGTTTAGGTTTCGCCGCCGCCTTTAAGAAGACTCTTTCGGATGTCCTCGAGTTCGGCGATCAGCTCCCGAAGCTCCAGTCGAACTTCGGGTTCTAGTAACTGGTCCAGCAAAGGTTCCTCGAGCGCAACGTCTTCACAGGAGTGAGCTTTCTCCAGGCTCCGCTGACGAAGCAGTTTCTGAGCGCCCTTGATTGTGTAGCCCTCTTGATAAAGGAGGGAGCGAACGCGCCGAAGAACCTCGACGTCCTCCGGACGGTAGTAGCGGCGGCCGCCGCCGCGCTTCAACGGACGAATTTGCGGAAACTTGCTTTCCCAGAAACGAAGCACATGCTGCGGCAACTCCAACTCGGCAGCGACTTCGGCAATCGTCCGAAACGCCGCCTGCGATTTTCCGCCTTGCCGCGGAGCCGCTTCCTTGTGGGCCGTTTCCCCCATTTTCTACTCGAGCGACTCCGCCGACTCCCCGTTGATACGGCTTTTCAACACTTGGGAAGGCCGAAACACGAGAACCTTGCGTGGATAAATCGGCACTTCTTCCCCGGTTTTCGGATTGCGACCGATCCTTTGCCCCTTTTGCCGTACAGAAAACGTTCCAAAAGAGGAAATTTTGACCGTCTCCCCCCTTTCAAGAGCTTCGGACACAAGTTCAAGCACAGCTTCCACGAGATCCGCCGACTCATTTCGCGACAGCCCGACCTCCTGGTAGACCGCTTCGCTGAGATGCGCCCGGGTGATTGTGCTCTCTGACATTATTCATTCCCCGCCTATCCGCCCGGGGTGAGCCTACCGTGATCGCAGAAAGCCGTCAATATCAGAGGGATGTCTGCGTTTATTGACGCAATCGTTTTCGATCTGAAAGCAACATTCGCGCGCGGCGGCGGCGCTACCAGCGAATGAGCGCCGCGCCCCACGCCATTCCGCCGCCAATCGCCTCAAGAAGAACGAGGTCGCCCGCCTTGATGCGCCCGTCCGAAACGGCCTCGTCGAGCGCCAATGGAATGGAGGCGGCCGACGTATTGGCGTGGCGATCCACGGTGACCACGATGCGGTCCTGCGTCAGCCCGAGCTTGCGCGAGATCCCTTCCAGAATTCTGATGTTGGCTTGATGTGGCACCACCCAGTCAACGTCTTCGAGGGTGAATCCATTGGCTGCAACCGCCTCTTGTGCGACTGCGGTCAGATTGGCTACGGCGTGACGAAAGACTTCCTTGCCGGACATGCGCAAATGGCCGACGGTCTGTGTCGACGAGGGCCCACCGTCGACGTAGAGGATGTCCCGCAGCCGTCCGTCGGAATGGAGGTGGGTGGACAGGATTCCCGGCGCCTTTCCCCAGCCTGATTCACTGGGCGCGACGCCGTCCCCATCGCTCGAGACGAGAACCACGGCTCCGGCACCGTCGCCAAACAGAACACAGGTGCCGCGGTCGGTCCAGTCGAGAATTCGCGAGTACGTTTCCGCGCCAACGACCAGCGCGGTCCTGGCTTGGCCGGCCTTAATGAAATTGTCGGCCACCGACAGCGCGAAGACGAAGCCGGCGCAGACGGCCTGGACATCGAGAGCGAACGCGCGCGAAAGCCCCAATTTGGCCTGAACCCGCGTCGCGGTCGCGGGAAAGGTGTCGTCGGCGGTCGTGGTGGCGACAATGACAACATCGATCGCCGCGGGATCGACACCGGCGCTGTCCAGGGCGCGGCGGCAAGCGGCGACCGCAAGATCGGACGTGAGTTCATTGTCGGCGGCGATGTGCCGTTGGGAAATGCCGGTTCGGCCAACGATCCAGTCGTTCGAGGTATCGAGGCGCGCGGCCAATTCTTCATTGGTCACGACCCGCTCCGGAAGGTAGGAACCGCATCCGGCAACTCGCGCGCGAATATCCGTCATCGGCCGGCGATCACCTGAAGGTCAGCCGAGCCGGCCGGCGTAACGCTTAAAAAATCCTCTTTGATGCCCTCGTTCACCCTGTCGGAGATTAACTTGATGGCGACCGTAACCGCGCTCGAAAAGCCAAGAGCATCGGTGCCGCCATGGCTTTTCACGCAAATGCCATTCAGCCCGAGAAACATGGCGCCATCGTAGTAGCGCGGATCCATCCGTTCCCGCAGCCGCGCCAATGCCGGCGCGGCGACCAGACCCCCCATGCGACCCAATAGAGAACCGCGAAGCGCCTTGCGCAGGGCTTGGCTGAACAGCCGAGCGGCGCCTTCCATCGATTTGAGCGCGATGTTCCCGGTAAAGCCATCGGTCACGATGACGTCGACCGTTCCCTCGCAAATATCGTTGCCCTCGACAAAACCGTGGAAGCGAATTGAAAGATCGCTCGCCTGCAACACCGCCGCCGCCTTTTTCACCGCTTCATTGCCTTTCATGTGCTCTTCACCGATGTTGAGCAGGCCTACGGAAGGTTTTTCCAGACCGAGAACCTTGCGCGCGAAAACTTCGCCCATGACCGCGAACTGAACAAGGTTGTCGGCATTGCAGTCGACATTGGCGCCCAGGTCCAACATCACCGATTTACCGCGGATCGTCGGACCCACGCCGGCGATCGCCGGACGGTCGATTCCGGGTAGCGTCTTCAAAACATGTTTGGCCATCGCCATCAAGGCGCCGGTATTGCCCGCCGATACCACCCCTTGCGCCTCGCCGGACCGGACAGCCTCGATGGCCTGCCGCATGCTGGTCTCGTGCCCGGTGCGCAGCGCGGCTGACGGCTTGGCGGCGTTGTCGACCACCAGTTCGGTATGGCGAATTTCGCTGACGGCGCGAACACGGCCGAAGCGCTTGAGCAGCGGCGCCAATTCATGTTCACGGCCGAAAAGAATGAAGCGCGTTTGAGGGAATTGGCCGACGACCCGGTTGAGGCCACCGATGACCACACCCGGCGCGTTATCGCCGCCCATCGCGTCAATAGAGAGCGTTACATTCATTGCTTGAGAACGCCGAGTTCGTGAATTTTCGAAAAGTCGTCATGTGCGCATGGCTAAGAAGCGCGCCACGCGCAGAAGGTCGGGAAGATTTGTTAATCAAATTCCTTCCCATGAGCAAGCGCGTTACCCTTTTTTTTCAATCTTATTACGATGCGAGGCCAAGGCTGAAAACGGGTTCGACGACTCCCGCTGATCGGAAGGACCAACGGTATAGCCCTCGAAAACGGCGCCGGCCGCCCGCGGAAATGGATCAAGCGCCAAGCCGAACTCTTCGGCAACCGTCTCCCCGACATCGAGAACATCGCCCGGCAGCGGTTCCGGTGGATCATCCTGATCCAGCGTCAGCACAACCTCGCCGGACGGTCGATTCGCGGCGCCCGGTCCGGCAGCGGTTGTTGCGTACACGCGCTCAAAGCTGACATCGTTGTCCACGGCCATGGGATCCAAGGTCACCACGCATCGCTGGACCACTCCCGCCCGCAACCGCCCGGAGACCTTGACTCGGCTCCGATTCTGCTCAAGCCAAAGAAAAACCTCTGCCGTCAGGCTGTCGATTGCAAGGACGTCGAAGCGCCGCGCCAGCGCCGCGCGCTCTGTCGCGGTGGCTTCAAGAATGAGGGTAATCCCTTCCTCGGGAATTTCATCGATTGACGTGATTCGCGAAAATTCAGGCTGAGGGATTGCTGTCATAAGATCGTTCTTCCGTCAATGTGGAAGCGCACGTAAAGGAAAAGCCGCCATCGAGCAACACAGCCAAGGGCAGCGCATCGAGCTTTGCCGCTTGGCTGCGGACGTAGGAAGCCATTGCCGCCACATCGCCATCGGCGGGCGCGCACTTGCGGTAAAGGTTGCGGCGCAACGCGGCATTCAATGCTGCGTCGTCGGCGCCGCTCAAGGCGAGATCGTAGGCGGCCAGTCGACCGTAAAAAGCCTTCGCCATGGCCTTCACCCGCTTTCCGATGCCGATGTCGCCGACGCCCATCTCGCGGAGGTTCTGATCCATGTCGGCGAACATCAAATCGAACAGCGCCTG
This sequence comes from uncultured Rhodospirillaceae bacterium, assembly GCA_964603915.1. Lineage (GTDB taxonomy): Bacteria > Pseudomonadota > Alphaproteobacteria > Rhodospirillales > Defluviicoccaceae > REEP01. The sequence continues at coordinate 4,744 of CAZRWU010000070.1, forward strand.
TGCCGTCTCCGCCGCCTCGGCGTGATCGCGCTTCAATCGTCGCATGATCAGCACGACATGCAGGACGATCATGTCAAACCTGCCGTCTGCCGTGTCGGGTACGCTCCGGTGAAGATAGAACTCCGGTTGCCGGGCCTGATCGACCGCCTCGGTATATAGACGGCGAGCCGTGGCCTGAATCGCGGACTCTTTAAAAAAATTACGCATTTTCATCGGGCGTCTCGGCGCATCCGGAGGGGATGCCGCTCATCGGATTGACAAAGATCGCCGGCGAATGGCACTTTCCATCTTGCAACTTCGGTGCAGGCGCCATCAGGAAGGCCCCTTCGCCAAGAGGCAGATACCGTTTGACAGCAGGTGCACGTTAACATGGTTAGCGACCCAACCCCAAGTCAATGGCGCCGGCGCTTGACGATGAGCGCCGCCGTTCTTTCCATCACTCTTGGCCTGTCGGCCTGTGCGTCTCAGATTACGAACCACGGCAACACCGTCGAGGCGGATCGGATCGGTCAGATCGTTCCGGGCGTCACGTCCCAGCAGGACGTCGAGACGATTCTTGGTTCACCCTCCAGCGTCGCCGTTCTCGACGAACAGAAGTGGTACTACATCGGCAACCGATCCCGGTCGCTCGCCTTTCTCGAACCGGAAGTGTTGGAGCGTCAGGTATTGACAATCCGGTTCGATCCGGACGGCATCGTCCAGTCCGTCGATACGCTTGGTCTCGAGGACGGCCGCAAGGTGCAAATCGTCAAACGCGAGACGCGCACGCGCGGCAACGACCTTACGGTTGTCCAGCAACTGCTCGGCAATGTTGGCCGCTTCGAGGAATAGGATCTGAGCGCTCCCCCGCCTGCGTAAAGGCGGTCGCGTATTTCTCTCCAAAACCGATCGCTGAAAAAGCTTGATGCTGCGGCGCCACAAGAAAACCCCGGAAGCAACGGCTTCCGGGGTTTCAGCGGGTTAAGAGCGTCTCTTGAAACGCAAGCTCTACCCTTAGTGAGCCAGCACCGCCAGGATAAGCAACGCGACGATGTTGGTGATCTTGATCATCGGGTTTACCGCCGGGCCTGCGGTGTCCTTATAGGGATCGCCGACGGTATCGCCCGTGACCGCGGCCTTGTGGGCTTCCGAGCCTTTGCCGCCATGATGACCATCCTCGATGAACTTCTTGGCGTTATCCCAGGCCCCGCCTCCCGCTGTCATCGAAATCGCCAGGAACAATCCTGTAACGATAACGCCGAGCAGCATCGCCCCAAGAGCGGCGAATGCCGCGGCCTTGCCGGCGATCATCAGGATCACGACGAAAAGCACGATCGGCGCCAGCACGGGCAGCATCGACGGAATGACCATTTCCTTGATCGCCGCCTTGGTCAGCATGTCGACGCATCGGCCGTACTCGGGCTTGGCCGTGCCTTCCATGATGCCGGGAATTTCCTTGAACTGACGCCTGACTTCCATCACCACCGACCCAGCCGCCCGGCCGACCGCGGTCATGCCAAGCGCGCCAAAAAGGTACGGCAGCAAACCGCCGATGAAGAGTCCGACAACGACGTAGGGGTTGGACAGCGAGAAGTCGATGTTGACGTTGAGGAAGTAGGGAAACGCGACAGCATTATCCCGGAAAAATGCAAGGTCCTGAGTATAGGCGGCAAAGAGGACCAGTGCGCCGAGACCGGCGGAGCCGATGGCGTAGCCCTTGGTGACCGCCTTCGTCGTATTGCCGACCGCGTCGAGAGCGTCCGTGGTCTTGCGGACGTCTTCTTCCAATTCCGCCATTTCGGCGATGCCGCCCGCGTTGTCGGTAACGGGACCGTAGGCATCGAGTGCGACCACCATGCCCGCGAGCGCCAGCATCGCGGTCACGGCGATCGCGATACCGAATAGACCGGCGAGCAGATAGGTCCCGATGATGGCGCCACAAATGATCAGCGCCGGTAGAGCCGTCGCCTCCATCGAGATCGCCAGCCCCTGGATGATGTTGGTGGCGTGACCGGTTCTCGACGCATCGGCGATGACCCGTACCGGGCGGAACTGAGTGCCGGTGTAGTACTCGGTGACCCAGATCAAAAGCCCCGTCACGATGAGACCGATGATGCCGCAAAAGAACAGGTTCCATCCCGTGAAGGTCGTGTCGCCGACGATATACTCCGTGCCCAACCCGACCATGATCCACGTCGCCGGAAGCAAGAGCACCGCCGAAATCAACGCACAAACGATGAAGCCCTTGTACAGGGCTCCCATGATGTTGTTGCTCGGACCGAGGCGAACGAAAAACGTGCCGGCGACGGAGGCGATGATGCAGACGCCGCCGATGACGAGCGGATAGAGCATGACGTTGCCGACCATGTCCGTTCCGGCGAAGAAAATTGACCCCAGAACCATGGTTGCAACAACGGTGACGACGTAAGTTTCGAACAGGTCGGCGGCCATGCCGGCGCAATCCCCAACGTTATCGCCAACGTTGTCGGCGATAACCGCCGGGTTGCGGGGGTCGTCTTCGGGAATCCCGGCTTCGACCTTGCCGACCAGATCGGCGCCGACATCGGCGCCTTTGGTGAAGATACCGCCGCCAAGTCGGGCGAAAATGGAGATCAGCGACGCGCCGAACCCAAGGCCGACCAAGGGATCGATGATGTCGCGGCCCTCGGCGCCGATCAGCAACAAGAACCCGTAGTAGAGGGCGACCGCCAGCAACGCCAGGCCGGCCACCAGCATGCCGGTCACCGCGCCCGCCTTGAACGCCAACTGCAGCCCCGCATCCAGACCCTGCCGCGCCGCCTCAGCAACCCGGACATTGGCCCGAACCGAAACGTTCATCCCGATGTATCCCGTGGCGCCGGAGAGCACCGCGCCGATGGCGTAGCCGAGCGCCACCTTCCATCCCAGAACAAAAAACAAGATGACCGCCACGATGACGCCGACGACGCCAATCGTCATATACTGACGGTTGAGGTAGGCCGCGGCTCCTTCTTGAACCGCACCGGAGATTTCCTGCATGCGTTGAGTGCCGGCGCTGGCGCTCAGCACGGAGCGGCTTGCCCAGACGCCGTACCCCAACGCCAGCAGCCCGCACAAGATAACGACGATGTGCATGATTTTAGCCCCTTTTTCGATCGGAGCGCACCACGGGAAGCATCGGAAAACCCCCTCCTGTCCCGTAGACGCTTTATCGTGGCGTGTTCACGAAAATCCGCCGGAAAATGCCAGATGCCAAGCAAGAACGCAACATGGCGTTCGCTGCATTGCAAAAATTGCTAGAAGAATTTGAAACGGCATCCGCGAACGAACCGCTGGCGGGGAAGCGCCGCCAGCAATCTTCAAGATTGGCGGCTGCCTTCAGAAGTGACTGTAGCCGCCATCAGAAAGAGAGACCTCATTGCCGTCTTCGCCTAAAACGCGCAATCTTGGCTCGCTAGCCTGTGAGTTTCGCGCCGCGATTCGGCCAATCGCCGTCAGCGCCAGCCCAAGCTCCGCCCCGATTCGCGCGATATCGTCTGCGGCCGCCAAAGGGGCGGTGAAAACAAGCTCGTAATCGTCGCCGCCGGAAAAGATGCGGGCCCTTCGCGCCGGCTCAGCGCGCACGGCGGCAAGCGCCGCTTGGGATATCGGAATCCGGCCCATCTCGATCGTGGCGCAGACATCCGAGGCTTCGCAGATATGATCAAGATCGGCGACGAGGCCGTCGGAAACATCGGCGGCGGCGTGAGCCACGCCCCGCAGACGCAAGCCCAGGTCGAGACGCGGCCGCGGTCGTCGGAACCGGACCGCGAGCATCTGCCGCTGCGCGTCATCCAGTTCTTGAAGATCGCCTTTCATCACGAGAAGACCCAACGCGGCATCGCCAATGCTGCCTGAAACGTAGACGACGTCACCCGGGCGCGCGCCCGACCGGCGTAGTTCGCAACCCGTCGCGACCGCGCCGAAGACCGTAAGCGTCAGCGACAGTGGTCCCGGCGTGGCGACCGTATCGCCGCCGATTAGGGCAACACCGATTGCTTGTTGCTCGCCGCGCAATTCGCCGGAGAAGGACTCCAACCACCGTTCGCGCTGCTCGCTTGCCCATACCTGCGGCAGGGAGAGCGAAAGCATGTAAGCAAGTGGCTCCGCACCCATGGCGGCGATATCCGAAAACGCGACCGCCAAGCCTCTCGCGGCGATATCAGCGGCGGAGTCTTGAAGCAGAAAATGCACGCCCTCGATCAGGGTGTCCGTGCTGACCACCACCGAACATCCCGGCGCCACCGAGACAATGGCGGCGTCGTCGCGAAGTCCCAGCGCCCCTGGAGCGGTCGCCGCCAAAGGCGCGAAAAACCGCTCGATGATTTGAAACTCACCCAGAATCGTTGGTGTCTTCATTGCCCGTGGCTTCCCCCTGACGCGGCCGCAAGGTCCGCGAAAGCCGATCGAGCACCGCATTGACGAGCGCCGTCTCCTTGCCCGCGAAGAACGCGTGGGCGACCTCGACGTATTCGTTGATGACGACCTTGCTCGGGATGTCGAGGCGCTCGGCAAGCTCGAACGCGCCTGCCCGCAGAATAGCGCGAAGCAAAATCTCCAACCGCTCGAGCGACCACTCGTCCAAGACGGCCTCGATTTCCCGATCGAGCCGCGCCGATTGCGTCAAGACACCCTCGACGAGTTCGGCAAGGAAAGCGGCGTCCGGCTCTGCCAGCGCCGCGCCATTGCCGACATGCTTCCATCGCTCCGTCATGAACTCCCGCAGGACCGGATCAGAAGAGGCGCCGGAGACGTCGATCTCATAGAGCGCTTGCACGCAGGCCAGGCGTGCTGCGCTGCGGCGGAGGCGGAACGTGTTTTTGAGCGAACCATTCATCGGGGCACCAGATGCAGGGCGCGCCTGAGCTCCATCATGCGCAAGCACGCCTCGGCGGCATCGGCGCCCTTGTTTTTCTGGTCGACCGCGGCCCGGGTCCACGCCTGATCGTAGTTCTCGCAGGTGAGGATGCCGAAACCGAAGGGAACGCTGTGGTTGACCGCGAGATCCATGAGCGCGCGGCTCGCTTCGCGACAAATGTGGTCGTAGTGGTCGGTTTCGCCTCGGATAACGCAGCCAAGCGCGATGAAACCGCTGTAGCCAGGAGTGACCATCCCTTCCTCCATCGCGCGCAGCGCGAAACGACATCCCGCCGGCACCTCGAAGACTCCCGGCACCCAATGGCGGTCGTGGGAGACCCCGGCTCTCTCCAGAACGGCTGTCGCCCCTTTTGCCAATTCGTCGGCAATGTCCTGATAAAAGCGCGCCTCGACGATCAAAACGTTGGGTTTGTTGCCCATGGTCCCCTGTCCTCGCTGGAGATGGGATGGCGGCCCACGATCTTGAGACCATAACCCTCGAAACCGATCAGCGTGCGCTCGGTGTTCGACAGCAGAATCATGCCCTTCACGCCAAGATCGAGAAGGATCTGCGCGCCAATCCCGTAGTCGCGGAGCTGAGGAGTCTCCTCGCTCGCCCCCGCGATCAAGGCGCGAACGTGATCCGACAGACTGGATTTATGCGGTTCGCGAATGACGACCACCACTCCGCGGCCGCGGGCGCCAATGATCCGCATGGCGTCATGCAACCGGCAGGTCTTGCCGCTGCGGGTGTCGCCAAGCACATCGTCCAATACGTTTAGCGCATGCATCCGCACGAGGATCGGTCCATCCTCGCTGATGTCGCCTTTTATCAGCGCAATATGTTCGGCGTAAGCGATCCGATTGATATAGACGGCCATCCGGAACGTCCCCCCGTACATGCTCGTCAGAGACGTTTCGAGAATACGCTGGACAATGCGGTCATGGCGAAGGCGGTATGCGATCAGATCGGCGATTGTCCCGATTTTCAATTGGTGGAACTCGGCAAAGCGGATGAGATCCGGCATCCGCGCCATGGTTCCGTCGTCGTTCATGATTTCGCAAATGATGCCGGAGGGATTAAGTCCGGCCAAGCGTGCGATATCAACCGCCGCTTCGGTGTGACCGGCGCGAACCAGCACGCCGCCATCCTGCGCTTGCAACGGAAACACGTGGCCTGGCGATGCCAGATCTTCGCTTCCCTTCGTCGGGTCGATCGCCACGGCCACCGTGCGGGCGCGATCCGAAGCGGAAATGCCGGTCGTGACTCCTTCCCGCGCCTCGATCGAGACCGTGAACGCGGTGTGATGGCGCGAGGTGTTGCGCTGCGCCATGAGTGGCAGATTCAGGCGCTCGACGCGCTCGCGAGCGAGCGCGAGACAGATCAAGCCGCGCCCGTATTTCGCCATGAAGTTGATCGCCTCTGGCGTCGCCATCTGAGCGGGGATGACGAGATCCCCTTCGTTCTCGCGGTTCTCGTCATCGACGAGGATGAACATGCGGCCGTTGCGCGCATCCTCAATGATATCTTCTATGGGCGAGAGTTGATGAGGCACGGAGACGGGATCAATCCTTCTCTAGCAAGCGGGCAAGGTAACGCGCGATCATGTCGACCTCCAGATTCACCCGATCGCCGACATCGACATGCCCGATCGTCGTGACGGCGAGCGTGTGGGGAATGACATTGACCGCAAAACGATTGCCGGCGACCTCGTTGACCGTCAGGGAGACGCCGTCAACCGCGATCGATCCCTTGATGGCGATGAACCGCATTACCTCGCTTGGCGCCTCAAAGGTGAAGCGCCGCGACGCGCCAACATCCGCGGCGCCAACGATGGTCCCTACCGCGTCGACATGACCCCACACCAGGTGACCGCCCAGTTCATCGTTAACCCGCAAGGCGCGCTCGAAGTTCACCGGGATTCCTTCTTGCCAGCCGCCAATGGTGGTGCGCGACAGCGTTTCGCCCGAGACACAAACGGCGAACCAGCCCGGGCCTTTGTCGATAACGGTCAGGCAGACGCCGGAGCAGCAGACAGACGCGCCCAGAGCGAGGCTATCGGGATCGTAGCCGGTTGAGAACGTCAGCCGGTGGTCGTCGCCGCGGACGAGGGAGCGGACCGTCCCGCGATCAGTGACAATTCCAGTGAACATGGCTGTGGCCTATCCGACGCGTCTCAACAATTCAAGCACATCGTCGCCCAGGACCGCCACATCGGTATGCATGAACGTCGGGGCTTGATCGAGGGTGGCGGCGCCGACGGCGGCGGCGGCCGGAACCGCGTCGGCGCCCAAAATGCGCGGCGCATGAAACCAAGCGAGGCGATCGACGATCCCGGCCGCGAGAAGGGAGGCTGCAAGACGGCCGCCTCCCTCGATCAGCACGCGCGTCAGTCCTTTCGCGCCAAGTGCAGCGGCGATCTGCAAGGGATCGAGAGCCCGCGCCTGCCTTGCGGAGAGAGGCAGGAGCGTAACCCCTCGCCCCGCCAGTTCCGCCTGCCGCTGCGGGTCGGCGTTCGCCCGCGTGATCACCCACGTCGGCGTTTGCCGCGCCGTCTGCGCCAGACGCGAGGTCGGACTCAATCGCAGCCGCCCGTCCGCGACGACGCGCACCGGCGAGCGCCCGGTCATGCCCGGAAGCCGACAGCCAAGATCGGGATCATCGGCGAGAGCCGTTTGCGAGCCAATGAGCACGGCATCGTGGTCGGAACGCATCCGATGAGCGGTGCGTCGCGCTCGCTCTCCGGTAATCCATCGGCTCTCGCCGGTGCGCGTGGCGATCCTGCCGTCGAGACTTGTCGCCATTTTCAACGTGAACAACGGCCGGCCCCGCGTGCAACGCAGAAAGAACCCTGCGTTCAACTCCGCCGCCTCCTGATCGCGAACACCGGCGCAAACGGTGACGCCGGCTTGCCGAAGGCGGGCGACTCCAGCGCCATTGACGCGCGGATCGGGGTCGAGCGTCGCCACAACGACGCGCTCGACGCCAGCGGCGATGATTGCATTGGCGCATGGGGGCGTCTGGCCGAAGTGACTGCAAGGCTCGAGGCTGACGTATAGAGTGGCGCCGATTGCCGATGCGCCAGCCGCGGCGAGCGCCACGGTTTCCGCGTGGGGACGTCCGCCCGGCTGAGTCCAGCCCCGCGCGACGACGTTTCCATGCTTCACGATGACGCACCCCACGGCCGGATTGGGCCAAACCTGTCCCAGGGTGCGCTTGGCGAGGGTCAACGCCGTCAGCATATGCGCGGCGTCTTCCGCCGCGCAATGCTGGGCTTCAGCGTTCACCTAAATGTTCCACGAACTCCTCGAAGTCCTTAGCTTCCCTGAAATACTTGTAGACTGAAGCAAACCGGACGTAGGCCACCTGATCGAGCTGGGCAAGCTGTTCCATGGCCATTTCGCCGATCACCTTGGAAGGTATTTCGGATTCGCCAAGAGTCTCGAGCCGTCGTTGTATGCTGTTGACGACCCGGTCGACCCGGTTCTCGTCCACGGGGCGCTTGCGCAAGGCAATGCGCAACGAACGGAACAGCTTGTCGCGATCGAAAGGCGTCCGCTCGCCGTTCTTCTTGATGACGGTCAGCTCCCGCAGATGAACCCGCTCAAAAGTGGTCCAGCGTGCGCCGCAATCCGGACAATAGCGCCGACGCCGGATCGCGGCATGGTCTTCCGTGGGACGAGAATCTTTCACCTGCGTATCTTCATGACCGCAGAATGGACATCGCATGGCAAAAGTTCCTTCCCATTCACTTCCCAGTCAGCCGATGCCCCCTTTGCGCCGACGGCTGTGTCAAAACTCCGAGTAGATCGGAAAGCGCTTCGTCAGTTGCAGCACTTGCTCTCTTGCCGCCCGCTCGGCAAAGCTGTTGTCTTCCGGATGGCTCGACAGGCCGTCGAGAACATCGGCGATAAGCTCGCCCACCCGGCGGAACTCCGCCGGCCCAAATCCACGCGTCGTTCCGGCTGGCGAGCCAAGGCGGATGCCCGAAGTTACGCCCGGCTTTTCAGGATCGAACGGGATGCCGTTCTTGTTGCACGTCAGGTAGGCGCGGCCGAGGCTCTCTTCGGCGGCCTTGCCGGTAACGCCTTTGCTTCTGAGGTCGACGAGGATCAAGTGCGTGTCGGTGCCATCGGCGACAATGGCAAAACCCCGCTCCCGCAGCGTCGAGGCCATGACCTTTGCATTCTCGACGACCGCCTTGGCGTACGTTTTGAACTCTGGTCTCAATGCCTCGCCAAAGGCCACCGCTTTGGCCGCAATCACATGCATCAAAGGCCCGCCTTGCAAACCGGGAAACACGGCGGCGTTGATCTTCTTGGCAAGCTCGGGATCGCGAGTCAGAATCATGCCGCCACGCGGGCCGCGCAACGTTTTGTGGGTCGTCGTCGTCACCACATGGGCGTGAGGGAACGGGCTGGGATGGGCTCCGCCAGCAACGAGCCCCGCGAAATGAGCCATATCCACCATCAGGATGGCATCGACTTTATCGGCGATTTCGCGAAAGCGGGCAAAGTCGATCGTGCGCGGATAGGCGGAACCACCGGCCACGATGACCTTGGGCTTATGCTGCCGCGCCAAGCGTTCGACCTCGTCGAAATCGATGCGAGCGTCTTCACGCCGCACGCCATATTGAACCGCCGTCAACCACTTGCCCGATTGAGCAGGAGGCGCTCCATGGGTCAAGTGTCCGCCGGCGGCCAGCGACATTCCCATCAGGACGTCTCCGGGCCGCATCAGCGCGAGGTAAACCGCTCCATTGGCTTGGGCTCCGGAATGCGGCTGGACATTCGCGAATTCACAGTCAAAAAGCTTCTTCGCGCGCTCGATCGCCAAGGCCTCGGCGACATCAACATGCTCGCAGCCGCCGTAGTAGCGCCGGCCCGGGTA
>CAZRWU010000071.1:0-14412 GCA_964603915.1 uncultured Rhodospirillaceae bacterium
ATCGCCGGCCGGCGCCCGCCGCGCCGCCGCGCACGCCGCCCGCCAGTCGGCCCCCGCTCCCAGGCCCGTTCGCTGGGCTGGCTTGGCCTGCGGCCCCGCAGCTTCCAGCCGGGGACAGGAGCGTACGAAGGTGGCCAAGGCCGCGGCGTGATCGTCGGCCGACCAACCAGGCAAAGCGGCGAACGAAACCGCTTGGTAGCGCGCGCCCTCATGCTCGACCAGGGCCGCCGGCGGCTCCCGCGGCGCCTCCACGGCGGGCGCGCAGGCGGCAAGGAGAGCGAGAAGGAAAATGCGATAAGCGCCGCTCCGGCGGGCGCGCCGCCAGCCGTCCTCTCGCCGCGCGCCGCGGCGCTTGCTAAACGGGATCACTCCGGCGCGCCGGTCGCGACCAGAGTCCAGTTCGGATCGGGGCTGCGCGTGTCGCGCGCGAACGTCCAGAAGTCGATGGCTTCGCTGCCGTGCTGCGGGTCGCCCTCGACGATCTCGCCTTTTTCGTTGCGCACGATGCTGATCTGTTCGCTGACGAACTTGACGGTGAGATGGGCGGTGCGGCCGGCCATGTAGGCCTCGACGATCTCCGCCGAGTGAATGCCGACGACGTTCAGCTCCATGGTCTCGCCCGCCTGCTCGCGCTCGCGGATCGACTGCGCGAAATTGCTGAAAACATCCGGACTGAGCAGCGGCTTCAGCGTGCCGGTGTCGCCGGCCGCGAAGGCGCCGAGGATCATCTCGAACGCCATCCGCGCACCCGAGAGAAAATCGTCCTCGTTGAAATGGGGATCGGCGATTTTGACCTGCGCTAATCCTGCTTGCAACGGCGTTGCTCCCTCCAGAGAGGCATCCACCTCCCGCGGTTCGGCCGGGCGCTCGCCGCGATCGGGAAGGGGGATCACCTTGTCGTCGGGATGATCCGGGCTCGTCGCGGGCTTGCGCCGCTCGCGGCCTTCGGGCGGTTTGAAGGGGTCGTGACTTTGCGGCTGCTGATGCCCGTCTCGGCGGCCGAGCACGTTGCGCAGCCGCAAGATCAGGAACGCTGCGACAAGTGCGAAGAGGATGATGTCGATAAACTGGAATTCGCCGCCCATCACGATCCGTTTTTGGCGCTACGGGGCTCGACCACGCAGCTTCTCTCGGTTAGACACAAGTGGAGAAACATACGTTATCGGCTTAACGGCCTAAGGTCCAGCAGATGACGTCTTGTCCGCTCCAGCTTAGCTCTGTTCAACAAAGATAGGCCCGCCGCGGGCAGGGAGCAACCATGGGCGCTTTGCTGGTTCTCGTCTTTATCGTCGTTCCGATTCTGGAAATCGTCGTTTTCATCCAGGCCGGGCAATGGATCGGGTTGTGGCCGACGCTCGCCGCGATCGTCCTCACCGCCCTCATCGGCGCCGCCCTCGTCCGTCATCAGGGCCTGTCGACGCTGCAACGGGCGCAACAGAGCCTCGCCGAGGGCCGCTTTCCAATCGCCGAAGTGTTCGAGGGCCTGTGCATCGTGTTCGCCGGCGCCCTCTTGATCACCCCCGGCTTCATTACCGACACCGCCGGATTTCTCCTGCTCGTGCCGAGCGTGCGCGTTTTGCTGCGCAGGCTCGTCGGCCGCCGGATGATCGACTCGGGGCGGGTGACGGTCTGGACGGACGCGCCGCCGCCGGGCCACGGGCGGGGCGGTGTCGTCATCGACGCGGAATACGAGCATGTCGACGACAGCGATTCGGCGGACCGCCCGGCCGCGGAGCCGCCGGCGGAGGCGCCGCCCCGGCGCGCCGCGCCGGAGCGCGGCGGCAGTCCGTGGCGTCGGGGCGGCATGGGCGGCGATCCGCGTGACGATTAGAGCGACGTTCGGGGCGGGGATCAACGCGGCTTGGGCGATCGCCGACGGGCGCGGCGGCCAAGCGGTTGTGCCTCTCGCCGATCCGTGCTAGCCCACCGCCGCAACGATCAACAAAGGAGCCACCATGGCGAATTCAACGGACAGACCCGACGGCGACAACACGGAGCCGGCGGCCGGCGGCGCCGAGGCCAGGGGCGGCAACGGCGGCGACAAGCCGGAGCAGCCGCCGCTTGCCGTCAATTCGCAATACATCAAGGATCTCTCCTTCGAGGTGCCGGGCGCGCCGCAGATCTTTGGCCAGATGCAGAACCAGACGCCGGACATCGGCATCAACGTCAACGTCCAGGCGACGCCGCTCGGCGGCAACGCCTACGAGGTGGTGCTCCACACTCGGGCCGAATGCAAGGCGGCGGGCGCGCCGGCGTTCATCGTCGAGCTCGCCTATGGCGGGGTTTTCACCATCAACGTGCCGCAGGAGCATCTGCGGCCGGTGCTGCTGATCGAGTGCCCGCGCATTCTCTTCCCGTTCGCGCGGCACATTCTCGCCAACACCACCCGCGAAGGCGGTTTCTTGCCGTTGATGCTGGGTCCGATCGATTTCGTCTCGATGTATCAGCGTCACGCGGCGCAACAGCAGCAGCAGCAACCGTCGGCGACGTCCGGCGAGGGCGGCGCTTGAAGACGGCGCGGCGGCCGGCGAAAGATCCTACTGGCGCCACATCGGATCGGTGAGACGGTCGAGCAGGCGCGCGTGCGCCGCGGCCTCGGCGTCGGTCGGCTGCACGAGCAGCGGCGTGCGCGTCGGCCTCTGTGCGGGGGCGGCGCGCTTGCGGGTCTGGATCAGCTCCAGACCCGGCTGCCGACCGCCGAGAAGCCCGAGATAGACCTCGGCGAGGAGCAGCGCGTCCTTGAGGGCGCCGTGCAGGTCGCGCGCGCCGAGATCGATCTCGAAGCGCCGGCAGAGAGCGTCGAGGCTGGCGGCCGCGCCGAAGAACTTCTTGCGTGCGATGGTCAAGGTGTCGATCGCCCGCGCCGGATCGAGACGGGGGCGGCCGATCCTGTCCAGCTCGGCGTTGAGAAACCCGATGTCGAACTCGGCGTTGTGGATGACGAGCGGCGCGTCGCCAAGAAACGCGAAGAATTCGTCGACGACGTCGGCGAACAGCGGCTTGTCGGCGAGGAAGGCGTCGGAGATGCCGTGGACGGCAAGAGCGCCGGCGGGGACCGAACGCTCGGGGTTGAGGTAGCGCTGGAAGGTCCGTCCGGTCGGAACATGGTTGACCAACTCGACGCCGCCGATCTCGATGACGCGATCGCCGCTGGCCGGGCTGAGGCCGGTCGTTTCCGTATCGAGCACCACTTCGCGCATGGCGTCGTTGCTAACCCGCCCGGCGCCCGCGCGTCAAGCCGCCGCGTCGCGCCCCGGCGCGGCGGCGCAAATTGATGAGGCGACAGCGCCGCAGCGATCCTATTTCTGCTGGCTTGCTGTGGGATGCAAAACCCGCCGCGCCGCCGCCCATGGAGCGATCCTGATCCGCCGCCGCCTTTCGCCCCTACACGTCGAGGTTGGCGACTTTCAGGGCGTTGACCTCGATGAACTCGCGGCGGGTTTCCACCGTGTCGCCCATCAGCGTCGAAAACACATTCTCGGCGTCGTCGGCGTGCTCGATCTTGACCCGCAGCAAGGTGCGCGCCTCGGGATCGAGGGTCGTCACCCACAGCTGCTCCGGGTTCATCTCGCCCAGACCCTTGTAGCGCTGGATGGCGACGCCCTTGCGGCCAAGCTCGATGACGCGAGCGACGAGGGCAAGCGGGCCGGTGATCGGAAAGTCGGCGCCCTTGACGGTCAGCGCGCCATGCTCGCCGTAGACCGTCTTGAGGGCGCCGGCGAGCGCATTGAGGCGGCGCGCCTCGGTGGAGTCGATGACGGCGGTGCCGATGACATGGCGCTCGGTAACGCCGCGCAACGTACGGACGACCTCGAGGCCGCCCCCCGCAACGCTCACGCCGGTCCAGCCGCGATCGCTTTCGGCCTCGAGAGCGTCGAGGCGGGCCGCGACGGCGGCCGCGGCGGCGGCGGCCAGGTCGCGGTCGACAAGCACGCCGGGATCGAGAGCCGCGGAGATCGCCGCCTGCTCGATCACGCGCAGCGGCAGATGCTGCGCCAGCCGCTCGATCCGCCGCTTGATGGCCCGCGCCTCGCCGATCAGGCGCCGCAGGTCGGCGCCGGCGATCTGCTCGCCGCTCCCGGTGACGAACACGGCGCTGTCGTCGACGATCGCGCCGGTCAGGTGATCCTCGAGCGCCGCGTCGTCCTTGAGATAGACCTCCGATGAGCCCCGCTTGGCGCGATAGAGCGGCGGCTGGGCGATATAAAGGTAGCCGCGCTCGATCAGCTCCGGCATCTGGCGGTAGAAGAAGGTGAGGAGCAGCGTGCGGATGTGGCTGCCGTCGACATCGGCGTCGGTCATGATGATGATCTTGTGATAGCGGCACTTGTCGGGATTGAAGTCCTCGCGCCCGATGCCGGTGCCGAGCGCCGCGATCAGCGTGCCGATTTCGGCCGATCCCAGCATCTTGTCGAAGCGCGCCCGCTCGACGTTAAGGATCTTGCCGCGCAACGGCAGGATCGCCTGATTGGCGCGATGACGCGCCTGCTTGGCCGAGCCGCCGGCCGAATCTCCCTCGACGATGAACAACTCGCTCTTCGCCGGGTCCCGCTCCTGACAGTCGGCGAGCTTGCCGGGCAGCGAGGTGACGTCGAGAACGCCCTTGCGCCGGGTCAGCTCGCGCGCCCGCCGCGCCGCCTCGCGCGCCGAGGCCGCCTCGACGATCTTGGCGACGACCTTTTTCGCTTCTTGCGGGTGCTCTTCGAGCCACCGCTCGAGCTGTTCGCCGACGACCCCCTCGACCACCGGCCTGACCTCCGAGGACACCAGCTTTTCCTTGGTCTGCGAGGAAAACTTGGGATCGGGGACCTTGACCGACAAAACGCAGGTCAGTCCCTCGCGGGCGTCGTCGCCGGTGATGATCACCCGCTCCTTCTTGGCCACCGCGCTCGCCGCGTAGTTCTGGATCGTCCGGGTCAGCGCCGCGCGGAAGCCGGCGAGATGGGTGCCGCCGTCCTTTTGCGGGATGTTGTTGGTAAAGCACAGCATCGTTTCGTGATAGCTGTCGTTCCACTGCAACGCCGCCTCGACGATGACCCCGTTGCGCTCGGCGCCGATGGCGATGCTCTTGCCGAGCAGCGGCGTCTTGGCGCGATCGAGGTACGTGACGAACGCTTCCAGGCCGCCCTCGTAATACATGTCGACGACCTTCGGCTCGACCGGCCGCGCGTCGGTGAGCTGGAGGCGGACCCCGGAGTTGAGGAACGCCAGCTCGCGCAAGCGGTGCTCGAGGGTGGCGAAGTCGAACTCCGTCATCGTGAAGACTTGCGGCGAGGGCAGGAAGGTCAGCTCGGTGCCGGTGCGCGGCGTTTCGCCGTTGCTTGGCGGAGCGCTGGCGACGATGGCGAGCGGCGCCTCCGGTTCGCCGTTGCGAAAGCGCATGAAGTATTCGTGGCCGCCCCGCCAAATGCGCAGATCCATGCGCTCGGACAGGGCGTTGACCACGGAAATGCCGACGCCATGCAGGCCGCCGGAAACCTTGTAGGAATTCTGGTCGAACTTGCCGCCGGCGTGAAGGCGGGTCATGATGACTTCCGCCGCCGAGACGCCTTCCTCGCGGTGGATATCGACGGGAATACCGCGGCCGTTGTCGGCGACGGTGACCGAGCCGTCGGCGTTGAGGGTGACGCGGACGCGGTCGCAATGTCCGGCCAGCGCCTCGTCGATGGCGTTGTCGACTGCCTCGTAAACCATGTGATGCAGGCCCGAGCCGTCGTCGGTGTCGCCGATGTACATGCCCGGCCGCTTGCGCACGGCGTCGAGCCCGCGCAGAACCTTGATCGACTCCGCGTCGTAGGTCGGCACGGCGGCCAGTTCGGCGGCGGACCTCTCCACCGGTTGCTCGTTCGTCACTTCGGTTTTCCCCTTTCAATCATAAGCGCTCCGCCATGACAGCCTGTCCCCTTGCAGCCTGTCATTGCCGCCCATCGCAAGCGGTTTGCCGATCTCCGGCTGGCGATCAACAGCGGCCGGCGGCCGTCACGACCGCATTCTCGACCGTCAGAAACTGCGCCCGTCCGGCCAGGGGCCGGAATACTTGGGTTTCGGTGCCGGTATACCACGCCTGGGCGCCGATGGCGTCGACCAGATCGAACAACGCCGCCCGATGCCGGGCGTCGAGATGGGCGGCGACTTCGTCGAGAAGAACAAGAGGAAGGGCCCGCCGCGCCGCCGCCTGCGCCCGCGCCGCGGCCAGCACAACCGCGATCAGCAGCGCCTTCTGCTCGCCGGTCGAACATTGCGCGGCGCTGCGTCCGCTGACGCCGTGGCGAACGACGAGGTCGCTCTTGTGCGGGCCCTCGGCGGCGCCGCCGGTCTCGGCGTCGATGCGCCGCGACGCGGCGAGCCGGCCCCGCAGGCGTTCCTCGACCGCCAGCGCCGGCTCGTCGTCAAGCCACCGTTCAACCCCGTCGATCTCGAGGACGACGCCCGGAAAGGGCGCGACGCCCGCGCCGCCGACAGCGGTCAGACGCTCGGCCATGTCGCGCCGCCCCGCCGCGGTGGCGACGCCGTGCCGCGCCATGATGTCCTCGAGCGCGGCCAGCCATGCGCCGTCGGCGGGACCGCCCTGGCGGAGCAGGCGCGCGCGCTCGCGCATCGCCCGTTCATAGGCGCTGATCCGCTCGGCGTGGCCGGGATCGAGGCCGAACACGAGGCGGTCGAGAAAGCGGCGGCGGGTCGCCGCGCCCTCGACGAACAGACGGTCCATTTCGGGGGTCAGCCACGTCACGCCGAGAACGCCGGCCAGCGCCGTCTGGCTTCTTGCCGGCTGATCGTCGATCTTCACCACGCGCCGTTCGCGCTGCGCTCCGCCGGCGGCGCCGTCTCGGCCCGTCGCCAAGGCGACCGCGCCGCCCGGAACGCGCATCCGCGCCGATACGCCCCACGCCTCGGCGACGCCGCCGTCGCGCCGCCACCGCGCGACATCGTCGAGACGGGCCCGGCGCAGGCCCCGTCCCGGCGCAAAGAACGACAGCGCCTCCAGCACCGTCGTCTTGCCGGCCCCGTTGGGACCGGTGAGAACCACCGGCTCGGCGGCGACGTTGAGGCGCAGGTGCGCGAAACAGCGGAAGTCCGTCAGCGTCAGACGGTCGACCGAAACGCTCGGCGCCGCAACATCGGCGCCCGGCATCGGCCGGTCAGCAAGGTCGTCGATCACAGCCGTCGAAATTCGGACTCCCACCCCATCAAACGCGCATCGGCATCAGAACGTAAACGGCGCTCTCGTCCCCGACCTCCCGCAGCAACGTCGGCGAGGAGGCGTCGGCCATCGAAAGCCGCGCGCTGGCGCCCTGGATCTGCTGAGCGATGTCCAATAAATAGCGAGAATTGAAGCCGATCTCCAGGTCCTCGCCGTGATAATCGACCTCCAGCTCCTCGGTCGCGCTGCCGTGCTCGGGGCTGCTCGCCGACAGCACCAGGTTGCCATTGCCGACGGCGAGCTTGACCGCTCGCGATTTTTCGCTGGAAATCGCCGAAACGCGATCGACGGCGTCGGCAAACAGCTTGGTGTCGACGTCGAGTTGCTTGTCGTTGCCGATCGGGATCACCTTTTCATAATCCGGGAAGGTGCCGTCGATCAGCTTGGACGTCAGCACGGCGTCATCGAAGGCGAAGCGGATCTTGGTTGGCGCGAGAGCGACGAGAAGGTCCTCCGCCGCCTCGTCGATCAGCTTGCGGACTTCGGCGACCGTCTTGCGCGGCAGGATGACGCCCGGCATGCCGGCCGCGCCCTCGGGCAGCGGGACTTCCACGCTGGCCAGCCGATGCCCGTCCGTCGCCACCGCGCGCAGCACCGGCGTGGCGGCGCGCTTCGTCGCGTGGAGATAGATGCCGTTGAGATAATACCGCGTTTCCTCGGTCGAAATGGCGAAGCGGGTGCGGTCGATGAGGCTGCGCAGCTCGTGCGGCGGCACCCGGAACTCATGCGGCAGGTCACTGCCGGACATCACCGGAAAGTCGGCGACCGGCAGGCAGGGCAGGGTGAACCGCGAGCGGCCGCAGCGCATGACCAGCTTTTCCGCGTCGCCTTCGCTGTCCAAGGTGACCTCGGCGCCGTCCGGCAGCTTGCGGACAATGTCGTAAAGGGTGTGGGCCGGCACCGTCGTCGCCCCCGCCGCCGCCATACGCACCGGGACGCCTTCGACCACTTCGAGGTCCATGTCGGTCGCGGTCAGCAACAAACGGCCGTCGGCCGCCTCGAGCTTGACGTTGGACAAGATCGGAATGGTGTTGCGCCGCTCGACGACGCTCTGCACATGGGCGAGAGAGCGCAACAGAGCCGCCCGTTCAATGGTGAAGTTCATGGCATCGGATCTCGGCTGTGCATTCAGGTCTCGCCGCAACGGGGGCGAGGACAAGGGCGATACGCGTGTTTTCCCGAACCTTCGGTAAGAGAAAGCAGACAGTCCCGAATGGGGACCGGTGCGTTAGTATACCAGAGCCCTATGGGATGCGAAGCGCTTTTCCTTCGCGGGCGCCGCGCCGAAGTAGGGGCGGCGCTGCTCAACTTCCCCCTTAATTCTCCAGCATCCGGCGCAGCAGCTCGACGTCCTCGGCGAAGGCCGTGTCCCGCGCCGTCAGTTCCTCGACCTTGCGCACCGCGTGCATCACCGTCGTGTGATCGCGTCCCCCGAACTTGCGGCCGATCTCCGGCAGCGAGCGCGAGGTGAGCTGCTTGGCGAGATACATCGCGACCTGCCGCGGCCGCGCCACCGAGCGGGCGCGCCGCGCCGAGCCCATGTCGGAAATCCGGATGTTGAAGTGGGCGGCCACCTGCTTTTGGATTTCCTCGATGGTGATGCGGCGGTCGTGGGCGCGGAGCAGGTCCTGCAACACTTCCTGCGTCGTCTCCAGCGTGATGTCGCGGCCGACGAGCTGGGCGTGCGCCACCACCCGGTTGAGCGCGCCTTCCAACTCGCGCACGTTCGACGTGATCTTGTGGGCGAGGAACTCCATGACCTTGCCTGGGATCGTCACCCCGATCTGCTCCGCCTTCGATTGCAGAATGCCGAGGCGCAGCTCGTAGGTTGTTGCGTGAATGTCGGCAACGAGGCCGCAGTTGAGCCGCGATTTGAGCCGCTCCTGGATGCCCTCGAGGTCGCTCGGCGACTTGTCGGCGGAGAGCACGATCTGCCGGCCCTGGTCGACGAGGGCGTTGAAGGTGTGGAAGAATTCCTCTTGGGTCGAGTCCTTGCCGCTGATGAACTGCACATCGTCGATCATCAGGACATCGACGGAGCGGAACTGCTCCTTGAAATCGACGGTGTTCTGCTCGCGGAGCGCGCGGATGAAACGGTACATGAATTTCTCGGCGGAGAGATAGATCACCGAGCGCACCGGGATCTGACAGCGGATGTCCCAGCCGATGGCATGCAGCAAGTGGGTCTTGCCGAGCCCGACGCCGCCGTAAAGGAACAGCGGGTTGAACGGAACCCGCTCGGCGGCGGCGACGCGCCGCGCCGCGGCGTAGGCGAACTCGTTGGGCTTGCCGACGACGAAATTCTCGAACGTGTAGCGGGGGTCGAGGGGCGCGCCGATCTCGTCCAGGGACTCCGCGCCGAGGGCGTTTTCGACCCGGCTGCCGCCGACGGCGCGCAGCAGAGGCGCCGGACTGGCATGGACGCGGTCGGACTGCACGACAATGTCGATGCGGCGGATGTCGGGGTTTTCGCCTCCCCAAAGCGCGCGCAGCCGGTCGGCGTAGTGGGCGAGCACCCAGTCGCGCATGAACCGGGTCGGCACCGACATGGTGAGCAGGCCTTCCCGGATCTCGCCGACGGAAATCGGTTTCAGCCAGCTCTGATACGCCGCCTCGCCGATTTCGTCGCGCAGCGTGTCGCTGATCTTCAACCACTGAGTCTTGATCGGTGACGCCGCCTCTTCAGTCATTGTGTTGCCGCCGGGTGTCATCTTTCCGCCGTCCCTCTTCGCTGTTGCCGCAGGCCGCATCGCGTTGTCCTTCGCGCTGTCCTTCGCGCTGTCCTTTCTGGGCGCCGTCGGTCGGGATGTTCCGTTTCATGATCACCGAGGACGATCGACGATCGCGATGGAGGCCGCCTGGGCAGCGGCCGGCGATCCGCGCCATCGAGCCGGGCTCCCTTGAACCCCGGGCCCGTGATGCCGTACCACCGTGACTAACCCAGCTGTCCCCCCGGACAAAACCGCCTTGAGCGCACCGCACGAACCAGCGAGATCGACATAATCCCTTGGATCCACCTGCGCGACAAAGAGTATACCCCATCAGGGGAATTTTATCAATCATCACTTCTCTCCCGATCGACCATGCAAGGCCTCGGGGATAGCAACGGGAGTCACGAATTACGCATTCCGAAGGCCGCTTTCTAAGCGATCTTCGGCATATCTAGCACACGAGCCGATTTTTCTTTGGGTCGGACCGGTTATATTATGGTTCGTCCGAAACATCCCGAACAGGGAGAACGTTACCGATTGCTCTGGCGCGGTTCAACGTGAACGGAATACGAACAGCCACAAATATTTGCCTTGACAGCGGTGCCGCTAAGCGTTTGCGCTACAACTTAAAAGCTGACTTTTGATGAAGCGCTGCTACCGTCTTGCGCGCCGGCGCATCGTCGGCCTTCATCGCTAGACACCCGCTGTCGCGTCGGTTCAGTCGGATAAGGTCTTGATGCGCGCCGACAAGCGGGAAAGCCGCCGCGCCGCGGTGTTGCGATGAACGACGCCCTTGTTGACGCCGCGCATGAGTTCGGGCTGGGCGACGGTGAACGCGTTGCGCGCCTGTTCCTTGTCGCCGAGGGCGATCGCCTGCTCGACCTTGCGGATGAACGTTCGGATGCGCCGGATGCGGGCGCGGTTGATCTGGGTGCGGCGTTGGGTCTGCCGGATACGCTTCTTTGCGGACGGATGATGAGCCATGGAAAACGGAGGCGCCTCTTGCTGCGATGATGTGGAACCGAAGCCGCGGCTTATAACCGCGACCTTGGTTCCCGTCAACCGCGACCGGCCCGTGCGCGCGCCCGCGTCGCCGGACCGTTCCACCGGTCCGGGCGGCCGGACCGCGTTGCGGCGGGCGGCGCGAGAGTTGCGGCGACCGTCGGTGTTCCCGATTCGCCCCGGTCGCCGCGCCCGCCATTCCCTAACGGTTGGTGAACTTCGGCTCGCGCTTCTCGGCGAAGGCGGCCATGCCTTCCTTCTGGTCGGCGGTGGCGAAGGTGGCGTGGAACATCCGCCGCTCGAAGCGGACGCCCTCGGCAAGGGTCGTCTCGAACGCGCGGTTGACCGCCTCCTTGACCATCATCACCGCCGGCAGCGACTTCTTGGCTATCGTCTCGGCGGTTTTCATCACTTCGGCCTCCAGGTCCGCGGCCGGGACGATGCGGCTGACGAGGCCGGCGCGCTCCGCTTCCTGGGCATCCATCATCCGGCCGGTGAGGCACAGCTCCATCGCCTTGGCCTTGCCCACCGCGCGGGTCAGCCGCTGCGTGCCGCCGGCGCCGGGCATGGTCGCGAGATTGATCTCGGGTTGGCCGAACTTGGCGTTGTCGGCGGCGATGATGAAGTCGCACATCATCGCGAACTCGCAGCCGCCGCCGAGGGCAAGGCCCGCCACCGCCGCGATGACCGGCTTGCGGCAGGTCGGGATGCGCTCCCAGGTGCTGGTGATGAAGTCTTCATTGTAGCATTCGACGAAGGTCTTATCCTTCATCTCCTTGATGTCGGCGCCCGCGGCGAATGCTTTCTCGTTGCCGGTGATCACGATGCAGCCGATGGCGGGATCCGCCTCGAAGGCGTCGAGAGCCCCTTTCAGTTCGGTCACCAGGCCGATGTTGAGCGCGTTGTACGCCTTGGGGCGGTTCAGCCTGATGAAGCCGACGGCGCCCCGCTTCTCCGCGATAATGAATTCATACGTCATAGGTCCTTCCTCCCGGTCCCTGATCAAAAAAGCCCCTGATCACAAGAAAATCGTCCGACGCTGGCTCACCGGCCCCGGCCGCCCGCGCGGCGGGCGGTTCTTGTTAGCTCCCCGGCTGCGCTGCATCAACGGAAAACCGGCTCGGTCGGCCGCGGCTAGCGCTGCCGCTTCGGGCAATAGAACGTGGCGCGGCCGGCCTGGACGATCCGGCGGATGCCGCCGGTGCGGGCCGGCGCGCAGGTGCATCCGGGGCAGGCCATGCCGTCGCGGCCATAGACGGCAAAGCCGTGCTGGAACGTGCCGAGTTCGCCGGAGGGGTGGCGATGGTCGCGCAGCGACGAGCCGCCGGCGGCGATTGCCTCGGTCAGGACTTGGCGGATCGCCGCGGTCAGGCGGAGGGCGCGGCGGCCGATGACGGCGCCGGCCATCCGGGTCGGCGACAGCCGGGCGCGGAACAGACTCTCGGAAGCATAGATGTTGCCCATGCCGGCGACGATTGCCTGATCGAGAAGGGCGGCCTTGATCGGGGTGAGCCGGCCGGCGAGACGCCGACTGAGCCACGCTGCGGTGAACGCCTCGCCGAGCGGCTCGGGGCCGAGCCGCGCGAGCATCGGATGGCTGGCGAGTCCCTCCGCGGAACACAGATCCATGAAGCCGAAACGGCGCGGATCGTGAAAGCGGATCGTCGCGCCGGCGTCGGTCGTGAAGGCGACGTGATCGTGCGGCGCGCGCGGCGGCGGCGCCTCGTGGAAGATGCGGAACCGGCCCGACATGCCGAGATGGGCGATGAGAACGAGGCCGCCGCTCAAATGAACGAGCAGATGTTTCGCCCGCCGCTCGATCGCCTCGACCTCCCGGCCCTCGATGGCGGCGGCGAAGCCCGCGGGCAGCGGGAACCGCAGATCCGGCCGCGCCTGCTCGACGCGAACGATGCGGCGGCCGATCAGGACGGGAGCGAGGCCGCGGCGAACAGTTTCGACTTCCGGCAATTCGGGCATGGCGGCTAAGCTAGCGCGGTGGGTGGGGTTACGCTATGGTCGCGCGCATGTCAGACGAATTTTTACCGAACAACGCCACCGCCGCCGGCGATGCCCGCGGCGATGATCCGCAACGGGACCGGACGGCATCGGGGGCCGCGACGACCCACTTCGGCTATCGCACGGTCGCCGAGGAGGAGAAGGCGCCGCTGGTCAAGAATGTCTTTTCCAGCGTCGCCGGCCGTTACGACCTGATGAACGACCTGATGAGTCTGGGCATTCACCGGTTGTGGAAGGCGGCGATGATGGATCTGCTGCATCCGACGCCGCACATGCGTCTGCTCGACGTCGGCGGCGGCACCGGCGACATCGCCATGCGGTTTTGCGACCGCGGCGGCGTCTCCGCCATCGTCGTCGACATCAACGAGGAGATGCTCGCCGTCGGTCGCGACCGCGCCGTCGACGCCGGCCGGGTGCGCGAGATCGCCTGGGTGTGCGGCGACGCCGAGCGCCTGCCGATCGCCGATTCCTCCGTCGACGCCTACACCATCGCGTTCTGCCTGCGCAACGTCACGCGCATCGACCAGGCTCTTGCCGAGGCCCGGCGCGTGCTGAGGCCCGGCGGGCGCTTTCTCTGTCTGGAGTTCAGCCGGGTCGCCGTTCCGGCGTTGAGCCGGCTCTACGACGAGTATTCGTTCCGGGTCCTGCCCGCGCTCGGCCAGATCGTCGCCGGCAACGCCGACGCCTACCGTTATCTCGCAGAGAGCATCCGCCGCTTTCCCTCGCAGGACGCCCTGGCGCGGATGATCGCCGCCGCCGGGCTCGACGTCGTGCGCTACCGCAACCTGTCCGGCGGCATCGCGGCCCTGCATTCCGCCTGGCGAACGTGACGGTTTGGAGCGGCGGCAGGGCGCAATGATCCGGGATATCCGCAACATTCTCCGACTGTTGACGATCGCGCGGATGCTCGCCCGCCACGACGCGCTGTTCCCGCTGGAAAATCTCGACGTCGCGCCACCGGTGGTCGCCCTCGCCAAGCTGGTCTCCCGCCGCCGCGAGCCGGGGCGCCCCGGCGAGCGCCTGTCGCGGGCGCTGCAGGAGGCCGGCCCGTCCTTCATCAAACTCGGGCAGGCGCTGTCGACGCGGCCGGATCTGCTCGGCGAGGAGGTCGCCGCCGATCTGTCAGCGTTGCAGGATCGGGTCGAGCCGTTTCCCGGCAGCGAGGCGCGGGCGACGATCGAGCGCGAGCTCGAGGCGCCGATCACGCGCCTGTTCCGGCAGTTCGACGACGTTCCGGTGGCGGCGGCGTCGATTGCCCAGGTTCATCGCGCCGTCGATACCGAAGGCCGGGAGGTCGCCGTCAAGGTTCTGCGCCCCGGCATCGAGGACGCCTTCCATCGCGACCTCGACCTTTTCTTCTGGGTCGCCGAGATGATCGAACTGGCGCTGCCCGATCTGCGCCGGCTGCGCCCGCTCGACGCGATGCGCCCGCTCGCCGACACCGTCGGGATCGAACTGGACCTCCGCTGCGAGGCGGCGGCC
>CAZRWU010000072.1:0-14361 GCA_964603915.1 uncultured Rhodospirillaceae bacterium
TGTCGACGATACGATCGCCCTTGCGCTCCTTGATCGTGACCGGCGCCACTTCCTTGGCGAAGGTACCGTCATTCGAGGCATTCTGCGCCCTTCTTACCGACTCCGTCGCATAGGCGTCCTGGGCCTCCCGGGTGAATTGGTACATCTCCGCACAGTCCTCGGCGAACGTGCCCATCGCCCGGCCTTCTTCGTAGGCATCTTCCAGACCATCGTAGAACATGTGATCCTTGAGTTGATCGCCATGGCCGAGGCGGTAGCCGGTGCGGCCCTTGAGCACCAAATACGGCGCCCGCGACATGCTTTCCATGCCCCCGGCGACGACGATGTCGTGAGAACCGACGAGAATATTGTCGTGGCCGAGCATCGCCGCCTTCATCGCCGAGCCGCACATCTTGGTCAACGTCGTCGCGCCGGCGCTCCACGGAACGCCCGCAAAATGGGCGGCCTGCCGCGCCGGAGCCTGTTTCAGCCCCGCCATCAGGCAGCAGCCCATCAGGACCTCGCCGACATCGCTGCCGTCGACCTTGGCTCGCTCCAGCGCAGCCTTGATAGCGGTCGCACCGAGATGAGTTGCGTCGACGTCCTTAAATTCTCCTAACATGCCGCCCATCGGGGTGCGCGCGGCACCGACGATGACGATGGGATCGGATGGTAGCGCCATGTCTCTCTCCCTCTGAAGTGTTATAACCTTAACGCACGTCGGTTTCGCCGGGCGCCCGGCCTTCAAGGCGTTCTAGAAGCCGGATTGCTGCCCGCGATACCTGTTGTTGAGCTCCCGCTTGGCTTGCGCCACCAGATCGCTCGCCTTTGTGACAACCAGGCCATCACAATTGCGGTCTGGTCGCATTGACAATGGGCGCATGTTAGGCGCTTCGCCGCAGTGCTGCAACTCTCGCGGCGGTGCGGCAAGGCCATTGGCGCGGCGCAGGCATGCGTTCCGCTCAACCCTGCGCCAGAGGCCGTTGCAAAGGAGGCACCCGATGAGCGAGACCATCAAGACGGATATCTGTGTCATCGGCGCGGGCTCCGGCGGCCTGACGGTTGCCGCCGGCGCGGCGCAAATGGGTGCGCAGGTGGTTTTGATCGAGAAAGGCAAGATGGGCGGCGACTGCCTCAATTACGGATGCGTGCCGTCGAAGGCGCTGATCGCCGCCGCCCATGCCGCCCAGAGCGCCCGCAAGGGCGCCGCCTTCGGTATCGCCGCCGCGCCGGATGTTCGCTTCGCAAAGGTTCATGCGCACATTCATGGCGTGATTTCCGAGATTGCCCCAGCAGACTCGGTCGAGCGGTTCGAAGGTCTCGGAGTTCATGTCGTCAAGGCCAAGGCTTGCTTCACTGGCCCGGCGGAGGTCGATGCCGGTGGGGTCCGCGTTTGCGCCCGCCGGTTCGTCATCGCCACCGGCTCCAAGCCCGCGCAGCCCGCGATCGCGGGTCTGAGCATGTGTCGTTACCTGACCAATGAGACGATCTTCGATCTCAAAGAGCGGCCGAAGCACCTGATCGTGATCGGCGGCGGGCCGATCGGCTGCGAGCTGGCGCAAGCCTACCGTCGGCTTGGCGCCGACGCCACAGTTCTGGAAGTCGGCGCCATTATGCCTCGGGACGATCCGGAAGCGGTGGCAATCGTTCGCCGACGCCTCGTTGATGAAGGCGTTGACCTGCGCGAGAGGACGACGGTGACGTCGGTGCGCGAGGAGGCGGGCGGCTTCGTCGTGAGCATCGCCGATGACGACGGGGGAGAGAACCGGATTGCCGGCTCGCACCTTCTCGTTGCCGCCGGCCGCAAGGCGGAGGTGGACGGTCTCGGTCTCGAAGCGGCCGGCATCGACTACAGCTCAAAGGGGATCACGGTCGACTCCCGCTTGCGCACCACCAACAAGAAGGTGTTCGCCATTGGCGACGTTGTCGGCGGCCACCGGTTCACGCACATGGCCGGATACCATGGCGGCATCGTTATCCGCAACGTATTGTTCAATTTTCCGGCGAGGGTGAAGGAGGACGCGGTGCCCTGGGTGACCTATACCGATCCCGAGCTCGCCCACGTCGGCATGAGCGAAGCCGTCGCGCGCGCGACCCACGGGAAGGATGTCCGCGTTTTGCGCTGGAGCTTGGCGGAGAACGACCGCGCCCACGCCGAACGCTCGACAGACGGCATGATCAAGGTCGTCGTCGGCCGACGCGCGCGCGTCCTCGGCGCGACCATTGTCGGCGACCGGGCGGGAGAGATGATCGGGACCTGGGTGCTTGCGGTCGACCAGAAGATCAAGATCGGCGCCATCGCCACCATGATCGTTCCTTATCCGACGCTCAGCGAAGTTTCCAAGCGCGTCGCCGGCACCTACTATGCCGGCGCCCTGTTCAGCAGCCGCGTTCGCCGGCTGGTGTCATGGCTGCAGCGGTTGCCTTGACCGACTGCAGGCGCTTCTCTTTGTTATCGCCGCCAAAGCAGAGCGGCGGCGTGCTAGCCTTTTTGGATGACGCCACAGGCGATCCTATCGCCGGCGGCTCCCGCGGGATCGGTGCGGTAGTCGTCTTCCCCGGTGTGAATGACAAGGGCAGCGCCATCGTCGTCGAACAGGTCATCGTCCAGCTTGAGGGCCTCGCTGAAGAACTCAACCTCGAGGATGCCGGACTCGGGCACGTGGATGTTCGGCAAATCGCCCGCGTGGTATCCGTCTTCGTTGAAGAATCCATGAGCGTCGTCGGCGGGATTGTAGTGGTCGCCAGCCGACTTGAAGTCGGGCGGATCGCATGCGCCGACTTCGTGGACGTGGAACGCATGCGTGCCGGGCGGCAGGTCCGTCAGCCGGACATGCAGCACCGTGCCCTGGGCGCCTTGCTTGAGCGCCACCGTTCCGACGCTGTCGCCTTTCGCGTTCACCATCGCCGCGGTGGCTTGCGCCTCGACGTCGGCGGCGTGAGCGCTAGCGGCGCCAAGAACGCCCGCCGCGCCAAATGCCAGGGCGAATGCCGCTGCCTCCGTGATCGATCCTCGTTTTCTCATATGAAGGTCTCCCTCGCTTGCTCCTTGTTCCGCAGACCCATCCCCCGGGTCGTCGGACAGGATCCTGATAACGATCCATGGTAGGCGGCGGATCGTCTTTCGACGTTAACGTGTGACATGCCAAAACGGGCAAATAAGCTTACAATTTCTCGTAGATCCCTGTAACACGATTGGGGAAGCTTCTTACCCGAGAGTTTCCACGCTCCGAAGTTCCGGTGGAGATGTTCTTCTTCAAAAAGAAGGGATGGGCGCGATGGACGCGCGACACGGGTTGATCCGGTTCGAGCCGTGAACTCCGCCCGGTGGCTGATCGCCACTGTTGCCGGTGTGACGATGCTGGCGGCGGTGATGTTCGTCTTGAACGTCCGACAGGATTATCGCGCCACGCTTGCCGACGGCTGGCGGCAAGCCGACAGCAAGGCGTTCGTTCTCAAAGAACGGGCTGAACGGGCTTTCGACGCGAGCCGACAGATCGCCGCCCGAGTCCGGGACATCGCCCAGCTGCGGGGCCTGGATTACTTTCGGGGCGACGGCTGGCAAGAGCTTGCAACCTTTTCCGAGGCCGCTCCGCTGATTGGCTCGGTCTGGATCATCGACGCCGAGGCCAACCTCGTTGCCAACTCCTTGGATCCAAACGCATCGCGCGTCAATTACGGCGACCGCGAATATTATACCGCCTTAAAAGCCGGTCGGGACCAGCACGTCACCGGCCTCCTTCTTGGCCGGGTCGAACCGGTGTGGTTTTTCAGCTACGCCCGCGCCATTGTCATCGACGGAGAGTTTCGCGGCGTGGCGCTGACGTCGATGCATGCGGATTTCTTTGGCCAGTTGCATCGCGAGATGGGTTTCGGACCCGATGGAGCCCTGGCGATCTATCGCAGCGACGGGGCCGTCGTCATGCGCTGGCCATTGCAGCCGAGCGATGCAAGCGCCAGCGCCGCGGAAAGCCCGCTTTTTCGCGAACACCTGCCGCAGGCGCCGGCCGGCCGCTTCGAGTCGATCAGTTCCAGCGGCGTTCCGCTGCTTACTGTTTATGCGACCGCGACGGGCATGCCAGTTGTCGTGACGGCGGCAGTCTCACGAGACGCGGTCCTCCAACCCTTCTGGGGGCGCTTCTACCGAGACTTGGGACTGCTGGCGATCGCCGCCATCCTTATCGGCGGCTTGACGTACGCGGCGCTCGCAGCGCTGCGCAGCGAGCGCGCCGCAGCAGACCATGAGCGGCAGGCCCGGATGGACCTCGCAGCGCTGTTGTCCGAGCGGGATCAATTGCTGGCATCGTTGGGAGAGAGCGAACAGCGCCTGCGGCTTGCTCTGGAAGCGGGAGGAATGAGCGTATGGGATTGGGATCTACACGCCCGTACCGTGATCCTTGATTCATTTGCGCCGACATTGTTCCGCTACGATCCGGAGCGCCTCGCCGTCGGCGAGGATGAAGCGTTCGCTCAAATCGCGTCCAAGGATCTTCCCGTGGTCCGCGACGCGGTGGCCCGCGCCATAAAGAGCGGTGAGCCCTATCGCGCCGAATTCCGCCATGTCCGCGCCGATGGCGCCGTCATGTGGTTCGCTGGTCGGGGCGAAGTGATCCGTGATGGCGACGGCCGGCCAGTGCGGATTCTTGGGCTCAACTTCGACATCACCGACCGCAAGCACGCTGAAGAAGCCCTGCGCGAGAGCGAGGAGCGGTTGCGTCTTGCCCAGGAAGCCGGTGGGATCGGCTCGTGGGATTGGGACATGCGTACTGGGGCGATGATCTGGTCAGCGAGCAACTTTCGGCTTCTGGGCCTTGATCCGGATGAAGTCCGTCCATCCTATGCCGCCTTTTTCCGTACCATCCATCCTGATGATCGCGGCCCTTTCAACACCAAAATGCAGAGTGTCCTCAAGGATGGAAGCGCCTTCGAGGTAGAGTTCCGGATTGTCGGCCGTGCATTCGAAGCCGCTGCCCGTGCGGATGCGATCCGCTGGCTGGAGTGTCGGGGCGAGGTCAAGCGGGATGTCGAAGGCAACCCGATCCGGATACTCGGGGTGATCCGCGACATGACGGCGCATCGGCGGGCAACCCAGGCCCTTGAGCAGCTGACCGCCGAGCTTGAGGCGCGGGTCGCCGAGCGCACAGCCCAGTTGGTGCAGGTCCAGAAGATGGATACCCTCGGTCAGATTACCGGCGGTCTTTCTCACGACTTCAATAACTTGCTTGCCGCCGTGCTTGGCAACCTCGAGCTTTTGCGCAAGCGTCTTGCCGCAAATGGCGACGCTGCCGGGCTGAAGCTGCTGGAGGGAGCGATACAAGGAGCCGAGCGGGGCGCCAAGCTGACGCAACGCCTGCTCAGCTTCGCCCGCCGCCAGGATTTGCGTCCGTCCGTGGTCGACATCTCGGCGCTGATCGCAGGCATGGAAAACCTCCTGCGCCGTGCGCTTGGTCCTTCTATTTTTATCGCGACCGACTTCGATGCGGATCTGTGGATGGCGCGCGTCGATGCCAATCAGTTCGAAATGGCGCTCTTGAACCTTGCCGTGAACGCCCGCGACGCCATGCCTGACGGCGGTTCGCTGACCTTGTCCGCGCGCAACGAGACGGTCGGCGCGGCGCATCCCGCCGGGCTGGCGCCGGGCGACTATGTCCACGTTGTGGTGACCGATACCGGCGTTGGCATGGATGAACAGACCTTGGCGCGAGTTACCGAGCCGTTCTTTACGACCAAGCAACAAGGCGAGCGAACGGGTCTCGGGCTCTCCATGGTGCACGGGCTGGCGGCTCAGTCCGGGGGCGCCCTGCGTTT
Source organism: uncultured Rhodospirillaceae bacterium (assembly GCA_964603915.1). Classification (GTDB taxonomy): domain Bacteria; phylum Pseudomonadota; class Alphaproteobacteria; order Rhodospirillales; family Defluviicoccaceae; genus REEP01. The sequence continues at coordinate 5,788 of CAZRWU010000072.1, forward strand.
GACGAGCCGGCCAGGCGCCGGCACTCAGGCCGAATTATGGCTGCCTCGCGCCAGCAGCGCGCCATCTGCGGAGATTCCTCCTAGGGAAGAAAGCAAGCCGCCGGCGCGTTCGCTGCGTGTGCTACTTGTCTACGACGACTGGCTTGGCGCCAACAGCACCCAAGTCATGCTGGAGGATCTCGGCCATAAGGTCATTTCCGCTCCCTCGGCGGCGCAAGCGCTTGAAGTGCTGCGGTCAGGAAGCTCGGTCGATCTTGTGATCACCGACCACGCCATGCCCGGGATGACCGGCCTTGAGCTGATCGATCGCATTCGCCAGTCGTGGCCTCGCCTTCCGGTGCTGCTGGCGACCGGCTACGCGGAGCTTCCGGATCGTGTGCAACAAGACTTGCCCCGGCTTTTGAAACCTTATCGGCAGGCGGATCTCGCGGCGTCAATCGGGCGGATCTTGAACTCGGAAAAACGTGTCAGGGATACCGGCAAAGTCGTGCCGCTGCGGCCGCACTGAACCGGCGCCTTCCGCATTTCCCCCGCTTTTGTGGCTTATGTTGTTGTGGCGCTTTCGGCTACGACGCCATTACTATGGGAACGTCGGGAGACCGCCTTGCAAAAGGGCGGTGACAACAGGGAGAGAGGTCGGGAAGACTCATGATACTTACCGAAGAACAGACGATGATCCGTGACATGGCGCGCGCCTTCGCCGAAGAACAACTGGCTCCGAATGCCGCCGAATGGGATCGCACCGCGACGTTCCCGCATGACGCGATCCGCCAGATGGGTGAACTGGGCTTGCTGGGCATGGTCGTTCCCGAGGAGTGGGATGGCGCGGGGGCCGATCATGTCGCCTATGCTCTTGCGATCGAGGAGGTCGCCGCCGGTGACGGGGCGTGCTCGACGATCATGAGCGTACACAACTCCGTTGCCTGCATGCCGATCCTGAAATTCGGCACCGCCGCGCAGAAGGAGAAGTTTCTGAAGCCGATGGCGCGTGGCGAGTTGCTTGGCGCGTTTTGCCTGACCGAACCGCAGGCCGGCTCGGACGCCGCCAACATTCGGACCAAGGCGGTGCGCGACGGTGACGGCTACGTGCTGAACGGCGTCAAGCAATTCATCACCTCGGGCAAATATGGACACATCGCCATCGTCTTTGCAGTGACCGATCCCGATGCCGGCAAGCAAGGGATCAGCGGGTTCATTGTCCCTACCGACACGCCGGGTTATAAGGTTGCCCGCGTGGAAGAAAAAATGGGTCAACATGCTTCGGATACGGCGCAGATCGTGTTCGACGATATGCGGCTTCCCGCAGATCATCTGCTTGGGCGGGAGGGTGAAGGTTATCGGATCGCCCTGAGCAATCTCGAGGGCGGCCGCATTGGCATCGCCTCCCAGTCGGTGGGCATGGCGCGCGCCGCTTGCGATTATGCGCTTGCGTATGCCAAGGAACGGGAAACGTTCGGAGTCGCCATCATCGAACATCAGGCCGTGGCTTTCCGGCTCGCCGACATGGCGACGCAGATCGACGCCGCGCGGTTGCTGGTCATGCGGGCGGCGCAATTGCGGGATGCCGGCAGTCCTTGCTTGAAGGAAGCGTCCATGGCCAAGCTTTTCGCTTCCGAAATGGCCGAGCGGGTATGCTCGATGGCGATCCAGATTCTCGGCGGCTATGGCTACCTCCAAGACTTCCCGGTGGAGCGAATCTACCGCGACGTTCGCGTCTCGCAAATTTACGAGGGAACGTCGGACGTCCAGCGTATCGTCATCAGCCGCGCGCTCGCTCGGCAGTAAGGTTAGGGAAAGGGGGCCGTCATGGGCCTTTGGACGCTTGAGCGTGTGGCCGATCCCGACGATCCGCGCTGGCAGGATCGGCTGCAATTCCAACGTGTCATTGTTCGTGCGGCGAGTCCCGCGTTCGCTCGCCTCGTCGCCAGCACCCTCGATACGCCGGACCGCGCGCTCCAGTTCGGCCAACAGAATCCCCACCTCGGCAGCGGGTTTAAAGACGAGAAGTTGTATCGCGTCACGCCATACCGAGGTGACGCCTACAGTGCGGCGGGGCCGGAAGCAGTGCTTGAAGCGGTGCCGGCGGCATCAACGGAAGCGCCTGAGACCGGCTAGCTAATATTCGTTTACACTGCCGACTTCATCAATTACTCCATAGCGCATGTTGCTAACGGAATGCGCGTGTCCAACAGGGGATGCCGCGATGGTTGCGGAGGTCGGTACAGGTTCCTGTGCTGCGCCAGGCAGGGAGCAGCGGCCCGTCCGCAGTTTATCTTCGCGCGCAATAATTGTGGACGGAAGGCGGATAGGAATGGGGTCGGTTTGCGCATCTGACCTACTTGACCGGCCAGCCGCTCAAAAATCTCTACGAAGGGGTGCTTCTGATGTTTGCACGGGGTTTATCGCGCCATAATCAGGATTGCTTGCCGGGCGCACGGGCTGCTTACGGGCGTTATCGGCTTCCCATCGCATCGGTCGCTTCCATGGCTGTGGCGGCGAGCCTTTTGCCGGGAATGGACGGAGCGGCGGCTCAGGCCGAATCGCCTGTGCCGGCGGCAGTTTCGGCGCCGCCGCATGATTCGCCGCTTTACAGAATAGGGCCCGGCGATGAGTTGCGCATTACGGTCCTGGGGGAGCCGGATCTGGGCGCCACCATACCCGTCCGACCGGATGGCCGGCTGTCGATGCCGTTGATCGAGGACCTCGACGCCGCTGGCAGCACACCCAGCGAACTGGCGCGGAAAATCGAGGGAGAACTCGGCCAATACCTGCGCACCCCGAGCGTTACAGTGGAAGTCATCACTGCGGTGGGCGACTTGCGGCAGCAGATCAGGGTCGTCGGCACAGCGATCGGACCTGAAGTGGCCGGAACCGGTCCCACCGCGGTGAGACAACGGTTTCCGGTTGTTCCACGCTCGATCGCTTATCGGGAAGGGATTACGCTTCTCGATGTCATCATTGAAGCGGGCGGACTATCGCCATTTGCCGCCGGCAACAAAGCGACGATTATCAGGAGTGTCGACGGCCGGCAGACGGAAATACCGGCGCGTCTGGATGATCTTGTCAATCGCGGTGAGCCGGCCGCCAACATTCGCATGGCGCCCGGAGATGTGCTGCTGATTCCACAAGGCGCCTTTTCCGGCACGTGGGAAACAACTTTGACCGCAGGCGCCTACCTGACCTTTACCGACAACGTCAGCCTCGCTCCCAGCGAGTTGAAGGACAGCGCGCTGATCACCACCATCAGTCCGGGGATCGGCATTCGCGGCACGACGCCGCGGTTCTTTGGCGGTTTGGACGCCACCTTGAATCTCGCGCATCAGAACGTTTTCGGAGACAACCTGCTTGGCGCCTCCGAAGGCTTCGATACCTATATCAATGCGGTGGGAACGGCGACAATCGAAGCAGCGCCGAACTTGTTGTTCATTGATACAGGCTTATCCATTTCACAGCAGAATACCGGCTTCGGCAATGAAACATCCAGCTCTCCTTTCGTGCTTACGGATACTGTCCCGGTCGTTACCTTCCGCTTCAGCCCCTACGTCCCGCTCCGGTTCGGCGATCTGGCCAGCGCACAGCTGCGCTACACGTTCGCGACCACTTTCGAGGGAACCAAAGAGTTCGATGTGATTGACGCCTTCAGCGAACGCGAGGATCTGACGGTGATCAACGCGCTTGGCCTCAATCTTGCCAGCGGTCCAGAAACATCGCGGTACGGTCCATGGAACTTCGAGGTTTCCGGCTCCAAGGAAACCCGGCAAGATCGGGACGATCTTGATACGGCGACAGTCGAATTCACATACTTCTACCCGCTGACGTACCAGCTGTTCGCGCTGGGTGCGGTCGGATGGGATTATTTCGACGACGGTATCGCCGCGAACCGCATCAGCAGTCCCTCGTTCGCTGCCGGAGCGCGATGGAATCCCAGCCCGCGCCTCGACGTCACGGCGACGGTCGGACGGCGGTACGAGCGCGCCAGCGGCAGTTTGAACGCCATTTATGCACCGACGCCTCGAACATCAATGTTCGCGAACTACGCGGAAGGGCTGACAACAGGAACGCGAACGCTCGCGCAGTCCACTGCGTTTCTTCGCATCGACCCTCTGACGGGAGAGTTCATCGATACGCGCACAGGGTTTGCGTTCGACCCCACCTTTCGCGGATCGATCGACAATACCACAACCTACAACCGCGATTTTCGCGCGGGCTTTTCAACGACCCAGGGCCGGAACGTCTATGGCCTGAGCGCCGGGCTTCTCATTGAACAGCAGCAACCGGAAGGGGATGATGAAAAAACCTATTTCTTCGCCGGCAACTGGTCGCGGCAACTTGGGTTGAGAACGCGCGGATTCTTTGGAGCAAGTTATTCCTATGAAGACCAGTTCAACAGGGTGGACAATATCTACCGCGCAAATGTCGGCCTTGACTATGGATTATACAAGACTCTGGCGGCAACTCTCAGCTATAACTTTCAGAAGCGGGATTCTGACTTGGCTTCTGCCGATTTTACCGAAAATGTATTTACCGTCGGAGTGACGGGATCATTCTAACTGCTTGCTTCGGGTGCTTTCGCGGAACAGAATCGGAAAGCGAAAGGCGGCCACCCAAAGCAAGGCGCTTTTTCCCGTTGTTGTCTTCCGACCCGCCACACGCCCATCCAACTCGTCAGCGGATATCGCTCCGTGATCCGGATGGTCGTCTGGCGGGTCGTCCGATGTTGAACAACCCGCGCGAGGTGTGGAAGCCGGTGGCGCCGGAAGCTTGATCGTCGCGAAGAGTGACGTCGGATCATACTCCCGGCCGTAAGAATGCAAAACGCCGCATTCCCCGTCTTTTGGGGATATAATGTATGCCGCTTTCACCGCGTCGCTTGACGGAGATCGTTTTCGAACTGGCAAGCCGTCCTGGACACGAGAAAATCAGGGCGCTGATGTATGAAATCCTCGTCTATGGCCTCGGCGCAAGCAGCACCGACATTCAATTCGAGCGTCATATGCCCGAAGTTCGGGGACGTCTCGATGCTCTTCTCGGCCAGACCGTGTTCGAGTTCAAACGCGATCTTCGTCGCGAGCGGCGCACTGCCGAAGAGGAACTCGGCCGCTATTTGCCCGAGCGAGAGCACGAGACCGGCGAGCGCTTCATCGGCATTGCGACCGACGGCGCGGATTTTCTCGCCTACGAGATCGAGAACGGCAATCTGATCGAACTCCCCGGCTACAAAACCTCTCTGGAGGATCCGGGAGGATTGCTGCTTTGGCTGGATTCGGCTGTTTCGCTTCAACCGGATCTGATCCCCGAGCCGACCGTCGTCAGAGTTGAACTGGGACGCGAAAGCCTTGCCTATCGCAGGGCCCTCGCCAGCCTCGCCGAACTGTGGAACGATGTCAAAGAGCGCCCGGAAGTCCAGCTCAAGCGGCAGCTTTGGGCCAATTTTCTCGCAATCGTGTATGGCAGCCGGATCGATGCAGATGTGTTGTTTCTGCAACACACGTATTTGACGGCGGTCGCCAAGACGATGGCGATGCGCGTGCTGGCGATCCCGCTGCCGGGGCCTGAGGATCTGCTGTCCGGACGTGCGTTCCATCAAGCCGGGATCTCTGGCGCTGTGGAATCCGATTTCTTCGATTGGGTGCTGTTGGCTGAGCGGGGAGGGGAACTCATCACGCGCATCTCCCGTCAAGTGGCCCGTTTCCGTCTTGAAGATGTCGATCATGATGTCCTCAAAATTCTTTACGAGTCCCTGATCGATCCTGATCAACGGCATGATCTTGGCGAGTACTTCACGCCGGACTGGCTGGCGGCGCGGATCTGCGCCCGGGCCATCGACTCTCCTCTCGAACAACGCGTTCTCGATCCTGCCTGCGGTTCCGGCAGTTTTCTGTTTCATGCTGTTCGACGATTCTTCGCGGCCGCCGACGATGCCCGACTGAGCGCGGCGGAAGCGCTGCGCAAATGCCTGGAGCAGGTGATCGGCATCGATGTTCATCCGGTCGCCGTGCTTGTCGCGCGGGTCAGCTACCTGCTCGCGCTCGGCGAGGATCGGCTCCGCAACCGGCCCGAAGCGATCGCGCTGCCCGTTTACCTCGGCGACTCGCTGCAGTGGAACACCCGGCAGATGTTCGCTCACCTCGATGTCGTCATCAGCGTTCCCGATGGGCCGGACCTGCATTTTCCCGAGGCGCTGGCCAATGATCCGGCGCGCTTCGACGACACCGTCAAGACCATGCTCGACATGAGCGACCATAATGCCAGTGACGAAGCGTTCCGTGCTTGGCTTTCGCGCGAGAATGTATGCTCCAGCGTCGATGTTGGCATCCTCGTCACCACCTACAGCCACATTCGCAGCTTGCGTCGCAGCGGGCGCGATCACATCTGGGGCTACGTCGCGCGCAACCTCAGCCGCCCGCTCTGGCTCTCGTCGGACGCCCAACGCGCCGATGTTATCGTCGGCAATCCGCCTTGGCTTTCGTTCCGCTACATGGCGCCCGCCTTGCAGCGCACTTTCCGCGAGGAGTGCCGGCGGCGCGGTTTATGGTCCGGCGGCCGGGTGGCGGCGCATCACGACCTGTCGGCGTACTTCTTTGCGCGCTGCGCTGAACTCTACCTCAAGCCGCAAGGCAAGATCGCCTTCGTCATGCCTTACGGAGCCCTTAACCGCGGCCAGTTCGCGGGCTTTCGCAAGGGTCAATTCGGCGCCGTCGAGGTTCGTTTTGGGGAAGCCTGGGCGTTCGACGAAACGGTTCAACCCCTGTTTCCCGTTCCGTCGGCCGTGCTGTTTGCCGAGCGCCGAGCAGCGGGAAAGCTTCCCGACCTGATTACGCTGCATACGGGACGTTTGCGACGCCGCGACGCATCGGCAAACGAGGCCAGGGCGACCCTGCGTCACCGTCCCGCGCCGTGGCCGGGAAAGGCCCAGTTTTCCGGCCGTTCCGCCTATAACCGCAGCTTCCGGCAGGGGGCGACGATGGTGCCGCGGCGCTTGTGCGTGGTCGCGCGCGTGGAGACGGGGCGCCTTGGCGGCAACCCGTTGCTGCCGCTGGTGGAAAGCCGTCCGGGCAAGCGGGAGAAGTACCCGTGGTATAACCTGCCGCCGCTTCGGCATGCCGTGGAGGCGCGGTTCCTCCGCCCCCTTTACCTCGGCGAGTCGGTGGCGCCCTATCGCGTCCTCGGCGCCGCGCTCGCCGTCGTGCCCTGGGACGAGACCGATAGAGAGATCCTGGATTCAGCCGCGGCGCAGGAAAAGGGTTATCCCGGATTGGCTCGCTGGCTTGAGGCGGCGGAGCGGTTGTGGGTGTATCATGGGCGCGGCAACAAACTGTCGTTGCAGCAACGATGGAACTACCATGAAGCGTTAAGGCGACAACTGCCGCCGGCGCCGGTGCGTGTGGTCTACGCCAAATCGGGTCAACTGCTCTCCGCCGCGATTGTCGAGGATCGGCAGGCGGTCATTGATCACAAGCTGTATTGGGCCGCCTTCCACCGCTACTCGGAAGCGCTTTACGTCACCGGGGTCCTCAACAGTGAAACGATCCGGGGCCGGATCGCCGCTTTGCAATCGCGTGGCCGCTGGGGCGCGCGTGATTTCAACAAGCTGATTTTCGAATTGCCGATTCCGCGCTTCGACTCGACAATCCCATCGCATCTGTCGCTGATGCGCGCGGCTCTGGAAGCCGAGCGCATTGCCGGCGACGTGATACTGCCGCCGGGGATCTATTTCGTTCGCGCCCGACAAATGATCCGTGAGGTGCTGCGTCAGACCGGGATCAGCCGAGAAATCGATGCGCTGGTTGCTGAACTGGTGCCGAAATGAGGTTGACCACGCCGTTGCGCCGCTGAAACCTCGGTCCATATTTACATCCGGAAACCAGAGGTTGTGAGGAGTTCGGCGTTGCCTCGAGAAGGGACGCAGGGCTTCGTCTTGATGGAGGGGATTCCAAACAATGGATGTTGAAAAATACACCGAGCGCTCGAAAGGCTTCATTCAGTCCGCGCAGACGCTCGCCATGCGCAGCGGCCACCAGCAACTCACGCCGCTGCACATTCTCAAGGTATTGCTGGATGACAAGGAAGGGTTGGCGGCGAATTTGATCCGTGCCGCCGGGGGCGATCCGGCCAAGGCCCTGCGCGGCGCCGAGGCGGAGCTTGCCAAGCTGCCGAAGGTGGAGGGCCCAGGGGCTGGTCAGGTGTATCTGGCCGGCGAGACCGGCCGCCTGTTCGAACAGGCCGAGCAGATCGCCCAGAAGGCGGGAGACAGCTTCGTGTCCGCCGAGCGACTGCTGCTGGCCCTGGTTCTGGCGGCGGGAACGGCGGCGGCGAAAGTGCTCGCCGAAGCCGGAGTCACCGCGCAGAATCTCAACCACGCGATCGAGGATATCCGCAAGGGGCGCAAGGCTTCCACCGCCACGGCGGAGGACTCCTACGACGCGCTGAAGAAGTACGCCCGCGATCTGACGGCGGCGGCGGCCGAGGGCAAGCTTGATCCCGTCATCGGCCGCGACGAGGAGATCCGCCGCACTATCCAGGTTCTCTCGCGCCGGACCAAGAACAATCCGGTTCTGATCGGCGAGGCCGGCG